>NZ_JBFUJT010000027.1:0-84314 GCF_056401235.1 Polaromonas sp. P4_F9 | reverse complement strand
GACTTCTCTTGCGCGTCCTGCCATGGGGAGGACAACAAGCGTGTGCGTTTGCAGGACCTGCCCAACCTGACCAGGGAGCCCGGTGCCAGCACGGGTTTTGGGGCGTGGCCGGCTTACCGTGTTTCCAGCGGTGATTTGTGGAGCATGCAGCGCCGCCTGAATGACTGCTATCGGCAGCAGCGTTTTCCGTTCCCGGGCTACGCCTCCGACGCGACCATTGCGCTGGGCGTGTACATGGGTGTGAACAGCAAGGGCGGTGCCTCCACCGCTCCTGCGCTGAAGCGTTAAAAACCGGGCGGAAGGATAGACATGACCAAGACACACAAAAAGCCGGCCTTGCTGGTCTTGCTGGCAATCGGCACCGCTTTTGCCATGCTGCTGGCCGGCTGCGCAATGGCGCCCACGTCGCAGGAGGTGGATGAGGCCACCGCGCAGGTGCTGAAGGGCTCGTTCCGCGAGCAGGGTATTGCCAGGCTGGATCGGCTGAAGCTCGATGCCTCCAACCAGGCCTGTTCTGACGCCGCCGGGAAACCACTCGACGAAAAGCTGGCCAAAGCCATTGAAGAGGCCAACCTGCAGACGGTGAAGTTTCCCTCGGACGGAAAATTTATCGGCAACTGGAGCGAGGGCGAAAAAATTGCCCAAAACGGGCGCGGCCTGACCTGGAGCGACAAGCCCGGTGAAGCCAATGGCGGCAGCTGCTACAACTGCCACCAGATCAGCAAGGCGGAACTCTCATTTGGCTCGATCGGCCCGAGCCTCTACAACTACGGCAAGCTGCGCGGCGTGAGCGATCCGGCGGCCGCCGCCAGTAAGCCCATCGTTGAGTACACCTGGGGCAAACTCTGGAACGCCAAGGCCTACAACGCCTGTTCCGACATGCCCCGGTTTGGCCATGGGGCCATCCTGGGCGAGCAGCAGATTCGCGACGTGATGGCGCTGCTGCTGGATCCGCAATCGCCGGTCAACAAATAACACATGGCATTAAGGCTGTCTGCCCGGTAACTGCGGGCGCAGCCAGCTATTAAATCGATAGTAATTTCAACCTGTGCCCGACGCTCCGGGCAGGATGCCTGACGCCATGAATCTATCCCGCCGCGAATTTGCAAGTGTCATGGCCGCCGCGCTGGCCGCCGGTTTTCCGTTGCAACGCGAGGCCAGCGCCGCCCAGGCCGGTGATCTATACAACCTGCCGCGCTCCGGCAATGTGCACCTGTTGCACATGACGGATTGCCACGCCCAGTTGCTGCCCAGTTATTTCCGCGAGCCTTCCGTCAACCTGGGCGTGGGGGCCATGCGCGGGCAGGTACCCCATCTGGTGGGCGAGCAACTGCTGAAAGCGGCCAGCCTCAAGTCAGGCACACCCGAGGCGCATGCCTTCACTTACCTGAATTTTGAGCGGTCCGCCCGCCAGTACGGCAAGGTGGGTGGTTTTGCCCACCTGGCCACGCTGGTCAGGCAGCTCAAGGCGGACCGCCCCGGCGCCGTGCTGCTGGATGGTGGCGATACCTGGCAGGGCAGCGCCACGGCACTCTGGACGCAGGGCCAGGACATGGTGGACGCCGCGAAGCTGTTGGGCGTGGACATCATGACCGGCCACTGGGACTTTACTTATGGCGAGGAACGCATCAAGAAAATCGTCGAGCAGGACTTTGCCGGCAGGGTTGACTTCATCGCGCAAAACATCAAGACCAGCGACTTTGGCGACCCGGTGTTCAAGCCCTATGTGATCAGGGAGATGAACGGCGTGGCGGTCGCCATCGTGGGCCAGGCCTTTCCGTACACACCGATTGCCAACCCCGGCTGGCAAACGCCAAACTGGACTTTTGGCATCCGCGAAAGCGAGATGCAGGAAACTGTCAACGAGGCACGCGCCAAGGGCGCGCAGGCGGTGGTGCTGCTCAGCCACAACGGCATGGACGTGGACCTGAAAATGGCCTCGCGCGTCACTGGTATCGACGCCATTCTGGGCGGGCATACCCACGACGGCGTGCCGGTGCCCGTCATTGTCAAGAACCCGGGCGGCCAGACCATCGTGACCAATGCCGGCAGCAATGGCAAGTTTCTGGGGGTGCTGGATCTGGACGTGAAGGACAAGCAAGTGCGGGGTTTCAGCTACCGCCTGCTGCCGGTATTTTCGAATCTGCTGCCGGCCGATTCCGCCATGAGTGCGCTGATTTCGAGGGTGCGGGCGCCTTACGAGGCCCGGTTGTCGGAAAAACTGGCCGTGACCGAAGGCACGCTGTACCGCCGTGGCAATTTCAACGGCACCTTTGACCAGCTCATCCTTGACGCCCTGATGGACGTGCGCGGGGCGGAAATCGCCTTTTCCCCCGGATTTCGCTGGGGAACCTCGTTGCTGCCCGGCCAGGCCATCACGCGTGAGCATCTGATGGACCAGACTGCGATCACCTATCCGTGGACCACCCTGACAGACATGCGCGGCGAAACGATCAAAACCATTCTGGAAGACGTGGGCGACAACCTGTTCAACCCCGACCCTTATTACCAGCAGGGCGGTGACATGGTGCGGGTGGGCGGGCTGACCTACACCTGCGAGCCGGGGGCCAGGATGGGGTCCCGCATCCAGAACATGCGCCTGAAAGGCCAGCCGATCGAGGCCGGCAAAACCTACAAGGTCGCGGGTTGGGCGCCGGTTGCCGAGGCCAGCAAACATGCCGGGCCGCCCGTCTGGGAGGTGGTCGAGCACTATCTCAAGGCCCAAAAGGTGATCGAGCCCGTCAAGCCCAACACGCCCGACCTGCTCGGCGTTGCGGGTAACCCTGGGCTTGGTCAGGTGGGGTTGTAACGGGGCTCCGGCCAGGGGCTCCCCTTGGGATGCAGTCGCGCTGACGCGTTAAAACAACGGCGACACCCGCGCAAAATCCGCCTCAAAAAACGTCGCGTTAGGTAAAGAAACGGCGCGGGTTTGGTGCCGCCGCAGTTCGGTGGCACAATCTAGCCTGTTTCTGAAGGCCCTTCCTGCCACAGTCGCATCCGCTAATCGGTCCAGCCGTGTTGCGGAAGGTTAATCAACCAGCTTTAACCAGCTAATGTTTCCTTAAGGGAAACGGAGGTCAGCGGATATGAGTTCCAGCTCGCAGACACCTGCATCTGTCTATTCTGCCTATCAAGGCAACACCTATCTTTTCGGCGGCAATGCGCCTTATGTCGAGGAGATGTACGAAAACTACCTCGCCAATCCGGGCAGCGTGCCTGACAACTGGCGCGAATATTTCGACGCACTTCAACACGTCCCCGCAGTCGACGGCAGCAACGCCAAGGATGTGCCGCACTTGCCGGTCGTTAACGCCTTTGCCGAACGCGCCAAGCAGGGCCAGGTCAAAGTCGGGGAGGCCAGCGGGGCCGACTCCGAAATGGGGCGCAAGCGCACGGCCACCCAGCAACTGATTGCCGCTTACCGCAACGTCGGCGCCCGTTGGGCCAACCTCGACCCCTTGAAGCGCGCCGAGCGAGACAAGATTCCCGAGCTGGAGCCGTCCTTCTACGGCTTCACCGATGCCGATCAGGAAACGGTGTTCAACACCAGCAACACCTTCTTCGGCAAAGACACCATGAGCTTGCGCGAGCTGATCAACGCGCTGCGCGAGACCTATTGCGGCACGATTGGCGCCGAATACATGTACGCCACAGACCAGAACCAGAAGCGCTGGTGGCAACAAAAGCTCGAAGCCATTCGCAGCAAACCCAATCTCAGCAAGGAAAAAAAGCTCCACATCCTTGACCGGCTCACCGCAGCTGAGGGCCTTGAGCGCTTTTTGCATACCAAATACGTCGGCCAAAAGCGTTTCTCGCTGGAAGGCGGCGAAAGTTTCATTGCCAGCATGGATGAACTGATCCAGCAGGGCGGCATCAAGGGTGTGCAGGAAATCGTCATCGGCATGGCCCACCGTGGCCGCCTGAACGTGCTGGTCAACTCGCTGGGCAAAGTGCCGGCTGACCTGTTTGCCGAGTTTGACCATACCGCCCCTGAAGATCTGCCCAGCGGCGACGTGAAATACCACCAGGGCTTCAGCTCCGACGTGACCACCCCCGGTGGCCCGGTGCACCTGAGCCTGGCATTCAATCCCTCGCACCTCGAAATCGTGAATCCCGTGGTGGAAGGTTCGGTGCGCGCCCGCATGGACCGCCGTGCTGATCCGAAAGGCCTGCAGGTGTTGCCAGTGCTGGTGCATGGCGACGCCGCTTTTGCAGGGCAGGGCGTTGTCATGGAAACGCTGGCGCTGGCCGAAACCCGCGGTTATTTCACGGGCGGCACGGTTCACATCGTGATCAACAACCAGATCGGCTTTACCACCAGCGATCCGCGTGACAGCCGCTCCACGCTGTACTGCTCCGATGTAGTCAAGATGATTGAAGCACCGGTGCTGCACGTCAATGGTGATGACCCGGAGGCCGTAGTGCTGGCTACCCAGCTGGCGCTGGAGTTCCGCATGGAATTCCAGAAAGACGTCGTCCTCGACATCATCTGCTTTCGCAAGCTGGGCCACAACGAGCAGGACACGCCTGCATTGACCCAGCCGCTGATGTACAAGAAGATTGCACAGCATCCTGGCACGCGCCGTTTGTATGCCGACAAGCTGTCTGCACAGGGTATGGGCGAGACGCTGGGCGACGATATGGTCAAGGCCACGCGCGCCGCGCTGGACGCGGGCAAGAGCACGTTTGACCCTGTGCTGACCAATTTCAAGAGCAAGTACGCAGTCGACTGGGCCCCTTACCTGGGCAAGAAGTGGACTGACGCGGGCGACACCGCCATTCCCATGGCCGAGTGGAAACGCCTGGCCGACAGGATTACCGCCATCCCCTCCAGCGTGACGCCGCACCAGCTTGTCAAGAAGGTGTATGACGACCGCGCGGCCATGGGCCGGGGCGATATCCCTGTGGACTGGGGCATGGGCGAGCACATGGCGTTTGCCTCGCTGGTGGCCAGCGGTTACCCGATACGTCTGTCGGGCGAAGACAGCGGCCGTGGCACTTTCACCCACCGTCATGCCGTTATTCACGACCAGAGCCGTGAAAAATGGGATACCGGCACCTACGTGCCGCTGCAGAACGTGGCCGAGAACCAGGCCCCGTTTGTGGTGATCGACTCCATCCTGTCGGAGGAAGCCGTGCTGGCTTTTGAGTACGGCTATGCTTCCAACGATCCCAACACGCTGGTGATCTGGGAAGCGCAGTTCGGCGACTTTGCCAATGGCGCACAGGTCGTGATTGACCAGTTTATCGCCTCCGGTGAGGTGAAGTGGGGCCGCGTCAACGGTATCACCTTGATGCTGCCGCATGGCTACGAAGGCCAGGGGCCCGAGCACAGCTCGGCACGCCTGGAGCGCTTCATGCAGCTGTCTGCCGACACCAACATGCAGGTGGTTCAGCCGACGACCGCCAGCCAGATCTTCCACGTGTTGCGCCGCCAGATGGTGCGCAACCTGCGCAAGCCGCTGGTGATCATGACGCCCAAGTCGCTGCTGCGCAACAAGGATGCCACGTCACCGCTGTCCGAGTTCACCAAAGGCAGCTTCCAGACGGTCATTCCCGAGAACAAGGAAGAGATCATCAAAAAAGCCGACAAGGTCAAGCGCATCATTGCCTGCTCGGGCAAGGTGTACTACGACCTGGCCAAGAAGCGCGAAGAAAAGGGCGCTGACGATGTGGTGATTTTGCGCGTTGAGCAGCTCTACCCCTTCCCGCACAAGGCGTTTGCGGCGGAGCTGAAAAAGTACCCGAATGTCACCGATCTTGTGTGGTGCCAGGACGAGCCGCAAAACCAGGGCGCCTGGTTCTTTGTGCAGCATTACATCCACGAGAACATGTTCGAAGGCCAGAAGCTGGGCTACTCGGGCCGTGCTGCCTCGGCTTCGCCGGCCTCCGGGTATTCGTACCTGCATCAGGAACAGCAAAAAGCGCTGGTCGACGGCGCGTTTGGCAAGCTCAAGGGCTTTGTGCTGACCAAGTAAAGAACCCGGGTCATAGCGAACCCGCAGAACACAAGAACATACTCGAAAGAATCAAAATGGCTATCGTAGAAGTCAAAGTTCCCCAACTGTCCGAGTCCGTGGCAGAAGCCACCATGCTGCAGTGGAAAAAGAAAGTCGGCGAGGCAATTGCCATCGACGAAATCCTGATTGAAATCGAAACCGACAAGGTCGTGCTGGAAGTGCCCGCGCCTTCTGCCGGCGTGCTGACCGAACTGGTTGTGGCCGATGGCGGCACCGTGGTGTCGGACCAGGTGATCGCAAGAATTGATACCGAGGGCAAGGCGGGCGCGGGTGCGGCTGCGCCAGCACCTGCTGCGGCCGCCGCAGCAGCGCCTGCAGCTGCCGCTGCTTCCGCGCCGGCTCCTGCAGCCGGTGGCTCCATGGCTGGTGTGCCCATGCCGGCGGCTGCCAAACTGATGGCCGATGGCAATCTGGCGGCCGGCTCTGTGCCTGGGACCGGCAAGGACGGCCGCGTCACCAAAGGTGATGTTCTTGGTGCAGTGGCAGCGGGTGCTACTAAATCAGTAGCTGCCAGCCCAATTCCTACCGGAGCTCCAATCACTTCTTTGCCTCAAGTGGCGGCGAATGTGAAATCCGCCGATCTGGGCGAACGTCCCGAGCAGCGCGTGCCCATGAGCCGCCTGCGCGCGCGTGTTGCCGAGCGCCTGTTGCAGTCGCAGTCCACCAACGCCATCCTGACCACCTTCAATGAAGTGAACATGGCTCCCGTGATGGAAATGCGCAAGCGTTTCCAGGAAAAATTCGAGAAGGAGCACGGCGTCAAGATTGGCTTCATGAGCTTCTTTGTGAAGGCAGCAGTCCATGCGTTGAAGAAGTACCCGGTGTTGAACGCCTCGGTGGATGGCAATGACATCGTCTACCACGGCTACTTCGATATCGGTATTGCCGTCGGTTCGCCGCGTGGCCTGGTGGTGCCGATCCTGCGCAATGCCGACCAGATGAGCTTTGCCGACATCGAGAAGAAGATTGCCGAATACGGCGCCAAGGCGCGCGACGGCAAGCTGGGCATTGAAGAGATGACGGGTGGTACGTTCTCGATCTCCAATGGCGGTGTATTCGGCTCCATGCTGTCCACGCCCATCATCAATCCGCCGCAGTCGGCCATTCTGGGCGTGCACGCCACGAAAGACAGGGCTGTTGTCGAAAACGGCCAGATTGTGGTTCGCCCGATGAACTATCTGGCCATGAGCTACGACCACCGCATCATCGACGGCCGCGAAGCCGTGCTGGGCCTGGTGGCCATGAAGGAAGCGCTGGAAGATCCGGCCCGCTTGCTGTTCGACATTTAACACCTGTCAGGGCAGGCTGCCGCGGCCTTGCCGCCAGCCTTGCCTTCAATTTACTGGAAAAAGAACATGTCCAAACAATTTGACGTGATCGTCATCGGTGGCGGTCCTGGTGGCTACGTCGCTGCCATTCGCGCAGCCCAACTGGGTTTTACCGTCGCCTGTATCGACGAGTGGAAAAACGCCAAGGGTGGTCCTGCCCTCGGTGGCACCTGTACCAACGTAGGCTGCATTCCGTCCAAGGCCCTGCTGCAATCGTCCGAGCATTACGAGCAGGCCGGCCACCACTTCGCCGACCATGGCATTGAAGTGAAGGGCCTGAGCCTGGATCTGGCCAAGATGGTTGGTCGCAAGGACACGGTCGTCAAGCAGAACAACGACGGCATCGTTTACCTGTTCAAGAAGAACAAGGTCACCTTCTTCCATGGCCGCGCCTCCTTTGCCGCTGCCAAGGACGGTCTCTACGACATCAAGGTCGCGGGCGCTGCGGAAGAAACGCTTTCTGGCAAGCACATCATTGTGGCCACGGGTTCGAATGCCCGCGCGCTGCCTGGCGCGCCTTTTGACGAAGAGAATATTTTGTCGAACGACGGCGCGCTGCGCATCGGTGCCGTACCCAAAAAGCTCGGTCTGATCGGTTCCGGCGTGATCGGCCTCGAGATGGGTTCCGTCTGGCGCCGTCTGGGTGCTGAGGTCACGGTTCTGGAAGGCCTTCCCACCTTCCTGGGTGCGGTTGACCAGCAGATCGCCAAAGAGGCGCACAAGGCCTTCGTCAAGCAAGGCCTCAAGATTGAACTGGGCGTCCAGGTGGGCGAGGTCAAGTCGGGTAAAAACGGTGTCTCCGTGGCCTATGTGGATGCCAAGGGCCAGGCCCAGAAAATCGATGTGGACAAGCTGATCGTCTCGATTGGCCGGGTTGCCAACACCATCGGCCTGGCGCCTGAAACGGTTGGGCTGAAGCTCGACGATCGCGGCGCCATCGTGGTGGATGATGAGTGCAAGACGAATTTGCCGAATGTATGGGCCATCGGCGACGTGGTGCGCGGCCCCATGCTGGCGCACAAGGCCGAGGAGGAAGGCGTTGCAGTGGCAGAGCGCATTGCAGGCCAGCACGGCCACGTCAACTTCAATACCATTCCCTGGGTGATTTACACCAACCCGGAAATCGCATGGGTTGGCCAAACCGAAGAGCAGTTGAAGGCCGCCGGGCGTGCATACAAGGCAGGTACCTTCCCCTTCATGGCCAATGGCCGCGCGCGCGCCCTGGGCGACACCACCGGCATGGTCAAGATGCTGGCTGATGCCGCAACGGATGAAATCCTGGGCGTGCATATTGTGGGGCCGTTTGCCAGCGAACTGATTGCCGAATGTGTGGTCGCCATGGAGTTTCGCGCCAGCAGCGAAGACATTGCGCGTATTTGCCATGCCCATCCATCCTTGAGCGAGGCCACGAAAGAGGCGGCACTGGCAGTGGATAAGCGTACCCTGAACTTCTGACGGCCTGGGTACCAGACCGGTGACACAGCTGGTGCGCTCGGCCTACGAGGCTGAACTCGCAACGCGGGGTTATACGAGTGACCCGGCCCAGTTGCGTGCGATCGATGCCCTGGAGCGCTGTGCGGCTGAATGGGCGGCGTTCAAGGAGCAGCGCTCGAACGCCTTCAAGAAGCTGATCAACCGGCCCGATATTCCCCGCGGTGTTTATATGTACGGGGGAGTCGGTCGGGGCAAGAGTTTCCTGATGGACTGCTTTTATGGCGCGGTGCCGCTGAGGCGCAAAATCCGCCTGCATTTTCACGAGTTCATGCGCGAGGTGCACCGTGAGCTGCAGGACTTGCAGGGCACGGTCAATCCGCTCGATGAGTTGGGCAAGCGCATCGCCAAACGCTACCGCCTGATTTGTTTTGACGAGTTCCATGTATCGGACATCACCGATGCCATGATTCTTCATCGGCTGCTGGCGGCGCTGTTCGACAATGGTGTGGGATTCGTGACAACCTCCAATTTCCATCCGGACGAACTCTATCCCCACGGCCTGCACCGCGACCGCATTTTTCCCGCTATCGGTCTGCTGAAAGCCAAACTGGAGGTGATCAGTGTCGACAACGGAACAGACTACCGACGGCGTACGCTGGAGCAGGCCAAGCTGTATCACACGCCGCTGGGGCCCCAAGCAGATGCCGAGATGACGGAAACCTTTAACCGTCTGGCAGAATCACACGATGAAAGCCCGGTGCTGCACATTGAGTCGAGGCAGATCCACGCCCGGCGAAAGGCCGGAGGGGTGGTGTGGTTTGATTTCAAGACCCTCTGTGGCGGCCCCCGCTCGCAGAACGATTACCTGGAGATCGCCACGCAGTTCCACACGGTGCTGTTGAGTGATGTGCCCCACATGCCTGTGAGGATGGCCTCCGAGGCGCGGCGCTTTACCTGGCTGGTGGATGTGCTGTATGACCGGCGCGTCAAGTTGATTATGTCAGCCGCCGTTGCGCCCGAGGCGTTATACACCGAAGGGCCTTTGGTGCATGAATTTCCCCGCACTGTCTCGCGACTGGGCGAAATGCAATCCATGGAGTTTCTGGCCCTGGAAAGAAGAGACGTCGACACCTCACTCACATGAAAAAATTGCTTGTTGTATTCCTGGTTGCGTCATTGAGTACGTTTGCGTTCGCGCAAGCGCAAGCGCCCGTTCCGGCGCGGGTTGGCAGCATTGATTCGGAACGCGAAAGAATCAGCGCGGAGCGGACCAGGCTGGAGGCGGGTTTTTCGACGGAAGATGCCGCGTGCTACAAGAAGTTTGCCGTCAACAACTGTCTGCGTGATGTCAATACTCGCCGGCGCGCGGCAATGGCGGACCTTCGGCGGCAGGAGATTTTGCTCAATGATGAGGAGCGAAGGATCAAGGGCGCGGAGCAGATCCGGAAGACTGAAGAAAAATCATCACCTGAAAAGCAGCAGGAAGCCGCAGACCGGCGCGCCAAGGCCTTGGAGGACTACCAGTCACGGCAGGCGCGGGAAAAAGAGAAACAGCAAAACCGGGCCACTGTCCAGGCTGGCGAAAAAGCCAGCAGCGAGGCCAGCGCGAACAAACTCGGAAACAAGCAGCAAAAAACACAGGCCCGTACAGACAAGCAGGCGGCTGCCGCCGAGGAGGCAGCAAAATTCGATGCACGTCAGAAGGAAGCCCGGGAGCGGCGGGCCCAGCACGAAAGCGACCAGCTCAAGCGGACCAAGCCTCCTGCCAAATCCCTGCCCCTGCCTGAGTAAGGTCTGCGGTCCTGCGCATCACGCCGGGCCGCGCCAGGTAACGCAGCCTTTTACTGGCCCAACGGTTCGAGCTTGACGATCACCAGCGACAGGTTGTCGCCACCGCCCCGGGCGCGTGATCTGGCTTTCTGAATCAGGAACTCGGTCGCTTCGCGTGGCGATAGCATGGACAAAGCCGATCCGATTTCACTGTTGCTGAAGTAGTGCCATACCCCATCGCTGCATGCAAGCAACACGTCATCCGGGCGCAATTGCGGAATGAAGTGCAGGGTGATGGGAGGTGATTCTTCTGTTCCCAGGCAACCCATCAATATGTTGGATTGCGGATGGACATTGGCCTCCTCTTCGGTAATTTCACCTTTGTCGACCAGTGTCTGAACGTATGAATGATCCACTGTTCTGTGGATCAGCTTGTTGCCGTGGTAGTGGTAAATCCGCGAGTCACCGGTATGGGCCCAGTGGCAGTCTCCGCCAGGATTGATGACAAAAGCTGCCAGCGTGCTGTGCGGCTCCTGTTCGGCAGAGAGCGCCGTCAGCTTGATGACAAGATGAGCCTCCTCAATGATCTGCTTGAGCATGGAGGGCGCATCATCAACGTCCGGTGCATAGCGCTCAAAAAGCTGCTTGGCAGTCAGCATGACCTGGTCGGAGGCTTTGCGCCCGCCGCTTCGTCCGCCCATGCCGTCAGCCACTACGCCCAGCATGCAACCCGGAACACGAGCGTGGGTATACAGGTTGACCTGGTCTTGCTGATAGTCCCGGTCGCCCTTATGGATTCCGGTGGATGCGGTGATTCGATAACCTTTGGACATCGTTTGATTGTTCAAGTCGCCAAGACTCGATTTATGGCCTCAATCGACGTATTATCAGATGAAGCAGCGCGTACGGACAAAAAACCTTGGACATAAATTTACATTCCCCGGAACGGCAGCTGATCGAACTCAAAATCGAGCATGCGGACCTGGATGCCCTGCTTGACCTGGCGGTGCATACCCTGCCCATTGACGAGCTTTTGCTCAGGCGCCTGAAAAAACGCCGCCTGCTGCTTCGTGACCAGATCTCGCAGCTCGAATCCTCCCTGGACCCTCCCGAGCCCGCCTGATGAATCTCCTGTTTGAAGTGGAAGAGGCTTTCGCCCCAGAGGGCGTTTTGTCGCGCGCTGCCGAGCATTTCGTGCCGCGTAGCGGCCAGACCGAAATGGCGCTGGCGGTCGCCCGCGCGATTGAAGGCGCGTATCCCCTCGTGGTGGAGGCCAGCACCGGTGTGGGTAAAACATTTTCCTATCTGGTTCCGGCTTTGCTGAGCGGTGAACGGGTGCTGCTGTCGACGGCAACCAAGGCCTTGCAGGACCAGCTGTTTGGCCGCGATTTGCCCCGGCTGGTTGAGGCGCTTGGGTTGCCGGTTCGTACGGCGCTGCTCAAGGGACGGGGGAGCTATTTGTGCCTGCATCGCATGGAGATGGCTCGCCAGGACGCTCATCTGCCCCAGGGCGTTTCAATGCGCGCGCTGGCAAAAATTGAAGAATGGTCGCAGGCTACGCGAACGGGTGATCTGGCGGAGCTTCCGGGCCTGGATGAGCGTTCGCCCGTGATTCCGCTGGTGACGTCAACCCGGGAGAACTGCCTGGGCGCGCAGTGTCCGCGTTTTCGTGCCTGCCATGTGAACCTTGCCCGCAGGGAGGCCATGGCGGCGGATGTGGTCGTCATCAACCACCATCTGTTTTTTGCCGATCTGGCTGTCCGCGAGTCGGGTGTGGCCGAGCTGTTGCCGTCCGTGCGCATTGCAATCTTTGATGAAGCGCATCAGTTAAACGAGACCGGCGTGCAGTTTCTGGGGCGAAACCTCACGACGGGTCAATTACTGGACTTTTCCCGCGACATGCTGGCAGCCGGGCTGCAGCTCGCCCGGGGCCTTGTGGACTGGCAGCAGGTTGTAGGCGCCACCGAGCAGGCCGCCCGCGAGCTGCGCCTGTGCGCCGGCAAGCAGTACCCGGGGACCAAGCTGCGCTGGACGACCGAAACGCCTGAGGGGCTGGACGCTTCCGGCTGGAACGAGGCCCTGGCCGCGGTTCATGCGTCCTGCGTGCAGGCCTGCGCCGCACTGGATAGGGTCGGCGAGATTGCCCCCGACTTTGGCCGCCTGCATGAGCGTGGCGCAGAGCTGGCTGCGCGTGCTGAAAGCTTTGTTCAGGCCTGCGAGCCCGGCTGTGTTCGATGGGTCGATGTGGGCACGCAATTGCGGCTTGTCGAGTCGCCGCTGGATATTTCGAAGGCCGTGAAGAGCAAGGTGCTGGGGGCAGGCGGGGAGGGCGCGAAATCCTGGATATTTACCTCGGCGACGCTGGGCGATGATGACAAGCTGAGCTGGTTCACCCAGCCCTGCGGGCTGACCGAGGCGCAAGTATTGAGGGTTGGCAGTCCTTTTGACTATGAACGGCAGGCGGCGGTGTATGTTCCGCAAAATTTCCCCAAACCGGGCGATCCGTCCCATACAGCGAAGGTGGCGGAATCTGCAGCCGTGTGGGCGCGCCAGCTGGGCGGGCGCACCATGGTGCTGACCACCACCCTGCGGGCTTTGCGGACGATTGGGGAGGCGCTTCAACTCGCTTTCGAGCATTCGGGCGACATGGAAGTGCTTGTCCAGGGGGCCATGCCGAAGCGGGTGCTGATAGAACGCTTCCGGGAAGGCAACACCCAAGGACGGCGGGGCTGTGTACTGGTGGCGTCGGCGTCGTTCTGGGAGGGCATTGACGTCCCTGGTGATGCACTTCAGCTTGTCATCATCGACAAGCTGCCCTTTCCTCCGCCGAACGATCCTCTGGCAGAAGCCCGCTCCAAACTACTCGAATCCCAGGGGCGCAGTGCCTTCAATGACTACTTTCTGCCGGAAGCCGCCGTGGCACTCAAGCAGGGCGCGGGGCGACTGATAAGGCGGGAAACCGACCAGGGCATCCTGGTGGTGTGCGATGGCCGCCTGGCCTCCATGGGCTACGGGCGGCGTTTGCTGAGGGCGCTTCCGCCGATGCAGCGCCTGGCATCGGAGCAGGAATTAATGGAAAGGCTGGAGGCCCTTACCAGAATTTGTACCACGGGTTGTCTATCGACTTGAAGCCCTTGCTCATGTACTGGCTCTGGGGATAAGTCTTTTCCATGATGCGTCGCATGTCATCGCGCAGCTCAACCATGCCCAGCGCATCGTAGGATTTGTAGAGGATATAAGTGGCCTCCTCGAGCGCGGGAACGTCGCGGTAATCCGCGATGGCGGTCTGGGCCCGATTGATGGCGGCCACGTAGGCGCCACGGGAATAGTAGTACCTGGCCACGTGCACTTCAGATTGCGCCAGTGAATTCACAATGTAGGCCATGCGCAGGCGTGCATCGGGCGTGTAGCGCGAGTCCGGGAAACGGTTCACCAGGTCCCTGAACGATTCAAATGATTCCTTGGCTGCTTTCTGATCGCGCTCTGACAAATCCTGGCGCGAGATGAACGTGAAAAGGCCGAGATTGTCGTTAAAGTTCACCAGACCTTTGAGGTACAGCGCGTAATCCAGGGCGGGACTGGCCGGGTGCAGTTTCATGAACCGGTCCAGTGTTGCAATCGCCTGCGCCTGCTCACCGCCCTTGTACTGGGCATAGGCTTTTTCAATCTGGGCTTGCTGCGCCAAGGGGGTACCGGCCGCCCGGCCTTCCAGCTTCTCGTAAAGGGGAATGGCCTTGTCGTAGGCTCCTGAGCTGGCTTCGTCTTTGGCCTCGGCGTAAATCTTGTTAGGGCTCCATGTGGCCGTTTTATCCGGCTCTGGCGTGGTGGAGCATCCCGCAATTAGAAGAAAAGACAGCGCGCAAACGGCTGCAGCAAGCGGCGATGCATTGGGAACAACCGATAATTTGGTGGAAAACATTGCGATCGACCTTCTAGATGACTGATTCTGAACAAAGCAAATTGATTATATCGGGCGCTATTGCGGCCAATGGCCTCTCTGATGAAGCTCAGGAGGAGGTAGATGGCAGCGCCGAACTCGAGTTGCGGCGGGTGATGGTCCCCGCCGGGAGCCATGGCGCCCGTCTTGACCGGGCTTTGGCGGATATTGTGCCCGAGTTCTCCCGCAGCTACCTGCAGCAGTTGATCGAAGCAGCCGTTGTGCAGCTCAACGGCCGGGCCGTCACCAAGCCATCGGCCAAGGTCAAGGCCGGCGACGAGCTCGTCATTGAGCTGCGGCCTACGCCTCAAAGCCAGGCATTCAAGCCGGAAGTCATGGCGCTGGACATCGTGTTTGAAGACCCGTACCTGCTGGTGATAGACAAGCCGGCCGGGCTGGTGGTGCACCCCGCACCCGGTAACTGGAGCGGTACCCTGCTCAATGGCTTGCTGGCGCATGACCCCCAGGCGTCTTTTTTGCCGCGCGCCGGCATCGTGCATCGCCTCGACAAAGATACCAGCGGGCTGATGGTGGTCGCCCGCCAGAGACAGACGATGGATCAGCTGGTGAGCATGATCGCCGCCCGGAGCGTGAGCAGGGAATATATTGCGCTGGCCCATGGCACATGGCAGGGAGCACGGACCCGGGAGGTGAACGCGGCAATCGGCCGGGATCCCCGCAACCGCCTGCGCATGGCCGCCGTTGACCTGGAAAAAAACGCCGGCAAGGCAGCCTTGACGGTGGTGTCCCTGCTGCAAAACGGAGAGCGTCACTGTCTGGTCAAGTGCAAGCTGCATACCGGCCGTACCCATCAAATTCGCGTGCACATGGCGCTTCTGGGCCATCCCTTGATATCCGACGGGCTGTACGGCGGGGCGGCTGCTGCGGGGCTGGAGCGCCAAGCGCTGCACGCATGCAGGCTGGCGTTTGACCACCCCATGACCGGTGCCCCGATGGAGTTCAGATCGCCGCCACCCGCTGATTTGCAGGCAGCCATGGAAAATGTGGGCCTGATATACAATCAAAGTTCGTAGTTTTCAGCTACCCGCAACATGGCGCCCCTGACAAGGAGGTTGCGCATGGATGCAATGCGCCAACGAGCGCTTTTCCCCGCCTTTTTTCGGAACGACCAATCATGAATACGACGGATGCGAAGCGCGTCCTAGAAACAGCACTCATTTGCGCGCAGCAACCGCTGCCTTTGCGTGAAATGGGCGTGCTGTTTAACGGGGTATTGACCGCCGACAGCCTCAAGCTGGTACTTGAAGACCTGCAGAACGACTGGTCAGGACGGGGCGTGGAACTCGTTCATGTCGCGACCGGCTGGCGCTTTCAGAGCCGGCCGCAGATGCGCGAATACCTGGACAGGCTTCATCCGGAAAAACCACCCCGCTATAGCCGGGCCACGCTCGAAACGCTTGCCATCATCGCGTACCGGCAACCCGTGACGCGTGGTGACATGGAAGACATTCGCGGCGTCACCATCAACAGCATGATCCTCAAGCAATTGGAGGATCGCGGTTGGGTGGAGGTGATCGGCCACCGGGAAACCGTGGGCCGGCCAGCGCTTTATGCGACGACCAGGCAGTTTCTCGATGATTTGGGCGTTGAGTCGCTGGATCAGCTGCCTGCCATGGACAGTACGGCAGGGCAGGTTGCCATGCTCGAACAATTTGAGCTCGGCAGTGCAGAGCCCGCATTGTTGTCAGAGACGTCAGAGGCGCAAGGCGAAGCCGTACTTGAGCTCGCCGGCGATGAGGCAGCCGTGCTGGAACTGAGTCCGGCCATTTCGGAGGCCCTGGAGGCTTCGGCGGAGGATGCCGGTGAGCTTTCTGAACCCGAGCCCCTCGACCGGACCGCCAGCGATCCCTACGCATGAATGTAAAAGCATGAATCCACAAGACCACCCGGCTCCCGATCTCCCGTCCACCCCTCCGGACGAAGACGAAAACAAACCTGTCGCGCTGGAAAAGCCTGCGCAGGACGCTCCTGCTCCTGATTTGATGGCTGAGAACCCCGCGGAAAAGGTGGTCGCGTCAGCGCCGGCGCCTGCCGCCGGACAACCCGCGGTGCCGCCCGCGGCCAACACCATCCGCTTCGAGGACGTGGTGACAGGGCAGTTTGACGCTGATGAAGACGATGTGGCGCTGGAGTTGCCCAAGCGCGTGCTGTCACCTCAGCCTGAAACCCCCAAGTTGCACAAGGTGCTGGCGCAAGCCGGGCTGGGTTCCCGCCTGGAGATGGAGCAGCTTATTCTCGAGGGGCGCATTTCGGTCAATGCCGAGCCGGCCCACATCGGGCAGCGCATCCAGTTTGGCGACACCGTCAAGGTCAATGGCAAGCCCATACGCGTGCGAATTGACCCGCCGCCGCCCCGCGTGATTGCGTATCACAAGCCCAGCGGAGAGGTGGTGACGCACGATGATCCACAAAACCGGCCCACGGTGTTCCGGCGCTTGCCCAAATTGTTTCAGGGCAAATGGCAGTCCGTGGGGCGCCTTGACCTGAACACCGAAGGCCTGCTCCTGTTAACGAGTTCGGGCGAACTGGCCAACAAGCTGATGCATCCCCGCTTTGGGCTGGAGCGCGAATATGCGGTGCGGGTGTTGGGTGCGCTGAGCAACGAGGAAAAAAAACGCCTGCTGGAAGGCGTGACCCTGGACGATGGCGTGGCACAGTTCAGCTCCATCGAGGCCGGTGGCGGCGAGGGGGCCAATTGCTGGTATCGGGTCACCATATCCGAGGGGCGCAATCGTGAGGTTCGGCGCATGTTCGAGGCGGTGGGTCACGCGGTAAGCCGTCTCATCCGGATCCGGTACGGCGCCATGCTGTTGCCGCGCGGACTGAAGCGGGGCGCATTCGTCGAACTGGACGAGCGGGATATCTGGGCGCTGACCAATGCGGTGACCCGCTCTGAATCCCGGGCGGATCCGCGGGGCGCGCCCAAACACCCGGGTCATTCTCGCGGCGACGAAGGTGGCGAATCCCGCCCAGGCCGCGGCCCTCGCCGAAATGAGCGCTCGCGCGGAGACCGCGGGCGCCTGCCGGCCCCCGATAGCGGGCAAGCCGATGACTTTCAACCCGCCGATGCCGATGCTGAGCAGGAGCCCAATGATCTGCAGCCGCCCCTGCACCGGATGGACTCCGTCCCCCGGGGCAACAGGCGCCGCGGAGGGAAAGGTCGCGGGCAGGGGGGTAACCCCGGTTCGCCCCCTCGCTTTGGACAGGCTGCGGGAAATGGTCCGCAGGGACCAAAGCGGCGCGATGACCGTGGGGACCGGAGCGACAAAAGCGCGGGGGGTGCCCAGCAGCCCGATCCGATGAAAACATCTTTTGGTTATATCGGTGCGGATACCTTCACGCGGCAGCGGCAAGGTCAGGGCCAAGGCCAGGGGCAACGCCGCAGTGGCGGCGGCGGGGGATCTGGCATGGGCGGTGCCGGTGGGGGGCAGCGCCGTGGCGGCGGTGGCGGGGGTGGAAACCGCGGAGGCGGCAATCGTGGCGGTGGCGGTGGTGGTAACCGTGGCGGAAATCGTTGAGCGCGCCAGAAGCACTTTACTTCACAGGGTTGATCCGAACACATCAGCCCGCAGGTTAAAATCAGAGGCTGTATTCAGTTTCTGAATCATTTAAAAATCCAAGGTTAAGGAAAATTCATGGCGATCGAACGCACTCTCTCCATCATCAAGCCCGACGCAGTTGCAAAAAATGTGATTGGCCAAATCTACGCGCGTTTTGAGGCCGCCGGCCTGAAAGTCGTGGCGGCCAAAATGGCGCACCTTTCACGGGGCGAGGCCGAGGCTTTCTACGCTGTGCACAAGGAGCGTCCCTTCTTCAAGGACCTGGTGTCGTTCATGATTTCCGGCCCGGTGATGATCCAGGCGCTGGAAGGTGAAGGCGCCGTCCTGAAGAACCGCGACCTGATGGGCGCGACAGATCCCAAGAAGGCTGCTGCCGGCACGATTCGCGCCGACTTCGCCGACAGCATCGACGCCAACGCCGTCCATGGTTCGGACGCAGTCGAAACCGCCAACGCGGAAGTTGCATTCTTCTTCCCGGGCATGAATATTTACTCGCGTTAATCATGCTGCCCCCCACGCCTTGCTACTCCCCGCCAGGGTCGTCGCTTGCCTGGGGCGGTCCAGCCTGTCGCCCCCTGCGATGACTGCCAACCTTCTTGACTACGATCTGGAGGGCTTGGCCGTCTTTTGCCAGGGGCTCGGCGAAAAGCGCTTTCGCGCAACCCAGCTGTTTCGCTGGATCCATCAAAAAGGCGCCTCCGATTTTGGGCAGATGACAGATCTGGCCAAGTCCCTGCGCGAAAAACTTGCAGGTTCAGCCCACATCCAGGGACCGAAAGTGGTGTCCCGCCATGACTCGGCTGATGGCACCGTCAAATGGCTGTTCGATGTCGGCGCCGGCGACATCGTAGAGGCTGTTTTCATTCCCGAAACGGATCGGGGAACCCTGTGCATTTCATCCCAGGCCGGCTGCGCCGTGGGGTGCCGTTTTTGCTCGACCGGGCACCAGGGCTTCAGCCGTAACCTCACCACCGGCGAAATTATTTCCCAGCTGTGGTTTGCCGAGCATTTCCTGCGCCAGCACCTGGGCAGGCAAGAGCGTGTGATTTCCAATGTTGTCATGATGGGCATGGGCGAACCCTTGCAGAACTATTCGCAATTGCTGCCCGCCTTGAGGGTCATGCTGGACGACCATGGCTACGGTCTGTCGCGCCGCCGGGTGACGGTGTCGACATCCGGCGTGGTGCCCATGATCGACAGGCTGGCCAAGGACTGTCCGGTGGCGCTGGCGGTGTCGCTGCATGCGCCGCAAGACGCGCTGCGCGACAACCTGGTGCCACTCAATAAAAAGTACCCGATCGCTGAATTGCTGCAGGCCTGCACCCGGTACCAGGCGTCTGCACCGCGTGACTTCATCACATTTGAATACTGCATGCTTGACGGCGTGAACGATCAGCCCGAGCATGCACATCAGTTGGTGGCGCTGATGCAAACGCATTCGGCAGGCGGCTTGTCGTGCAAATTCAACCTGATTCCATTCAATCCGTTTCCGGCTTCGGGCCTGAAGCGTTCAGCGATGCCGCAGGTTGCTGCCTTCGCCAAAATCCTGATGGATGCGGGCATCGTGACCACCGTGCGGAAAACCCGCGGTGACGACATTGATGCGGCCTGCGGTCAACTGGCCGGGGATGTTCAGGACCGGACCGGTGTAGACCGGCGCATCGCCGCGCAGCGGCAAGGTATGCTCGGGGGCATCAAGGTGGTTGTTGCAAAAGGGATGGATGTATGAGGTTTGCCGCCAATGTGATCTGGATGTCGGCCTGCTGGGCGGCTGTTTTGCTGGCAGGTTGCGCCGGCCAGCAAGGGATGTCCGGGCCTTCCGGTAACCGGAATGACATCGTGACCGAGTCGGATGAGCCCGATCATCGCCGGCGTGCACGCCTTCGGCTTGAGCTGGCCACCGGTTATTTTGAGCAGGGCCAGCCCAATGTTGCGCTGGATGAAATCAAGCAGTCGCTGGTCACGGACCCCACTTTTGTGGATGCTTACAACTTGCGTGGGCTGGTGTACATGCGGCTCAATGACATTCCGTTGGCTGAAGACAGTTTTCGCCGTGCACTCGCGCTGAATCCCCGCGATGCCGACGTGGCGCACAACTACGGCTGGCTGCTCTGTCAGCAGGCCCGCTACGAAGACTCATTCAAATCGTTTGCCCTGGCAACGGCCAATCCGACCTACGGCGGCCGGGCCAAAACGCTGATGACCCAAGGTGTTTGCCAGGTTCGCGCAGGGCGGCGTGCCGAGGCGGAACAGAGCCTGATGCAGTCGTATGAGCTGGATGCCGGCAACCCTGTGACAGGCTACAACCTCGCCACGCTTCTTTATGAGCGCGGTGATTTGACTCGGGCACAGTTTTACATACGCCGTTTGAATAACAGTGAATTGGCGAATGCCGAAACGCTTTGGCTGGGTATCAAGACGGAACGAAAACTGAATAATCGGGAGTCTGTGCTGCAGTTGGCCGATCAGTTGAAAAAGCGCTTTGCGCAGTCTCCTCAAGCTGCCGCCTACGAAAAAGGTGCTTTCAATGAGTAACTTCGACCCGGTGTTGGCCTCCACCTTCAATTCAGAAGCAGTTTCAGGCTTCGGTCACAGCCAGAGCATGCCTGCGCTCGAACGCACGGCCGGCGATCTGCTTCGCGGCGCCAGAGAGGCGGCGGGCATTCATATCGCCTCACTGGCCGCGTCGCTGAAGGTTCCGGTCAAGAAGCTTGAAGCACTGGAGCAGGACCGGTTTGACTTGCTGCCGGACGCTGTTTTCGTGCGGGCGCTGGCCTCCAGCGTGTGCCGAACCCTCAAAGTGGACCCGGCCCTGGTGCTTGAGCGCATGCCACAAATGGCAGCACCCAAGCTAGCCCAGCGAAGCGCCAGCATCAACGCACCCTTCCGCTCGCCGGGTGATGGCCCGCGGTCTTCCCCATGGAAGCATGCTTCGCGGCCTGTTGTCCTGGCCGTGCTTGCCTTGTTGCTGGGGGCGCTGGTTTTGATTTTCCTGCCCGGCGTCGGCCATGATTCGGTGACGGGCCAGCGGGATGCGGAGGAGGGGCAGGTCAATGCTGCGTCCGCCAAACCTCAATCCCTGCCGGCCACGATGCTCATGGCGGGTGCAGGCTTGGCAGACAGTGCCATACCGGCAGCAGCGACGGTTGCCGCGGCCGTTCCAGAGGGGGCGCTTCCTGCGGCTCCGGTGTCGGACCAGCCCGTAGTTGCGCTGGCTGCGCCAGTCTCCCAGCCGGCCAATTCACCCGCTGTGCCTGACAGTGCGGTGACGCCAGCCAGCCCACCTGTACAAGCGGCACCCGGCGGCATTGTGACGTTTCGCGCAAAGCAGGAGTCCTGGGTTGAGGTAACCGATGCCAAAGGGTCCGTTGTGCTGCGCCGCACCTTGGGGGCGGGTGAGGTCGCGGGCGCCTCCGGCGCATTGCCACTGGCTGCTGTGGTCGGCCGGGCCGATGCAACCCAGGTGGAGGTGCGCGGGCGGGCATTTGACCTGACTTCCGTTGCCCGGGATAACGTGGCCCGGTTTGAGGTGAAATAGTGGAGCCTTGTCTTCCCATCGAGTCGGCTTTTCCGAAAACACGACGTTCCACCCAGGCGCTGGTTGCCTGGGGTTCGCGCGTTGTCACCGTGGGCGGCGACGCGCCGGTACGCATCCAGTCCATGACCAACACGGACACCGTGGACGCCATTGGTACCGCCATTCAGGTCAAGGAGCTGGCGCTTGCCGGGTCCGAAATGGTCCGCATCACCGTGAATACACCTGAGGCTGCGCAGGCCGTGCCTCACGTTCGGGAGCAACTCGATCGCATGGGCATCGATGTGCCGCTGATTGGCGACTTTCATTACAACGGCCATCGCCTGCTGACGGATTACCCGGCCTGTGCCGAGGCCTTGTCCAAATACCGCATCAACCCGGGTAACGTTGGCAAGGGCGACAAGCGCGACCGGCAATTCGGCCAGATGATTGAAGTTGCCATGCGCTGGAATAAGCCCGTGCGCATCGGGGTGAACTGGGGCAGCCTTGACCAGGAACTGCTGGCCAACCTGATGGACGACAACAGTGCGCGCGCCATTCCCTGGGATGCCCGGCAGGTCATGTACGAGGCGCTGATCACCTCGGCCATTGATTCCGCCCGTCGTGCCGAGGAAATGGGCATGCGGCGCAACCAGATCATCCTGTCCTGCAAGGTGAGCGGGGTCCAGGATCTCATTTCGGTGTACCGCGAATTGGCCAAACGCAGCGACTACGCCCTTCACCTCGGCCTCACCGAGGCCGGCATGGGCACCAAAGGTACGGTGGCCTCGGCCACCGCGCTGTCGATCTTGCTGCAGGAAGGCATCGGCGACACGATACGCGTTTCCCTGACCCCCCAGCCCGGCGAGTCCCGGACCCAGGAAGTGGTGATTGCGTCGGAGATCATCCAGGCCCTGGGTCTGCGCAGCTTTGTCCCCAGCGTAACCGCCTGTCCCGGCTGCGGACGCACCACCAGCACCACCTTTCAGGAACTGGCCAAGCAGATTGACGACTTCCTGCGGGCCCAGATGCCGGTCTGGCGCGCGCAATACCCCGGTGTTGAAGGGCTCAAAGTCGCCGTCATGGGTTGTATCGTCAATGGCCCCGGTGAAAGCAAGCATGCTGACATCGGCATCAGCCTGCCTGGCTCGGGCGAGGCACCGGCTGCTCCGGTATTTATTGATGGCGAGAAAAAACTGACACTGCGTGGAGAGAACATTGCGCAGGAGTTCCGGGTCATCGTTGAAAACTACATTGAAAAACGTTTTGGCACGCAGGCCGTCGCCGAAACCGTGTGAATCCCATGTCTGAAAAAATGAATGCCGGCCAGACGGAGAAATCGCCCTTGGTCAAAATTGAAAAACTCACGGCCGTCAAGGGCATGAACGACATCTTGCCGCCGGATTCGGCGCGCTGGGAGTGGCTCGAAGACAAAGTCCGCACGCTGATGGGGCGCTATGCCTACCGTAATATCCGCACCCCCATTCTTGAGCACACGCAGCTGTTTGTGCGGGGGATTGGCGAGGTCACGGACATCGTCGAAAAGGAAATGTATTCCTTCGAAGACCGCGCGGACAAGTATGGTGATCATGACCACCTCACCATGCGGCCTGAAAATACCGCCAGCGTTGTTCGTGCGGTCATCGAACACAACCTGCTCTATGAGGGCGGCAAGCGCCTCTACTATATGGGCCCGATGTTCCGTCGGGAGCGCCCGCAACGTGGCCGTTACCGCCAGTTTCATCAGATTGGCGCCGAAGCACTGGGTTTTGCCGGACCGGAAGTGGATGCCGAGCTGATTTTGCTGGCCGCGGCGCTCTGGAAGGAGCTGGGCCTGAGCGACTGGCGCCTGGAAATCAACAGCCTGGGTCAGCCCGATGAGCGTGCCCAGCACCGTGCCCAACTGATCGCCCACCTGGAGCAGCATGCCGACGTCCTGGACGAGGAAGCACGCCGGCGCCTGCACAGCAATCCGCTGCGTATTCTTGACACCAAGAATCCGGCCATGCAAGCAGTGGTAGACAGCGCCCCCCGGCTGATCGACTTTCTGGGGCCCCAGTCGTTGGCGCATTTTGAGGGACTTAAAGCCATCCTCGATGCCAACGGCATCCCCTGGACCCTGAATCCCCGACTGGTGCGCGGGCTGGATTATTACAACCTCACGGTGTTTGAGTTTGTGACCGACCGGCTGGGTGCCCAGGGCACCATTTGCGCCGGCGGACGCTATGACTACCTGATTGAGCAGATGGGCGGCAAAGCCGCGCCGGCAGTGGGATGGGCCCTGGGCGTGGAGCGTGTGCTGGAGCTCATCAAGGAGCAGGGCGCCGCCGTCACGCCGCCGGTGCCCGACGCCTACGCGGTGATTCCCGAGGCATCCGCCTTGCCCGTCGTTCTGCAAACCCTGCAGGCCTTGCGCGCGGCGGGGGTGAGTGTGCAGATGCACGCCGGCGCCAGCGCCGACGGCATGGGCAGCATGAAGTCCCAGTTCAAGAAGGCCGATGGTAGCGGCGCGCGGTTTGCCCTTATTTTCGGTGCGGCCGAGCTGGCGCAGGGGCACGTGGCCGTCAAACCGCTGCGGGGGGAAAAGGCTGATGCGGCGCAGGTGCAAACCCTGCAGCCACTGGACGACGTGTCCGCCTGGGCTCACGCCTTGCGCGCCTAGCCTTGCATTTCGCCCCCCTACAATCACCCCACCTCAATCCGCGCCGTTATCGGGCAGAACAAGCAGACTTTTATGGCAAAACATCTCGATTTGGAAGAGCAGGAACAGCTTGATGAACTCAAGCATTTCTGGAAGCAGTATGGCGACCTGATCACCTGGGGCCTGATCGCCGTGTTTGGCATTTTTGCGGCCTGGAACGGTTACCAGTACTGGCAGCGCAGCCAGGCGGCGCAGGCTTCCGTGATGTACGACGAAATCGAGCGCGCTGTTCAGTCGGGTGATCAGGTCAGGATTGACCGTTCATTGGCGGACATGAAAGACCGTTTCGGCAGCACCACCTATGCCCAGCAAGCCGGTCTGCTCGCCGCCAGGGCCTATTACGACAAAGGCAACCTGGATGCCTCCCGCGCCGCCTTGACCGGGGTGGCCGAGAAGGCCTCCGACGAGGGTTATCAGGCCATTGCCCGGTTGCGACTTGCAGGTCTTTTGCTGGAAAAGAAAGCCTACGACGAAGCCCTGCAGCAGCTGTCCGCTTCTTTCCCGAAAGATTTTGCGGCTCTGGCGGCTGACCGCCGCGGCGATATCCTGGCCGCCCAGGGCAAGAAAGCCGAAGCCCGGGTGGAATATGAAAAAGCCTACAAGGGGCTCGACGAGCGTGCCGAGTACCGGCGCCTCGTGGAGGTCAAACTCAATGCGCTTGGCATTGATCCCACCGCAGGTTCCACCAAACTGACAACGACCGCAGCCAATACCGAGGTGAAGAAATGATGATCCAGTCTTTTAGGCCCCTGGCCCAGATTTCCCGGCTGCCCCTGGCCATTGGTTTTGTAGCGCTGCTGGCTGGCTGCTTTGGCGGCGCCACCAAGCCCCAGCCGGCCGAACTGCAGCCGGTGACGGCACTGGTATCCGCTCGCCAGAGCTGGAACACCCGCATTGGGCAGGTCGATTTCCCTCTGGACGTTGCTGTTTCGGGCAATAGCGTTGCCGTTGCGAGTGGCGACGGTACCATCGCCCTGCTGGACGCCTCCACCGGCCGTGAGTTTTGGCGCGTGGCGCTCAATACGCCTGTTGCCGCGGGTGTGGGCAGCGACGGAAAGGTCCTGGCGGTAGTCACGAAGGCCAACGAGGTCGTTGCCCTGCAGGACGGTCGGGAGATCTGGCGCCAAAAGCTCAATGCGCAAGCCTTTACCGCTCCCTTTGTGGCCGGTGCGCGGGTGTTCGTCCTGGCGGCGGACCGGTCGGTCACGGCCTTTGATGGCCAGACGGGGCGCAAGCTGTGGACGCAGCAGCGACCCAATGAACCGCTGGTTCTGCGCCAGTCCGGCGTGATGCTGGCCGTTGGCGATATGCTGGTGGTGGGCCTTGCCGGCCGTCTGGCGGGCCTGAGCCCTGTCAACGGCAGTGTTCGATGGGAGGCGCCCATTGCTTCGCCACGCGGCATCAATGATGTTGAGCGCCTGGTTGATCTTGTGGGTCGTGTGAGCCGGGACGGCGACAATGTCTGCGCGCGGGCCTTCCAGGCCAGCATTGGCTGCGTCAATGCCGCGCGCGGCAGCCTTCTGTGGGCCAAGCCAGCCAATGGCATGCAGGGTATTCATGGCGATGACCGCATGCTGTTTGGCACGGAAGCAGACGGTACGGTGATTGCCTGGCGGCGCACAGACGGCGAGCGAAGCTGGACCACAGACCGCTTGCGCTACCGCAGCCTGACGGCACCCCTGGTTGTGGGGCGTTCCGTGGCGATTGGCGACTTCAGCGGCTTTATCCATTTGTTGTCGCGTGAAGACGGCTCCCTGCTGAACCGCTTGCCGACCGACGGATCGGCCATTGCCGCGGCTCCCGTGCTTGCGGGTAACACGCTGATCGCCGTGACCCATAACGGCGGCGTTTACGGCTTCAAGCCTGAGTAACCGAAAACGCGAAACCGCAACTTTCCAGAACCTGATCAATGAAACCTGTCATAGCGTTAGTCGGCCGCCCCAATGTGGGCAAGTCGACGATTTTCAACCGGCTGACCAAGACGCGGGATGCGATCGTGGCCGATCTCGCCGGGCTGACGCGTGACCGTCATTACGGCAACGGCAAGCTGGGCTCCCACGAGTACATCGTCATTGACACCGGCGGGTTTGAACCTGACGCCGCGTCCGGCATATACAAGGAAATGGCCAAGCAGACTCGCCAGGCTGTTGCTGAAGCCGATGTGGTGATTTTCGTGGTTGATGCGCGTGCCGGTATCAGTGCTCAGGACCACGATATCGCCAACTTCCTGCGCAAGCTGGGCAAACCGACGGTGCTGACGGCCAACAAGGCGGAGGGCATGACGGAAGGGGTCCAGTTCTCCGAATTTTTTGAATTGGGCCTGGGGGAAGTGCTGCCGGTTTCGGCATCCCATGGCCAGGGCATGCGTTCCCTGGTCGACCTTGCTTTGGCACCGCTCAACCTCGCCGATCCTGGTGACGAAGCCGAATCGCAAGATCCGTCGGTTATCCGGCTCGCCGTGGCGGGCCGTCCCAACGTGGGCAAATCGACGTTGATCAATACCTGGCTGGGGGAAGAGCGCCTGGTGGCATTTGACCTTCCCGGCACCACGCGAGATGCCATTTCCGTGCCATTTGAGCGTGCCGGCCAGAAGTTTGAGCTGATTGACACCGCCGGTCTGCGCCGCAAAGGCAAGGTTTTTGAAGCCATAGAGAAGTTTTCCGTCGTCAAGACGCTTCAGGCGATTGAAAATGCGAACGTCGTGCTGCTGCTGCTCGACGCCACGCAAGGCGTGACCGACCAGGATGCGCATATCGCAGGCTATATCCTTGAAAGCGGCCGTGCGGTGGTGCTGGCCATCAACAAATGGGATGCGGTGGACGCCTACCAGCGGGAGACGCTGGAGCGGTCGATCGAAACCCGCCTTGCTTTCCTGAAATTTGCATCCATCCACAAGATTTCGGCGATCAAGCGCCAGGGATTGGCGCCAGTCTGGAAGTCAATTGTGCAGGCCCACGCCTCGGCCAACCGCAAGATGTCCACGCCGGTACTGACACGCCTGCTGCTCGAGGCTGTCCAGTTCCAGCAGCCGCAGCGTTCAGGCATGTTCCGCCCCAAGATGCGCTATGCGCACCAGGGGGGCATGAACCCGCCCATCATCATTATTCATGGCAATTCGCTGGAACATGTCACCGAGGCCTACAAACGCTATCTGGAAGGGCGGTTCCGCAAGGAGTTCGATCTGGTCGGCACGCCCATGCGCATCCAGATGAAAAGCTCGCACAACCCCTTCACGGACAAGGAATCGGCCTAGAACTACATACTTGGCTGGTGGGCTGTGGTAACGTAAGGCTCTATCAACTTTTGAACACGGAAAATATCGTGAGCAATAACAAAGGTCAGCTGCTGCAGGACCCGTTTCTCAACACCTTGCGTCGAGAGCATGTGCCTGTTTCAATTTATCTCGTCAACGGGATCAAATTGCAGGGCCAGATTGAGTCTTTCGATCAATATGTGGTTCTGCTTCGCAATACTGTGACCCAAATGGTCTACAAGCATGCGATCTCCACCATCGTTCCCGGTCGCGCTGTAAGTTTTGCGACCGGCGAATCCGAAGAAAGCCCCGCCAGCTGAGTTCCTACGATGCTCCGGTGAAAACACCAACTCTTGCCCTGCTGGTTGGGGTTGATCTGGGCTTGCCGAACTTTGATGCTGATCTGCAGGAACTGGGTTTGCTCGCGCAAACCGCAGGCCTGCAACCCGTTGCGCGCGTGACGTGCAGGCGAAAAGCCCCCGATGCCGCTCTGTTCATCGGTACCGGCAAAGCCGACGAGATCAAAATGCTCGCGCAGGATACCGGCGCGTCTGAAATCCTGTTCGACCAGTCGCTCAGTCCGGCCCAGCAACGCAATCTGGAGCGGCACCTGGAATTGCCAGTCAACGACCGTACCTTGCTGATCCTGGAGATTTTTGCCCAGCGCGCGCGCAGCCACGAGGGCAAGCTTCAGGTCGAACTGGCACGGCTGCAGTACGTCTCAACGCGCCTCGTGCGCCGCTGGTCCCACCTGGAGCGCCAGACCGGCGGAGCGGGTGTGCGCGGCGGCCCGGGTGAGAAGCAGATCGAGCTTGACAAGCGCATGATCGGCGACGCCATCAAGCGCACCAAAGAGCGCTTGGGCAAAGTCAAGAAGCAGCGGCAAACGCAGCGAAAGCAGCGGGAGCGGCGCAACTCATTCACGATCTCGCTGGTCGGCTACACCAATGCCGGCAAGTCCACGTTGTTCAATGCGCTGGTCAAGGCGCGTGCCTATGCTGCCGACCAGCTTTTTGCCACCCTTGATACCACGACGAGACAGCTGTACCTGGGTGACGCCGCACGTTCGGCCTCCCTGTCTGACACGGTAGGTTTCATCCGGGATTTGCCACACGGTCTGATCGACGCGTTTGCCGCTACATTGCAGGAAGCTGCGGACGCGGACCTGCTGCTGCATGTGGTGGATGGATCGAACCCCGACTATCTGGAACAAATTGAGCAGGTGCAACGGGTCCTGGCCGAGATTGGTGCGGCTGACGTGCCGCAGATTCTCGTGTTCAACAAGCTGGACGCTGTAGGAGCAGTCAACTTGCCCCTGTCCTTGCGCGACATGTTCGAGCTCAGGGATGCATTTGAGGGGGCGAGCCGGAGCGTGGATCGGGTATTTGTCAGCGCCCTGACGGGTGAAGGTCTGCCTTTGCTGCGGGAGCTTCTGGCCAGTCATGCGGCAAGCGTGGTGAGCGGGGAAATTCTCCAAACGGCCGACGACCTTGCCTGAGCGGGCAATTTCATTAGGCACAATGTCGGTGTAGTCAAAAAAGAAGTGAGTTTGATCCCATGAACCTGAATCCCGTGCTGCAGACGTTGACGACCTTGCCAGGTCGGTTGAAACAACGTGCCCAAGGCATGTTCAATCTCAACGATCCACGTTGGGGCCGAGACGATGACAAGCCTTCGTCCGATGAGACCAAGCCAGAAATGCCTCGTGACGACAAGCAGCCTTCCAAGCCAGTTCGACCACAAGGTCAAGGCCCCAATCAGGGACCGCCTGACCTCGATGAACTGTGGCGCGATTTCAATCGCAAGCTCGGCGGGCTTTTTGGCGGCGCGAAAAGTGGCGGCAAGCGGGGTGGCTTTGGCGGCGGAAATAACGGTGGCAATGACGGCAGTGGTGGCGGTTTTCAGCCCGACATGAAAAGCGCAGGCATCGGCGCGGGGCTGATCGCCGCGGTGGCCGTGCTAATCTGGCTGGGTACCGGGTTTTTCATTGTGCAGGAGGGCCAGCAGGCCGTCATTACCCAGTTCGGCAAGTACCATTCGACCGTGGGGGCCGGTTTCAACTGGCGTCTCCCGTACCCTGTGCAACGCCATGAAATGGTCGTGGTCACCCAGATCCGTTCGGTCGATGTAGGTCGTGACACCATCATCAAGGCGACGGGCCTTCGCGACTCGGCCATGCTGACCGAGGACGAAAACATTGTCGAAATCAAATTCGCCGTCCAGTACCGTTTGAGTGATGCGCGTGCCTACCTGTTTGAGAGCAAGGACCCCGCCAGCGCCGTGGTGCAGGCCGCAGAATCGGCCGTGCGCGAAGTGGTGGGAAAAATGAAAATGGATTCGGCGCTCGCAGAAGAGCGCGATCAGATCGGCCCCCGGGTGCGTATCCTGATGCAGACCATCCTGGACCGCTACAAAGTGGGGGTTGAAGTCGTGGGTATCAATCTCCAGCAAAGCGGTGCGCGTCCTCCCGAGCAGGTCCAGGCCGCATTTGATGATGTGCTCAGGGCGGGTCAGGAGCGCGAGCGCTCCAAGAACGAAGCTCAGGCCTATGCCAATGATGTGATTCCCCGCGCAGTGGGTTCAGCTTCGCGTCTCAAAGAGGAATCGGAAGCTTACAAGGCGCGAATTGTGGCGCAGGCCCAGGGTGATGCCCAGCGTTTCCGCTCGGTACTCACCGAATACCAGAAGGCGCCCCAGGTCACCCGCGATCGCATGTACCTGGATGCCATGCAGCAGGTCTACACCAATGTCACCAAGGTGCTGGTGGAGTCCCGTCAGGGCTCCAACCTGCTCTATCTTCCGCTCGACAAAATCATGCAGATGACAGCGCAGGGTGGTGCAGCGGCAGGCGCCGATATCCCGCTACTGCCGGGCAGTGGTACGGCACCGCCCGCTGTGGCCCCTTCGCCGTCGGGTGGCAGCTTGCCCCTGGATGCCCGTTCACGCGATGCTTCCCGCACCCGCGATCGTGAAACACGCTAAGGAAGAAAAACGTGAATAGAGTTGGATTTTTCGTATCTTCATTGCTGGTGGTGCTGGCGCTGCTGAGTTCCACCCTGTTTGTCGTCGACCAGCGTCAGTTTGGCGTGGTCTATGCGCTGGGTCAGATCAAGGAGGTCATTACCGACCCCGGGCTTCATGCCAAGCTGCCACCGCCATTCCAGAATGTGTCGTACATCGACAAACGTCTGCTGGTGCTCGACAGCGTCGATGCCGAGCCGATGCTGACCGCCGAGAAGCAGCGCGTGGTGATTGACTGGTACGTTCGCTGGCGCATCACGCAGCCTACCGAATACATCCGCAATGTCGGCCTGGATGAAAAGGCCGGCGCCAACCAGTTGAGCCGCGTGGTGCGCAATGCGTTTCAGGAAGAAATCAACAAACGCACGGTCAAGGATTTGCTGTCGCTTAAACGCGAGGCCCTGATGGCTGACGTCAAGCGCGAGGTGCTGCAGGTGGTGCAGGGCGCCAAGCCCTGGGGTGTGGACGTGGTCGATGTTCGCATCACCCGCGTCGACTACGTAGAAGCCATCACCGACTCGGTTTACAAGCGCATGGTGGCAGAGCGCCAGCGCGTGGCCAATGAGTTGCGCTCAACCGGTGCGGCCGAAGGTGAAAAGATCCGCGCCGATGCCGACCGGCAGCGTGAAGTTGCGGTTGCCAATGCCTACCGCGACGCGCAGAAGGTCAAAGGCGAAGGCGATGCGGAAGCGGCCCGAACCTACGCGGAATCCTTTGGCCGTGATCCACAGTTTGCCCAGTTCTATCGCAGCCTGGACGCATACAAGGCCAGCTTCGGCAAGAAAAACGACGTGATGGTGCTCGACCCATCCTCCGAATTTTTCAAGGCCATGCGCGGATCGGGTAGTGGCGCAGCGGCGCCTGCCAAAAAATAAGTCAGCGTGGACGGCGATACCTTCTGGCAGGCGCTGGCCCTGATGCTGGTGATCGAAGGGCTGTTGCCGCTGATCTCGCCGTCTGGCTGGCGCGGCATGTTTGAACAGATACTCCGGCTGGGCAACGGGCAGATCCGTTTTTTCGGACTTTGCAGTATCGGTGCCGGGTTGATCCTGCTGGCGGTGCTGACCTGACGGCGTGCTGCCAGCAGTGCGGGCTGAGGTGCTTATTTGCACCCGGCAACCCCCTCTTGCCGCCCTTGGCCCAAAAGCGGCCTCCAAGCCCGGTAAAATCTGGTTTTTAACAGCCCACGAAAATTACAATGTCCGCCTGGTTGTCATCATGGCAATTGCCCGATCAAATTGCCGATGTCCTGCCCTCCGAGGCGCGCCACATCGAAGAGCTGCGCCGGCTGTTTCTCGACACCGCCCGCAGCTATGGCTATGAGTTGGTCATGCCGCCGCTGCTGGAGCATCTCGAGTCGCTGCTCACCGGCACCGGCGAGGCACTGGATCTGCAGACCTTCAAGCTCGTCGACCAGCTCTCGGGCCGTACGCTGGGTTTGCGGGCTGACACCACGCCGCAGGTCGCCCGCATTGATGCGCACCTGCTCAACCGCAGTGGCGTAGCCCGTCTGTGTTATTGCGGCCCGGTGCTGCATACCCGTGCCGACCGACCTCATGCCACCCGGGAGCCTTTGCAGTTCGGGGCTGAAATATATGGCCATGCCGGGCTGGAAGCCGACCTGGAGGCACAGTTGCTGGCGCTGGAGGGCCTCAAGGCGGCGGGTGTGACAGCGTTGAGTGTTGACATGGCCGATGCCCGCATTGTCAACAACCTGCTGGCTGGCGCCGCCGTGAATGCCAAAACCCTGGCGCTTATCCATGCCGCGCTCGCGGCCAAGGATGCCAGCGAACTCGACAGCCTGACGGCCAGCTTGAAGGGCAGCCTTTCCGCTGCGGCATGTGACGGTCTGAAAGCATTGTTGCAGCTTTACGGCGATGAAAAAGTCCTGCTGGAGGCTGAAAAAGTACTCTCATCCTGGCCCGAGGCACAAAACGCGCTGCAAAATTTGAAGTGGCTGGCCGCGCACGTGGGGGATGTCAAGGTCAGCTTTGACCTGGCCGATTTGCGAGGCTATGCCTATTACAGCGGTACCCGCTTTGCCATCTATGGGCAGGGCGCCGAGCTGGCGCGTGGCGGCCGTTATGACGAGGTTGGTGCGGTGTTTGGCCGCAACCGTCCGGCCGTTGGCTTCAGTCTGGATCTCAAGGAACTGGTCAGCGTACTGCCGCCCCGGCCGCTCAGGGCCGCCATTCGGGCGCCATGGGGGGAAGATGCCGGCCTGCGCGCTGCCATCGCCCGCCTCCGGGCGGGGGGCGAAACGGTGGCCTGTGTGCTTCCGGGCCATGAACATGAGGTCAATGAATTTGACTGCGACCGCGAACTGGCCCATGCGGCCGGCCAATGGGTGGTCCAGCCCCTGAAAAAGGCGGCTTGAAGCCGGGCCTCAGGCCGGCCTTCAACGCTGTTTTCCCCAACGAATCCTTAACGAGAAATTGAAGATGACATATAAACCAACCGTAGCCGCGGGCCGCAATGTTGTGGTCGTGGGCACCCAGTGGGGCGACGAAGGCAAGGGCAAGCTGGTCGACTGGCTCACCGAAATGTCCCAGGGTGTGGTGCGCTTTCAGGGTGGCCACAATGCCGGCCATACACTGGTCATCAACGGCATCAAGACCGCTTTGCACCTGATTCCCAGCGGCATCATGCGTCCTGGTGTGAAATGCTATATCGGCAACGGCGTGGTGCTCTCGGCGGCCAAGCTGTTTGAAGAAATTGAAGGGTTGGAAAAAGCCGGCGTGGAAGTGCGCTCACGCTTGCGCATCAGCGAAGCCTGCCCGCTGATCCTGCCTTTTCATGCCGCGCTCGACATTGCCCGCGAGGCCTACCGCGAAAAGGGCGGTACCGCCAGGATAGGCACCACCGGCCGCGGTATTGGCCCGGCCTACGAAGACAAAATCGCGCGCCGTGCCCTGCGCGTGCAGGACCTCAAATACCCCGAGCGTTTTGCCGCCAAGCTGCGCGAGTTGCTGGATTTGCACAACTTTGTGCTGACTGGTTATTTGCACGCGCCGGCTATTGATTTCGACACCGTGTATGCCGAAGCCATGCGGCACGCCGAACTTCTCAAACCAATGATGGCGGATGTCTCGCGCGAACTCAACGATGCCAACCGCGAAGGCGCCAATCTGCTGTTCGAGGGCGCGCAGGGCACCCTGCTCGATGTGGACCACGGCACCTATCCCTACGTGACATCCAGCAACTGCGTGGCGGGCAATGCCGCTGCCGGCGCGGGCGTGGGCCCGGGCATGCTGCATTACATCCTGGGCATCACCAAGGCTTATTGCACGCGCGTGGGAGGCGGGCCTTTCCCGACCGAGCTGGATTGGGAAACGCCGGACACCGTGGGCTACCACCTCAGCACCGTTGGCGCCGAAAAAGGGGTGACCACTGGTCGTAGTCGACGCTGCGGCTGGTTTGACGCGGCGCTGCTCAAACGCTCCGCCCAGGTCAACGGCCTGTCGGGCCTGTGTATCACCAAGCTTGATGTGCTCGACGGCATCGCCGAGCTTAAGCTGTGCACCGGCTATGAACTTGATGGCCACATCACCGACATCCTGCCCATGGGCGCCGAAGACATCGAGCGGTGCAAGCCCATTTATGAAACCCTGCCCGGCTGGAGCCAGAGCACCGTGGGCGTGACGCAATACGACCAGCTGCCGGCTGCGGCGCAGAAATATCTCCACCGGATCGAAGAGGTAACCGGCGTGCCGATTGACATGATTTCCACCAGCCCGGACCGCGACCATACCATCCTGCTGCGCAATCCCTACGCCGCCTGACCCCGGTATTTTTGAATCAAAAACAGGTGCCCGGACCCTGCATTGCGGGCGCCTTGCTATTAAATCAGGAGCAAACCCATGTTGACCGAAGACGGCAAACATCTGTATGTCAGCTATGACGAATATCACAACCTGATTGAAAAACTGGCGATCAAGATTCATCAGTCGGAGTGGCAGTTCGACACCATCCTGTGCCTGGCCCGCGGTGGCATGCGGCCGGGCGACATTCTTTCGCGAATTTTTGACAAGCCACTGGCCATCATGTCGACCAGTTCCTACCGCGCCGACGCCGGCACCGTGCAGGGCAAGCTCGACATCGCGCGCTATATCACCACGCCAAAGGGCGAAATTGCCGGCAAGGTATTGCTGGTGGATGATCTGGCCGATTCGGGCTACACCCTGAATGCGGTGATCCAGCAGCTGCGCACCAACTACAAACCTATCACCGAGCTGCGCAGCGCGGTGATCTGGACCAAGGGCGTTTCCACCTTCCAGCCCGACTACTCAGTGGAGTCGCTGCCGACCAATCCCTGGATTCACCAGCCGTTTGAAGGCTACGACTCGCTCACACCGGCGCAACTGATGGCCAAGTGGAAAATCTGATGGCCTCCACGTTTTTCGCTTCGTGTGATACGGGCCCCCCGAGGGGGCTAATTTTCCTTGGGACGGCCCGGCGGAAAATTGCGGCCATTTATCGATGTGCAAGCGGCGCTGTTCCCCAGGCTCACGGCCAGGGTACGGCCACCGCCTGTCGGGGCATGCCGTTAACATCGGCGCATGAGCGATCCATCTACCCAACTAATCCATCACCCCTACAGCCCACCGGCGGGCTTTGAGGCCGTTGCACCGGGGGTGCACAAGGCCTCCACGGTGATCTTTCCCAGCGTTGCGGCGCTGCGCAACCGCGACTGGAAACACAAGACGGGCTATACCTACGGCCTGCACGGTACCCCCACCACCTTCACGCTGGAAGAGCGCATTGCCACCCTGGAGGGCGGCAAGTTCTGCACCCTGGTGCCCAGCGGCCTGGCTGCCGTGGTGCTGGTGGACATGGCCCTGCTGAAGTCCGGTGATGAAGTGCTGATTCCCGACAACGCCTATGGCCCCAACAAGGCATTTGCGCAAACTGAACTCCTGGCCTGGGGGATCAGTTTCCAGTTTTATGACGCCATGAACCCGGCCGATCTAGCCGCCAAATTGAGCCGCAAAACGCGGCTGGTCTGGCTGGAAGCCCCGGGCTCCATCACGCTGGAGTTCCCGGACCTTCCGGCGCTGGCTGCTGTGGTCAAGGCGCACAACCAGTCTGGCAACAGTGCCCATCCATCGGGCACCGTTACCGCGCTGGACAACACCTGGGGCGCAGGCCTGGCGTTCAACGCTTTCGGGCTCGGTGCGGACATCTCCGTACAGGCCCTCACCAAATACCCCAGCGGTGGCGCGGACGTGCTGATGGGTTCAGTGGTCACCAACGACGAAGCCCTGCACCATCTGGTTCATTTATGCCACATGCGCGTCGGCTATGGCGTGAGCGGCAATGATGCCGAACTGGTGTTGCGCGGCTTGAACAGCATGGCCTTGCGCTACGCCGCACAGGATGCCACCACGCAACAGCTGGCGGTCTGGCTGCAGGCCCAGCCGCAAATCGCCGCCGTGCTGCATCCCGCATTGCCAGGATCGCCCGGACATGACACATGGAAACGCGATTGCACAGGCGCAGCCTGCCTGCTCAGCGCCGTGTTCAAGCCCGAGTTCACACAGGAGCGGATCGACCGTTTTTGCGACAGTCTCCAGCTGTTCAAGCTGGGCTACAGCTGGGCCGGGCCCATGAGCCTGTGCGTGCCTTATGACGTGCCAGCCATGCGTCGCACGCCCTGGTCGCATCGGGGTGGTTTGGTACGTTTTTCGATCGGCCTGGAGTCTGTGGCCGACCTGCGGGCAGACCTGGCTCAGGCGCTCCTGATCGCTTGATTCGGGCCTGCTGAGAACTTGATGAGGCCCTGACGGCGATGCAGTACAGTAAGGGTTAATCATTCACGAAAGCACGCTGTGGCAACTCCTAATTATTCCTACGAAAAACGCCAGAAAGAGCTTGCGAAAAAACGTAAAAAAGAAGAAAAACTCAAGCGCAAGGCTGAAGGCAAGCCTGATGACGCGGCAGACGAGGGTGAGCAGACCCCAGACACGCAGGCCGACGGCCAGCCCGGTTTGCCACCAACTGAGTCATCGACCTGATTTTGAGGCACCAGCTGCTCCGAACATAAGCATAGAAGCACCGATCTTTTCGAGCCGCATCCATCCGCCCCTGGGTTGACCCCAACACATCAACGGGTCCCCTGCCGACATTGCCCGTCATCCATGCACCCGGCACAGACCCCCTATCACGCTAGGTCACGCTATAACCTGCTGCCGAAGCATTCGCAAGTTATTGCATAACGCCGCCGTGTCGCATCGCGAAATGGGGCTGGAAATACTGGGTGAATTCTTCCAACCATTTTTGAAGGCGCAAAAAAAGCAGGCCCGGCTGTCGATCAGTGCGGCTTGCCGAGTCAAAAACCATAGCTGTATATGACCTTTTGACGGGGGCTAAAGGTCAATTTGATGCTTCTTTTCCGTAGTCAGGACGTCTTTCCGTGAGCCAGCATTGGCTTCTTGCCGCCTTTCCGCCTGCCTACCCTGGACTCAAAATGTTTCACCCGCCGCGGGTTTTGGGCATTTTCTCCTGCAAAAAAGCATCCCATGCTCGGGTAACATTGCAGGCCGTGCACTGCGCGCCAGGCAGTGCGAGCGCCCCGTCAAGCGCTATAAGAATCAACGACTTAGCTAAACGCTCAAGAAAACAGGGACTGCCGTGCGTCTCAATTCGATCAAGTTATCAGGGTTTAAATCGTTCGCGGAGCCCACCAATTTCGTGTTGCCGGGGCAACTGGTCGGTGTGGTGGGGCCCAATGGCTGCGGTAAATCCAACATCATGGACGCGGTGCGCTGGGTGTTGGGGGAAAGCAAAGCCTCCGAGCTGCGCGGCGAGTCCATGCAGGACGTCATTTTCAATGGCACTAACACGCGCAAGCCGGCCAGCCGTTCCAGTGTGGAGTTGGTGTTTGACAATGCCGATCACCGGGCCGGTGGCCAGTGGGGTCAGTTTGCCGAGATCGCCGTCAAGCGTGTCCTGACGCGCGACGGTACCTCGAGCTATTACATCAACAACCAGCCGGTACGCCGCCGTGATGTGCAGGACGTGTTCCTGGGGACCGGCCTCGGCCCGCGGGCTTACGCCATCATTGGCCAAGGCACGATCAGCCGCATCATCGAGTCCAAACCGGAAGAGTTGCGCCTCTTTCTGGAGGAAGCCGCAGGCGTATCGAAATACAAGGAGCGCCGCCGGGAGACCGCCAACCGGCTGTCGGATACGCGGGAAAACCTGACGCGGGTGGAAGACATCCTGCGCGAGCTCAATGCCAACCTGGACCGGCTGGAAAAGCAGGCCGAAGTGGCCATGCGCTACAACACCCTGCAGGCTGACAGCACCCTCAAACAGCATCAGCTGTGGTTTATGAAGCGTGCCGAAAGCCAGGCCGATCAGGCCCGGGTCAAGGTGGATTCCGAGAAGGCGGTGAACGATCTCGAAAGTCGCGTTGCCGACCTGCGCCATATCGAAGCCGACCTCGAAACCATTCGCCAGGCACACTATGCCGCGGGCGACCAGGTCAATCAGGCGCAGGGCAAACTTTATGAGGCCAGCGCGGAAGTCGGGCGGTTGGAAGCTGAAATCCGCTTTGTGGTCGATGGCCGACTGCGCGTCGAGCAGCGTTTGGCCCAGCTCAGGGAGCAGACCGCTCAATGGGCGACGCGCCAGGAAGACGCCGCAACCGAGACGGAGAGCCTGGCAGCCCAGGCCATTGAAGCCGAAGAAAAAGCCGAGCTGCTGGTGGCGCAAACCGAAGAGCACCAAACCCAGCTGCCGGCACTTGAAGAGGCGCTGCGCCAGGCCCAGGCCAAATCCAACGAGCAGCGCACCGGTGTGGCCCAGGTCCAGCAGCAGATTCAGGTGCTGGCCGCCGACCAGCGCAACATTGAAGAGCAATCGCGCACGCTGGCCTTGCGCCATGAGCGCTTGACGGCCGACCGCAACGCGCTCAGTGCTCCCGATGAAGCGCGCCTGGCGAACCTCACTGCGCAATTCAGCGGCGCACAAGAGGCACAGGCGGAATCCGAGGCGCGCCTGCATGAGCTGACCGAAACTGTGCCGCAGCTTGACGAGGAACGGCGCACCCTGCAGCAGACCGTTAACACCGAGTCGGCCAAACGCGCTGACCTGTCTGCCCGTATGGAGGCTCTCAAAGCCTTGCAGGAAAAAGTCAAAACCGACGGCAAGCTCAAGCCGTGGCTGGAGAAACACGGTTTGGGTAGTCTGCAAGGTCTGTGGAGCCGTATTCATATTGAGCAGGGGTGGGAGAACGCCCTGGAAGCCGCGTTGCGCGAGCGCCTGGGTGCGCTCGAAGTCAGCCGTCTGGACATGGTGCGCGGCTTTGCCGGCACCGATGGCCGCGGCGACGGTGAAGGGCCGCCGGCCAAGCTCTCGTTTTATACGGCGCCCCATGCCGCGGTGCCCGCTCGCTCCAATCCATCCATCAGCCTCAAGTCCCTGGCCGATCTGCTTCGCCTGAACGATGCCGGCCAGTCGGCGCTGCTGGGTGACTGGCTGCACGGCTGCTACACCACGCAAAACCTGGACGAGGCCCTGGCGGCTCGCGACAAGCTGGATGCCGGTGAAGTGATTTACGTCAGGAGTGGCCACGCCGTCACGCAGCACAGCGTCAGTTTTTATGCGCAGGATTCCGAGCAGGCCGGTTTGCTGGCCCGCGCACAGGAAATCGAAAACCTCGACAAACAGCTCAAGGCCCAGGCCCTGATCAGCGATGAAGCCAGAAGCGCGCTGGTACGCGCCGAAACCACGTATGCAGACGCCGCCCAGCGGTTGGTCACGGCGCGTCGTGAAGCTGCCGAAGGCCAGAGCCGTGCCCACGAACTGCAGGTGGAAGTGTTGCGCCTCACGCAGCTGGCCGAGCAAACCCGTGCCCGCAGCGAGCAGATACAGGCCGACATGGCGGAAATTGAGGCCCAGCTTGGTGAGCTACAGGAGCGCAAGGTCACGGCCGAGGCCCGCTTTGAGGAGCTTGACATGCAACTGGCCGACAGCCAGGAACGCCATGCCCAGTTTGATGACCGGGTGATCGACACCGAGCGCAAACTGGGTGAGTCGCGCGAGCAGCAACGCACGCTGGAGCGCCAGGCGCAGGAAGCGCAGTTTGCCCTGCGCAGCCTGGCTTCGCGACGCGAAGAGCTGGCCCGCTCCATTGCCATTGCCACCCAGCAGGCCGCGTCGATTGCAACCGAGGAAGAGCGTGCGAAAGAAGAGTTGTCGCGCCTGACCGATGCAGCGGCGCAGGCCGGCCTGCAGAGCGCGTTAAGCCTCAAGCTGGAACGCGAAGCCGACCTCGGCGCCAAACGCAGCCAGTATGACGACCTGACGAACAAGCTGCGCGCCAGCGACGAGCGCCGCTTGCAGCTTGAGCGGGAACTCGATCCTTTGCGCCAGCGCATCACGGAATTCCAGCTCAAGGAACAGGCCGCACGCCTGGGCTTTGAACAATACGAACAACTGCTGAACGATGCACAGGCTGACCTGGTGGCCGTGGAGCAGTCCATTCAGGCTGGCAATGTGCGCCTGACCGGCCTGCAGGGCGAGATTGACCGCCTTCACCGGGAAATTCAGTCCCTGGGTGCCGTCAACCTCGCTGCGCTGGACGAGTTGAGCGCGGCCCGTGAGCGAAAACAGTTCCTGGATGCGCAGTCCGCCGACCTCAACGAGGCCATGGGCACGCTAGAAGATGCGATCAAAAAAATCGACATGGAAACGCGCGATCTGCTGGCAAGCACGTTCGAAACCGTCAACACCCATTTCGGCAAGATGTTCCCCGAACTGTTTGGTGGCGGCAACGCACGTCTGGTCATGACCGGCGAAGAAATCCTCGACGCCGGTGTGCAGGTGTTGGCCCAGCCGCCCGGCAAGAAAAACCAGACGATTCACCTGCTCTCGGGCGGTGAAAAAGCGCTGACGGCCATCGCCCTGGTGTTCGCGATCTTCCAGCTCAATCCCGCACCGTTCTGTCTGCTGGACGAGGTCGACGCGCCGTTGGACGACGCCAACACCGAGCGTTACGCCAAGCTGGTGAGCTCCATGAGCAAGGAGACCCAGTTCCTCTTCATCAGCCATAACAAGATCGCCATGGAAATGGCCGAGCAGCTGATCGGCGTCACCATGCAGGAGCAGGGCGTTTCGCGCATCGTGGCGGTGGACATGGAAGCGGCACTCGGATTCTCCGAGATCGCAGCATGAGCACCATCGGTTTGGCCCCACGAAAATCAGCCCTTACCGGCGGGAAGCGCGCCGCCCCCGTCCCACCTGGGTGGGATGGAGCGGGCGGTGCGGGGGCGCGTCTCGCATGAGCACACTCCAGGTCAGTTTGGCGGTGGTGGGCGGCTTGGTGCTGGCAGGCGTGGTGGCTCACAGCGCCTGGTCGTCGCGCAGAAACCTGCCCAAGCGGGCCACACCACCCGTGCCTTCCGCACAGGAGCCCGCGCCGCATCAGGCGCCAATGCAGGCACCCACTACAGCGCCTGACGTACTGGCCGAGCGACAGGAGCCCAGCTTTGATACAGATGTGGATGGCGACTCTGGCCTGCCCTCCCTGGCGAGCCTCACCACGCCCGACAGAAAACCCGGTCTGGACGTACTGATAGACGCAGTGGCGCCGGTGGTGGTTGAGTCGGTGGTGTCGGGTGACGCTGCGTTGGCCGCCATGCCCAGCACTCGCCGTGTCGGCAGCAAACCCTTCGGGGTGGAGGGCCTCAGCGTGACTACTGGCGAGTGGGAATTCCCGACCGCCGGTCATCGCTACAGCGCCTTTCAGTGCGGCGTGCAGCTGGCCAACCGAACCGGTGCGCTCAACCAGATTGAGTACTCCGAATTTGTCATGAAGGCGCAGGCCTTTGCCGACGCCATTGGGGGGGAGCCGGAATTTCCGGAAATGCTCGACGAGGTTGCACGTGCCAGGGAACTGGACCAGTTCGCCAGCGGGCACGATGCCCAGCTGAGCTTCACCCTGCGCGCCATTCACACAGCCTGGAGCCCAGGTTATGTGCAGCAAAGCGCCGCAAGGCTCGGTTTTGTAGCCGGCTCCATCCCGGGCCGCATGGTGCTGCCGGCCAGTCAGCCGGGCCATGCGCCGATTCTGGGCCTGGCCTTCGATACGCAGGCCGCCATGGCGGACGACCCCGAACAAACGGCGTTGCGCGAGCTCACGCTGTCCCTGGACGTGCCGCAAGTCCTGCGTTCCGAGCAACCGTTTGCGCGCATGTGCGAGGTCGCCATGGCCCTGGCCGCCAGCATGGATGGCGTGATCATCGACGACAACGGCAACCTCATCCGCCCAGAAGCCATGGAGGTGATCCATGCCGACCTGGAGCAGCTCTATGACACGCTGGACGGCCGCGACCTGTCGGCCGGCTCTGTGCTGGGCAGGCGTCTGTTTTCCTGACTTCCCCGGGCTTGCCGCTCACTTTTGATCTTTTTCATGGCCACCAAAGACCTGTTTGCGCAGCCGGAGCCTTCGCGGCAGCCGGCGTCCCCTGCCGAGCGCATGGCCGCCTTGCGCGCTGAACTTCACGCTCATGCGCATCGCTATTACGTCCTGGACGAGCCCACCATTCCCGACAGCGAGTACGACAGGCTGTTCAAGGAGTTGCAGGACCTGGAAGCGGCATACCCGGAGTTGCTGACATCGGATTCCCCGACGCAGCGCGTGGGCGGCAAGCCGCTTGACCAGTTTGCCAGCGTGCGCCACAAGGTGCCCATGCTCAGCATTCGCACGGAGACGGACACAGAGGCCACCGGCGCGCAAAATTTCGATACCCGCGTGCGCAAGGAACTGGGGCTGACGGAGTCGGATCCGCCGGTCGAGTATGTGGCTGAGTTGAAGTTTGACGGGCTGGCCATGAGCTTGCGTTATGAGCACGGTGTGCTGGTGCAGGCTGCCACCCGCGGCGACGGTGAGGTCGGGGAAGAGGTGACGCAGAACATCCGCACCCTCAGGCAGATTCCGCTCAAGCTGCCGTCTGACGCACCGCCTGTGCTGGAAGTGCGGGGTGAGGTTTACATGCGCCGCCCCGATTTCGAGGCCTTGAATGACAAACAGCGCGAGAAAATAGCTGCGGGTGTCAAAGGGGAAAAAACCTTTGTGAATCCACGCAACGCCGCCGCCGGTGCGGTGCGCCAGCTGGACCCAGCTATCGCCGCACGGCGCCCGCTGAGCTTTTTTGCCTATGGTGTGGGCGAGGTTGTGCTGGAGGCCGAACACATCGACCCGAAGAACCCCTGGGTTGCTACCCATATGGAGCTTCTGCAAACGCTGAAGTCATGGGGTTTTCCAGTGGCCGCCCAGACCAGGCTTGCGCATGGTGCGCCTGAATTGATAGCGTTTCACCAGGCCATGGGCAAGCAGCGCGACAGCCTGCCTTACGACATTGATGGCGTGGTGTACAAGGTCAACAGCCTGGCGTTGCAGAAAAGGATGGGATTTGTCAGCCGGGAACCGCGCTGGGCCGTGGCCCACAAATACCCGGCGCAGGAACAGCTCACCACCGTGCTGGGTATTGAGGTGCAGGTCGGGCGCACGGGCAAATTGACGCCAGTGGCCAAGCTGGCACCGGTCTTTGTCGGTGGCGTTACCGTGACCAATGCCACCCTGCACAACGAAGACGAGGCGCGCCGCAAGGATGTGCGGGTGGGCGACACCGTGATTGTCCGCCGTGCCGGCGATGTGATCCCCGAGGTTGTCAGCGTGCTGCCCGACAAACGACTGCAAGGCGCACCGATGTTCACAATGCCGCGCCAATGTCCGGTCTGCGGCTCCGATGCGGTGCGCGAAGAGGGCGAAGCCGACTACCGTTGCACCGGCGGGCTATTTTGCGGCGCACAGCGCAAAGAAGCCATCCTGCACTACGCGCACCGGCGTGCCGTCGAGGTTGAAGGCCTGGGTGACAAGCTGGTTGAGCAATTGGTGGACGCCCATGTGATTCGCACGCTGCCCGACCTTTACAAACTGGGCCTCACGGCGTTGGCCGGCCTGGATCGCATGGCCGACAAATCGGCCAATAACCTGCTCAAGGCGCTGGAAAAATCCAAGCAGACCACCTTGCCGCGCTTCCTGTTCGGCCTGGGTATCCGCCACGTGGGTGAGGCCACCGCCAAAGAGCTGGCACGACATTTTGGCAAGCTGGACGCCATCATGGATGCCACGGAAGAGCAGTTGCTGGGTGTCAGCGATGTCGGCACCATTGTTGCCCAGAGCATACGCACCTTTTTTGACCAGCCGCACAACCGTGAGGTGGTCGAGCAACTGCGCGCCTGCGGCGTTCACTGGGAGGAGGGCGAACCTGCTGCAGTCACCCCCAAACCGCTTTCGGGGAAAACCTTTGTGATTACCGGTACCTTGCCCACCCTTAGCCGGGACGAAGCCAAGGACAAGGTGGAAGCAGCCGGTGGCAAGGTGACCGGCTCGGTCAGCAAAAAGACGGATTATGTCGTGGCGGGTACCGAGGCTGGAAGCAAACTGCTCAAGGCGCAGGAACTCGGTATTGCCGTGATCGATGAAGAGGCATTGATGCAGTTGCTGGCTTCTGCTGAAGCCGGATAAAGCGAAATTTGTCTCAGCGTTGTCTCTGCGGCCAGCCATAAGTGACTCCTGCCACTTACAGATCATTACAGAGCTTTGCAAACCCGACGTCACGCCACGTGGGGCACTGATACGTTAAAAGCTCAGAACAGGAGCTTTTCATGAACTACATCCGTTTATCCGGCTTGCTGGCAACCGCCGGCGTGGCTGCCTTGCTGTCCGGCTGCGTGGTCGCTCCGGTTGGCTATCGTCCCTATGCCACCTACCCTGACGCGTCTGTGTATGTCGAGACCGCGCCGGTTGTCGTGGTGCCTGCACCGTACTACGGCTACCGCGGCTACCGGGGTTATCGGCACTGGCGTTGAGCAGGTTGCCGCGCGGTCACACCGGCAGCATTGCAATTAAACCGGAGTTGGCAATGCGCCAACCCGTCAAGCGCGCGTAAGTTCGCCAGCCCCGCGATAATGGGGCTATGACCATTCGCGAAATTCTCAAAATGGGCGATGCGCGTTTATTGCGGGTTGCCCAGCCTGTCGCGGCATTTGACACGGACGCACTGCACTTGCTGGTGTCCGACATGTTTGACACCATGCAGGCTGCGGAGGGCGCCGGTCTGGCCGCCCCGCAGATCGGCGTCGATTTGCAGCTGGTGATTTTTGGCACCAGCCAGGTCAATCCGCGCTACCCCGGCGCGCCGCTGGTCCCTCGCACCGTATTGCTCAACCCCATCGTCACGCCCTTGAGCCCCGATGAGGAGGAGGACTGGGAGGGCTGTCTGTCCGTGCCGGGCCTGCGCGGTTTGGTTCCGCGTTTTTCACATATTCGGTATACCGGCTTTGACCAGTATGGCGATCCCGTTGACCGAACCGTGAACGGCTTTCACGCCCGCGTGGTGCAGCACGAATGCGATCATCTGATGGGCAAACTCTACCCGATGCGCATCCGGGACTTCACACAGTTTGGTTATACCGACGTACTGTTTCCGGGGCTCGATGCATCGACTGACGATTGAGCCGAAGGATTGAGGCTCAAAGGCGTACACTGAACTGGTCGGATTCCACTGTTTTGGCAGTTTTTGCCCGTTTGTGCGTGTTGTACGCCAGGAAGAGTTTTCAGGATGCCCTCTGTTCCTGGCCGGACCCCCCTGGGGGCTGTTAAACCGCCAACCCTTGCGCCCTATCAATTCAAGTTTGAAACGATCACCGGAAGCGGCGACGATCTTCAAGTGCGTTCCCTGCTGGACCGGCAGCAATTTCACGATCCCCTGGGCGAGGCTGAAGCAGAAGGCATTTCATCATCAGCCTGGCCGATTTTTGGCCTGCTGTGGCCGTCCGGTCGGGTGCTGGCTCATGTCATGCTGACCTTTGAACTGGAGGGCAAGCGTATTCTGGAACTGGGCTGCGGTCTGGCTCTGGCCAGCCTGATCGTGCATCGGCGCGGCGGGGATATCACGGCGAGCGATTGCCACCCGCTGGCAGCGGCTTTTTTGCTGGAGAATCTCAAACTCAATCGGCTCCCGGCCATGAAATACCAGATGGGCAACTGGTCAAGGGCCAACCCGCTTCTGGAGCGCTTTGACCTGATCATTGGCAGCGATATTCTTTATGACCGCGGGCAGCCCCAGGTCCTGTCGCAATTCATTGATCTGCATGCCCAGCCAGACGTTGAGGTGTTGATCGTCGATCCCGATCGGGGCAATCGGGTCGCATTCAACCGGAACATGGATTCGCTGGGTTACTCCCATACGCAGACACTTATTTCTCAACTGCCCGGCAGCGGCGCCAAATACAAGGGACGACTGTTGCGCTACCTGAGGACGTCTTGAAGGCTGCTGCTTCCGAAAAGGAGCGCACAAGCGAAAAGTTCCAGGGTAGTCGGCACTCAAGGCTTGTTGCAATACGCTCGATCTCAAACGCGCCTGGCGCCGCGGCCAGGCAGATGTTACAAGTTATCAACGCAACTTGCATAGCGCGCAAGAGCGTGAATTTTAAGAGTATGAATTTACTCGCCCGTATATTCCAGCAGGGCCAAGTAGTCAGCGCGGTCGGCCTTGGCCCACTGCTTGACGCCTATGTCAGACAGAATGCCTGCAGACTGGCTGTTCATGGCCAAAAGTGATTCGGTGAGTTTGGCCACAAGCTCTGGTGGTGCTTTTGGTGACGCCAGTACCGACCAGTTGACCACCGGCTGCGTCTCGCCAATGATGCGCCCCCCTCCATCCTTCCACTTTTTGGCAATAGTTGGATTGACCACGCCGGCCTCAGCCAGGCCGGCGTTGATCTGTGCGGCCACCGTATCCTGGAAGCGGGTATGTGACATGTAGGGTTCGCGCATATTCGTGCGGCGTATTTCGGCCTTCGCCACTGCAGTGGTAGCGGAAAACTCGTCGGGCAGCAGCAGTTTCCTGCCACCGAGTTGTGAAAAGTTCTGGATTGGGGAATCCTTTGGAACAATAAATGCGGCCTTGTAGGGCTCTGGCCGGCGCACCAGTGGCTGGTAGCCGTGATCTCGCACGAGCTTGGACAGCTGGTTGACCGATTTGCCAAAAATCAACAGCGGCTTTTGCTCCGACTGTGCTTGTTGCACGAAGCGGCGGATATCGATGATGGGGTCTACATAGACCTGCTTGTTGCGGATTTGTGCGGCCATGTAGTCGGCCCAACTGCGGTAGCGCATGGCCAGCATGGAAATGCTGAAGTCCGCTGTCATGGCCTCGTTGACCAGCAGGCGCCACTGGTCTGCGCCGGACTGCTGCGCCCAGACCATCGGGGTGTTGCACAGGGCGGCGGCTGTGACGCTGCGCAGGACAGTGCGCCGGCTTATGGCGGTCTGGCAAAGGGTCTGGTTCATTTCATCACCTGTAAGCGTTGGGTTGGAGTACTAGGGTGCCAAACTGGTCGTCGACTTACCGGGAGCCTGCTTCTCCCAGGCTTGCGCGGCTTCCAGGGTCATTTTGAAAGCGGTGGCGCTTTCAAGAAGCCATTTCTTGTTCTCGGGCGACAGGGCATAGTTAAGCCGGAACTCGTCCAGCGGCATACGGTCTTCTTTGACTGCCTTGATCAGGCGGTCGATCTCTCCAGCTGCGTGAGCGGGTGTTGATAGCAGCACCAGACGGCTCATCTTGTCCGGGTTGTTGGGCACGTGGCAGCTTGTGCACTGCGACTCGCGCATCTGCAGCGCAAGGTCACGGTACTGGCGATCGATGGACTTGATATAGGGGTTCTCGGGTCGGTAGAGGCCGTCAAAAAGGGTCACTGCTGGCTGTGTATTGCCCTTTTCGTCGGTCCACAACCAAGGCCCTTCATACTTGGCATGCTTGATTGGTTGCACCGGTAGCAGCATCGGCGTCGATGCGCGGTCGGTGAACTGCGCTGCACGGATCTTGCCCGTCTCAGGGTTTATCCAGAGCATGAAAGCATTGGCGTTTTCATACATCGCCCATTTGCTTTCGTCATGCCAGAACGGGTAGGGGAACTGCCCCGGCGCCAACCGGTTGCGAAAAGCCGTTTCCAGCTCGATCCGGAACATCTTCTCCTCTGGCACCCACTCCACTTTGTGGCGCCCATTGAACATGAAGAGTGGCGCGTACATGCTGGTCCAGATATCCGGCGCGAACTGGGTCAGGTTGGTCTGGCGCAGTGTGGCGTTGGCCGTCTTGCTCTGCCGGCCCCACAGCACAATGCCGGGCAGATGAGAGCGCAGGGCGCTTGACCCGAACAGCCCTTTGCGGCAAGTGTTGTAGGCCCCGGTATCCCCCGCAGATGCGAGAGGGCAATACGAGGCCAGATCCGCGGCGATATCTCGCGCCGTTTGCTGAATCGCAGGCGGCACGCCAACCGGATCTGGTGATTGCAGGTTGGGCAGGGAAGCCGCTGCGGCGGCAAGCCCAAACCCGCAGAGGAGGGTCGCCACTGCGACTCGGATGCTGTGAGATTTGTAATGCGTGTCGAACATTTCCCTCACTCCTTCGTGTAATCCAACAAGTCAAGATAGTCCTTGCGCTCGGCCGCAGCCCACGCCTTGACGCCGATGGCGGCGATGACCGTGGGCGCCTGGCTGTTCATGCTGAGCAGCGCTTCGCGCAGTTGCTGCACCACCTCCGCCGACAGACTGGGTCCTGCCAACACAGACCAGTTGACCACTGGCTGGGTTTCGGCTAGCAGGCGGCCGCCATCTTCTACCCATTTGCGGGCCGTGGTCGGGTTGACCACACCCACTTGGGCCAAGCCGGCCTTCACCTGCTGGGACACGGCTTCCTGATAACGGATATGCACGATGCTCGCATTGACGTTTTGCCGCCGTAGCTCAGCTTTGGCCACGGCACTGGTCGCTGCGTATTCGTCGGGCATGATGATTTTTGCGCCTTTCGCATCTGAAAGTTTCTTCATCGGTGAAGCCTTATCGACGATGAACGCGGCCTTGTAGGGGTCAGCACGCCGCACTACGGGCTGATAGCCGTCATCCCGCACCAGCTTGGCCAACTGATTGACCGACTTGCCAAATACCAGCTCGGGTTTGGATTGGCCTTGCGCCAGCGCCATGAAGCGCTTGATGTCTACAACGGGTTCCAGTCCGATGGACTTTCCCTTGAAGTGTGTTTCCAGGAAATCTGCTGTAGGACGGTAGCGGCTCGTCAGGATGAAGATGTTGGTGTCACCCGTCACGGCCTCGTTGATGACCATGCGCCATTGACTGCTTGGGGCTTTCTTGCTGGAGCCGGGGCTTTGGGCCCATGCCGGCATAACCGGCAGCAGGGTGCCAACACCGAGTGAAAGTAAGGTTCTACGGTCAAATGGGGTAAGTAGGCCGTGAGGGCGCGGGTCGTGGTCAGGACGTTTCATGCTGGCTGGTTTCCTCGTCATGCGCCGGGGAGGCATGCGTGAGGGGAGTCTAGGAGCGCGCCAGTACGGGCACAAATTGCTGCGATGCACCTCCCCCTGTCAGATCTAACAGGGTCAGCAGCTAGATACTCCAAATGACGATACAACTGCTAACGTCAAAAGCAATTCGATACTTTTTTTGGAGGAGATGAGTGATCGCGTTTTCGCGAAGCCCGGACGTCTGCGCTAAAACGGGCTGCAGGACGATATCCTGATCAACTGTCAGAAATTCAGGTAACAAACGTAAAGCGAAGCCAACCAGTTGGCTTGCAGCAACGGCCTCAGGCGTTCAGCGCTTCCAGCAACTCGGTTTCAATGGCGATTTGCGCCTTGTTTTGCTGCAATTCGGGGCCATCGATCAGGAAGGTATCTTCCACACGCTCGCCCAGTGTGGTGACCTTGGCAAGCTGCAGGTTGATGCGGTGGCGGGCCAGGACCCGCGCAATCAGGTACAGCAGGCCGGCGCGGTCGCTGGCCGATACGCTGAGCAGCCACCGCTGGGCTTTTTCGTCAGGCTGCAGATCCACCCGTGGTGCAATCGGAAAGCTTTTGACGCGGCGTGATACGCGGCCCTTGCCGGGAGGAGGCAGCGGGCCCGGCTCTTCAATGGTTCGGTCCAGGTCAGCCTCGACCATGGCGGCCAGCTCTCGGTAGTGGTCGACCAGCTCGGGACTGACCACCTGGAAGGTGTCGAGCGCATAACCGTTTTTGGCGGTGTGAATCTTGGCATCCAGAATGCTGAAACCTGCCTGGTCAAAATAACCGCAAATGCGCGCGAACAGGTCCGGCGCGTCAGGCGTGTACACCAGCACCTGCATGCCTTCGCCGGCCGACGAGCGGCGCGCACGCACGATGACCTTGGCCTTGCCCACGTAGCGCGACAGCTGCCGGGCGTGCCAGGCAATGTCGGCTGCCTCATGGCGCATGAAGTAACTCACGTCCAGCGTATCCCACAGCGCCTTGTGGGCCTCGAATGGTTCGGCATGCAGAGCCAGCGTGGTCAGGGCCTCGCGCTTGCGGGCCTCCACCTCGGCATCGGCGTCAGGTGCGCGCCCACCCAGCACGCGCAGCGTGTAGCGGTAGAGGTCTTCCAGCAGCTTGCCTTTCCAGGCGTTCCAGACCTTGGGGCTGGTGCCCCGGATATCGGCCACCGTCAGCAGGTACAGGGCGGTCAGGTAGCGCTCATTGCCCACCCGCTTGGCAAAGGCGGCAATCACGTCGGGGTTGCTGAGGTCTTCCTTTTGGGCGATCCTGCTCATGCTCAGGTGCTCGCCCACCAGAAACTCGATCAGGCGGGCATCCACAGCGGCGATGCCGTGCTGGCGGCAGAAAACGCGCACGTCCTTGCAGCCCAGTTCTGAATGGTCGCCGCCACGCCCTTTGGCAATGTCATGAAACAGTGCGGCGACGAACAGTATCCAGGGCTTGTCCCAGCCTGCCGCAAGCTGTGAGCACATGGGATATTCATGCGAATGCTCGGCCATGAAGAAGCGCCGCACATTGCGCAGCACCATGAGGATGTGCTGGTCCACGGTGTACACATGGAACAAGTCGTGCTGCATCTGCCCGACGATTTTGCGGAATATCCACAAATAACGGCCCAGCACGGAGGTCTGGTTCATCAACCGTATGGCGTGCGTGATGCCTTCGGGCTGCTGCAGGATGCGCCGGAAGGTGTCCCGATTGACGGGGTCGCGGCGAAACTTCGCGGTCATCACGCCACGGGCGTTGTACAGCGCCCGCAGAGTGCGCGCCGACAGCCCCTTGATGCCGACGGTCGTCTCATACAGCAGGAAGGTTTCAAGAATTGCATGCGGCTGGCGCACATAGAGGTCATCGCTGGTCACCTCCAGCATGCCTGCCTTGTCGCAGAAGCGCTCGTTGATGGGCTGCAGGGGATAGGTGTTGGGGTTCAGGCGCTCTTCAATGTTGAGCAGCAGGATCTGGTTGAGCTGGGTCACCGCCTTGGCGGCCCAGTAGTAGCGGCGCATCAACGCTTCGCTGGCGCGGCGTGGCAGCCTGCTGCCATCGTCGGCGTGGCTTGAGTAGCCGAAAGACTCCGCAACAGCCGTTTGCAGATCGAACACCAGGCGGTCTTCGCGCCGTCCCGAAATAAGGTGCAGGCGGGCGCGTATCAGGCTCAGCAGCGCTTCATTGGCCTTGATCTGCCGCACCTCGAAGGCCGTGGCGAGGCCGCTACGGGCAAGGTCATCCCACGATTTTCCGAGACCCGCCGCCCGCGCAACCCACAGCACCACCTGCAGATCCCGCAAGCCTCCTGGTGACTCCTTGCAATTGGGCTCCAGGGCGTAAGGTGTGTTTTCAAACTTGTTATGGCGCTGACGCAATTCCAGCGTTTTGGCCACATAAAAGGCCTTGGGGTCGAGCACCGTATCGAGCTGTTTTTGCAGCCTCAGAAAGTTCTTTTTTGAGCCGGCAACCCGTCGTGCTTCCAGCAGGGAGGTCTGTACCGTGACATCCTTGGCGGCCTCTTCCACGCAGTCGGCCACGGTGCGCACGCTGGAGCCGATTTCAAGCCCGCTGTCCCAGCAGCTGCTGATGAAGCTTTCCACTTTGGCTTTGAGGGCCGCATCTTCCTGGGCATTGGCGTCGTCCGGCAGCAAAAGCAGGACGTCCACATCGGAGTGGGGAAACAGCTCGCCCCGGCCAAAACCACCGGCCGCCACCAGGCAGGCCGTGGCCGGGAAGCCGGCACGCTGCCAGAGCAACTGCAGCGTGGCGTCTGTGTGCTTGGCCAGTTTTTGCAGCAGGCTGTGAATGCCGCGGGACGAGGCGCCGCTGCCGGCCAGCGATGCGAGGAGGGCTGTCTTGCCCGTGCGGTATTGCTCCCGCACCTGAAGCAGTTCACTCATGGGTAGGGAACGGGGTCATCAAGGTGCGCAGGACAGGCTGACACGAGCCGGCTCAGGCGCTGACCAGGATTTGTGCCGGATTGTTTTGAGCCAAAAAATCTGCGACAAACGCAGGAATGGGCGGGCTGCCTGCCGAGAGAGTCAATACCTCGTAACCGGTTTCGGTAACCAGGATGGTGTGCTCCCATTGAGCTGACAGCGAATGATCGCGTGTCACGATGCTCCAGCCGTCTTTTTCCGGGCCGTCCTTGATGTCGCGCTTGCCGGCGTTGATCATGGGCTCGATGGTGAACGTCATGCCCGGCTTGAGCTCCTCCAGTGTGCCGGGGCGGCCATAGTGCAGCACCTGCGGCTCTTCATGGAATTTCTGGCCGACGCCGTGCCCGCAGAATTCGCGCACGACGGAAAACCCCTGTTTTTCTGCATAGGCCTGGATGGCAAACCCGATGTCCCCCAAGCGCACGCCTGGCTTGACGCGCATGATGCCCTGCCACATGGCCTCGTAGGTGACCTTGCACAGCCGCTTGGCCGCGATCGACGCCTCGCCGATCAGGTACATGCGGCTGTTGTCTCCGTGCCAGCCGTCCTTGGTGATGACGGTCACATCGATGTTGACGATGTCGCCTTTTTTCAGCGGTTTGTCGTTGGGGATGCCGTGGCAAACCTGGTGGTTGACAGAGGTGCACAGCGATTTGGGGTAGGGCACGTAGCCGGGGGGGCCGTAGCCCAGGGTCGCGGGAATGGTGCCCTGGACCTGGGTCATGTAGTCATGGGCCAGCCGGTCGATCTCATTGGTCGTCACGCCAGGTTTGACGAAAGGCGTGAGGTAGTCCAGCACCTCGGACGCCAGCCTGCCGGCCAAGCGCATGCCCTCAATACCCGCAGCATCTTTGTACGTAATACTCATGTTTCTGATTATCCCACCGGTCCGTGCCATGGGTATGTATGGGTATTCCTGCGAAATTGAACGGGAAATGTCGTGAGACAAAGTGAACGGTAAAAAGGGTGGGCTATGGGGTCTGGCGGTGGGTCTGGCGGTGTCCGTCCATGAAAGTAGCCGGTTCATTCAGCACAAACCGAGTCGCTGATAAAATTACGGGTTAACGCGTAACCGGCAAACCCTAGCGATTGCAGGTGGTGTTAAACCCCCACAAAAACAGCCTATGCGCTGCCCACCTCCCATTACAAGGCCACCACTACCGTGACCCTGCACCTGACGACTTTTGAGGGCGAACCCCACGGGATCAACGCCCTGAGCGACTTCCGCGTCCAGCAACTTCTTCCCCGCCTGCAAGCCATTCACGACAAGATCGCCGGTATCAGCGCCCGGTTTGTGCATCTGGTGGCCACCGAGGCGCCGCCTTCGGACGCAGTCAAAACCCGGCTGGCAGCCCTGCTGACCTACGGCGAACCCGAAGCTCCCCTGAAAGCGGCTGACGCTGTGCTGTTCATCGTGTCGCCGCGTTTCGGCACGGTGTCCCCCTGGGCCTCGAAAGCCACGGACATCGCCCACAACTGCGGGCTGGCTGTCAAGCGCATCGAGCGGCTGACCGAATACCGCCTGCACCTGAAATCGGGCCTCTTGGGTAAGGCCAGCCTCACCGATGCCCAGCGCGAGCAGGTTGCGGCACTGCTGCACGACCGCATGACCGAAAGCGTGATGTTCGACCGGGCGCAGGCGGCAGGCCTCTTCACGGAACTGCAGGGCGAGGCGCTTCAGACCATTGACGTGCTGCAGGGTGGCAAGGCCGCGCTGGAGCGCGCCAATACGGAATTCGGCCTGGCACTCGCCGCCGACGAAATCGACTATCTGGTGAATGCCTTTACCCAGCTCAAACGCAACCCGACCGACGTCGAGCTGATGATGTTTGCGCAGGCCAACAGCGAACACTGCCGGCACAAGATTTTCAACGCCGACTTCACGATAGACGGCGTGCCGCAAGACAAAAGCCTGTTTGCGATGATCCGCAACACCGAAAAGCTCCATCCCCAGCACACGGTGGTGGCCTATTCGGACAATGCCTCGGTCATGGAAGGATCCAAAGTCCAGCGGTTTTATGCAAAATCGGCCTCCAGTCCAGAGAATGCAGAGATTGAGAGCTATCAAAGTTACAGTGCCACCGACGATGTGCTGATGCACGTGCTGATGAAAGTCGAGACGCACAACCATCCGACAGCGATTTCGCCATTCCCCGGCGCCTCGACCGGTGCCGGTGGCGAGATTCGCGACGAAGGCGCCACCGGCCGCGGCTCCAGACCCAAGGCCGGCCTCACGGGCTTCACGGTCTCCCGCCTGTTTGACGGCGATTACGGCAAGCCGGAGCACATCGCCAGCCCGCTGCAGATCATGACCGAAGGCCCGCTGGGCGGCGCGGCCTTCAACAACGAGTTTGGTCGGCCCAACCTGGCCGGCTATTTCCGCGAATACGAGCAAACCCTGGGCGGCCAGCGCTGGGGTTACCACAAGCCCATCATGATCGCCGGTGGCGTCGGCACCATCGACGCTGGCCTGACTAAAAAGATTGAGTTTCCCGCCGGCACGCTGTTGATCCAGCTGGGCGGCCCCGGCATGCGTATCGGCATGGGCGGCAGCGCGGCCAGCTCCATGGCCTCCGGTGCCAATGCGGCGCAGCTCGATTTTGATTCGGTGCAGCGCGGCAATCCCGAAATCGAGCGCCGTGCCCAGGAGGTCATCAACCAGTGCGCCCAGCTTGGCGCGGCCAACCCCATCCTGGCCATTCACGACGTCGGCGCCGGGGGCCTGTCCAATGCGTTCCCCGAACTGGTGAACGATGCAGGCCGGGGCGCCCGTTTTGACCTGCGTGCCGTGCCGCTGGAAGAAAGCGGACTGTCGCCCAAGGAAATCTGGAGCAATGAAAGCCAGGAACGCTATGTCATGGCGATCGCGCCCGAGTCGCTGGCGCAGTTTCAGGCCTTCTGCGAGCGCGAGCGTTGCCCCTTTGCCGTGATCGGTGTTGCCACCGACGAACCGGTATTGGTGGTGGCGGACAACGAAGCGGCCGCGCGCCGCGCCGGGCCGCCCCAAGCAAGCGCAGCCCCCTCGGGGGGCAGCGTATTACACGAAGTGAAAAGCGTGGGGGCTCCAGTTAACATGCCGATGAATGTGCTGCTGGGCAAACCACCCAAAATGCACCGCGACGTGAAAAGCCTGACACGCAGCGTCAAGCCGATTGACCTGACCGGTGTGGACCTCCAGCAAAGCGTCATCGCCGTGCTGAGCCACCCCACAGTCGCTTCCAAGCGCTTTTTGATCACGATTGGCGACCGCACCGTGGGCGGCCTGACGCACCGCGACCAGATGGTGGGCCCCTGGCAGGCGCCGGTGGCCGACTGTGCCGTCACGCTGGCCGATTACCGCGGTTTTGCCGGTGAAGCCATGAGCATGGGTGAGCGCACCCCGTTGGCCGCAGTCAATGCCGCGGCTTCCGGCCGCATGGCTGTCGCCGAGGCCATTACCAACCTGCTGGCCGCGCCGATCGAGTTGCCGCGCGTCAAGCTCTCTGCCAACTGGATGGCGGCCTGCGGCGAGCCGGGGCAGGATGCGGCGCTGTACGAGACCGTCAAGGCGGTGGGCATGGAACTTTGCCCGGCCCTCGGCGTGTCGATTCCCGTCGGCAAGGATTCGCTGTCCATGCGCACCGTCTGGACCGAAGACCAGGCAGGCGGTGAGAGCAAAAAAGTGACCTCACCGGTGTCACTGATCGTCAGCGCTTTCGCAACGCTAGCCGACGTGCGCGGCACGCTCACGCCCGAGCTGAACACCGCAGAGGCGGACACCTCGCTGATCCTCATCGACCTGGGCAAGGGCCAAAATCGCATGGGCGGCTCCATCCTGGCGCAAACCCTGAATCTTGAAGATGGCGCGGTGCCGGACCTGGACGATCCGAAAGATCTGGTCAACCTCGTCAATGCAATCAACACGTTGCGCAAACAAGGCCGGATTCTGGCCTACCACGACCGTAGCGACGGCGGCTTGCTGGCCTGCTGCTGCGAAATGGCGTTTGCCGGCCACGTGGGCGTGTCGCTGAATGTGGACATGCTGCTGGTCGAGGGTGACGGCATTTCCGACAGCCGCATGGACATGGGCGACAGCAAGAACTGGGCAAGCCAGGTCGGAGCGCGCCGTGAAGAGCTCACGCTCAAGGCCCTGTTCAATGAAGAGTTGGGTGTGGTGATCCAGGTGTCCACCGACGTTCGCAACGAGGTGATGCAGACCCTGCGCGAGCACGGCCTGTCCAGTTTCAGCCATTTCATCGGCAAAACCCGCCCGCAACATGCTTCGCTGGAAGTCGGCAAGGGTGAAGTGCAGGTCTGGCGCGACACCAAGGTGGTGTTTGGCGCCAAACTTCAGGACCTGCAGCAAGTCTGGGACAGCACGAGCTGGAAGATTTGCCAGCAGCGCGACAATCCGGCCTGTGCCGATGCCGAACACGCTGCAGTCGGTGATCCAGCCGACCCGGGCATGCATGTACAGCTGACGTTTACACCTGAATCCCGCGCGCCCGGGCTGATGCTCACGCGTCCCCGCGTCGCAGTGCTGCGCGAGCAGGGGGTCAACTCCCATGTGGAAATGGCCTATACCTTCACCGAAGCGGGCTTCGAGGCGTTTGACGTGCACATGACGGATCTGCAAAGCGGCCGCGCCCGGCTGGCGGACTTCCAGGGCGTGGTCGCCTGTGGCGGTTTCAGCTACGGCGACACGCTCGGTGCCGGCATAGGCTGGGCCCGGTCCATTACCTTCAACCCGGTACTGGCCGAGCAGTTCAAGGGCTTTTTTGCACGGCCGGATACCTTTGGCCTGGGCGTGTGCAATGGTTGCCAGATGTTTGCCGAACTGGCCGACATCATCCCCGGCGCGCAAGCCTGGCCCCGCTTTACCACCAACCGGAGCGAGCGCTTTGAGGCGCGCCTGTCCATGGTGGAGGTGCTGGATTCGCCAAGCCTGTTCTTCAAGGGCATGGCCGGCAGCCGCCTGCCGATTGCCGTCGCGCACGGTGAAGGCTATGCCAATTTCGCTTACCGCGGGGACGCCGGCAAGGCGATTGCGGCCATGCGCTTCACGGACAACCACGGCCGGGCGACCGAAACCTATCCGGCAAACCCCAACGGCAGTGCCGGCGGCCTGACCGCTGTGACGACGGCCGACGGGCGGTTCACGGCCATGATGCCGCACCCCGAGCGGGTGTTCCGCAACGTCCAGATGAGCTGGACCACGGGCGACAAGGGCGAGTTCAGCCCCTGGATGCAGCTGTGGCATAACGCGCGCCGCTGGGTCGGGTAATGGTGTGGTGAAACAAAAAACGCGGCCTTGAGCCGCGTTTTTTTTGAGATGGCGCGCAACGCGCCGGAGCGTCAGCTGACGCTTATTCGATCTTCGCTTTTTTACGCAGGTCTTCCTGGAAGGTGGCCAGCTTCTGCTGCTGCATCTGCTGGGCGATTTGCGGTTTGACTTCTTCAAACGAAGGCAACTGGGCGCTGCGGATGTCGTCAACGCGGATCACGTGGTAGCCGAACTGCGACTTCACCGGCGCATCGGTCAGCTGTCCTTTGTTGAGCTTGAGCAGCGCCTCGCTGAACTCAGGCACATACCCCGATGGATTGGCCCAGTCGAGGTCCCCACCCTTGGCTCCTGAGCCTGGATCCTTGGACTGTTTCTTCGCAATGTCTTCAAACTTGCCGCCTTTTTTCAGGCTGGCAATGATGGCCTTGGCTTCGGCTTCCTTTTCGACCAGGATATGGCGGGCCTTGTATTCCTTGCCGCCGTTTGCTGCGGCGAACTTGTCGTACTCGGCCTTCAGATCAGCTTCGGTCACTGGATTTTTCTTTTGATAGTCCGCGAACAGTTCACGGATCAGGATGGTCTGGCGCGCCAGTTCCATTTGCACCTTGAAGTCTTCGCTGGCGGACAGTCCCTGCTTTTCGGCCTCCTGCATGAACACCTCACGCGCAATGACTTCCTCGCGCAGCTGGTTTTCCATGTCGGGGGTCACCGGACGGCCGGAGCGGGCAATTTGCTGGGCCAGCGAATCAAGACGCGCCTTGGGCACTGCCTTGCCGTTGACGATGGCGACGTTCTGCGCGAAAGCGCCTTGCGCGCCCATGGCCAGCAGCCCTGCAACGGCGGTAGCCAGTAAAAATTGCTTTTTCATGATGTCTTGGTAATCCTTGATGACGCTTGGTGAATGGTTTGGATCTTGGGCGGAGTTGATTGCCGGCGGTTACGGCTTTTACAGCACATCCACCGGTGGTTCAATTTTCAGTTTCAATCAACAATCTCAATGGCCAGGGCATGAAGGCCCTGATCGATGAAATTTTGCATTGCATCATACACAAGCCGGTGGCGCGCCACGCGGCTCTTGCCTGCAAACGCGGGGCTGGCAATGCGGACGCGAAAGTGTGTGCCAAAGCCCTGTTCATTGGCCCCCGCATGGCCCGCATGGGCGGCGCTTTCGTCCAGCACTTCAAGGTGCGTGGGATGAAGCTGTTCCCTGAGCTGCAGTTCGATGTCTTGCACGCGGACGGGCAGTGGCCGGCTGGCGGGTATAGCTACGCTCATGGCGTGGTGCCCGGCTTGATGTGCTTGTTGAGGTAAATCGCCTGGGCAAGCACAAACACCATCATCAGCCCCAAACCGCCGAACAGCTTGAAGTTGACCCAGGTGCTGGTGGAGAAATTAAAGGCCACCCAGAGATTGAGAAACCCCATCACGGTGAAAAAGCCGACCCAGCTGAAATTGACAATGCGCCAGACGGAGTCAGGCAAAGCCATTTGCGAGCCCATCAATGACTTGATGCCGTTTTTCCGGAATACCAGCTGGCCCACCAGCAATGCACCGCCCATGACCCAGTACAGCACGGTCGGCTTCCATTTGATGAAGTTCTCGCTGTGAAAATAAATAGTGGCGCCGCCCAGCATAGTGACCAGGCCCAGGCTGACCCACAACATGGCGTCAACCTTGCGGCCACGGCCTTTCAGCCAGAGAATTTGTGCGAAGGTGGCGACAATCACGACGACCGTGGCCAGAAGCACGGGCGCTTCGGCAGGCCCGACCACACCGCCCGACACCATGAAGCCCAGCCATTGGGTGGCTGTGGTGGCGGCCCAGTCCCTGTTGCCTTCCGCGAACTTGAACATGCCAAAGAAAAGGGCTATCGGCAAAAAATCAAAGAGAATTTTCATAGGGTGATTATCGCGGGTGATAGGTATTCATATTCATAGTGGCCACGCTGGGCGAGCCAACAATTTTTCGCCGGGCCGCCCCAAGAAAAATTAGCCCCCTCGGGGAGGCAGAGAGCTACACGCAGTGAGCGAGCGTGGGGGCTCTTCACCCCAGCAGGGGCCGCGGGACTGGCTTCGCCAGACCGCAGGCGCAGCGGCCCCCTCGGGGGGCAGGGAGCTACACGCAGTGAGCGAACGTGGGGGCTCTTCACCCAAGCAGGGGCCGCGGGACTGGCTTTGCCAGACCGCAGGCGCAGCGGCCCCCTCGGGGGGCAGGGAGCTACACGCAGTGAGCGACCGTGGGGGCCCATTACTTTGGCTTGAAATCCAGCGAAGCGGAGTTCATGCAGTAGCGCAGGCCGGTCGGGGTGGGGCCGTCGGGAAACACATGGCCCAGATGTGCGCCGCAGTTGGCACACACGGTTTCGGTGCGCGTCATGCCGTGCGCGCGGTCCACATGCTCTTCAATGGCGCCCTTCTTTAATTCCTGGGAGAAACTGGGCCATCCGCAGCCTGCGTCGAACTTGCTGGACGAGTCAAAAAGCTCGGCGTCACAGCAAATGCAGCGGTAGGTTCCCTGCGCATAGTTGTCCTCGTATTTCCCGGTAAAAGGGCGCTCGGTGGCGGCGTGGCGAGTGACCTCGAAGGCAACCGGCTCGGCGCCTTTTTCCGCCAGCAAGGCCTTCCATTCGGCATCGGTTTTCTGGATTTTGGTGCTCATGGGTATCCTGAGTTGAGGGTGTTACGAACTGCAACTTATTTCAATGGACGAAGCCCAGTCCGGCGGGAAATCGGCAAAACTGTCATGGCCCGGGTGTTCATCAAATGGGGCCTGGAGCAAGCCGAGCAAGGTGTTGACACCGGAAAAGTCTTTTAGTTTCGCCGCGCGTATGGCTTCCTCGCCCAAATGGTTGCGCAGCACGAACTTGGGGTTGCTTTTCAGCATCAAATTGGCCCGCGCGGCTTGGTCCATGCCGGCTACCCGCTCTGAATACTGCAGGGCCCAGGCGTTGAAGGATTCGCGGTCAAAAAACAGGTCCCGCACCGGCTCGTGACCGCTCTGCGGGGTAAAGCCGCATAAACGGCGCCAGAAAATCGTGTAGTCCACCTTGTTGGCGGCCAGCAGTTTGAAGGTGCTTTCTATCAATTCCCTGTCGTCAGGTTGCGCCTCGGCCAGCCCCAGCTTGCTGTGCATTCGGGCTTCCAGGGCTTGGGGAAACACGGTTTTGTAGGATTCGAGTGCGGCCAGCGCGTGTTCCTGTTCTTCGATCAGCGGCAGCAAGGCCTGACCGAGGCAAAACAGGTTCCAGTATGCGATGTTGGGCTGCTTGTTGTAGGCGTAGCGGCCCTGGGGGTCAGAGTGGTTGCAGATATGGCCGGGGTCAAACGCATCGAGAAACTGGAAGGGGCCGTAATCGATGGTCAGGCCCAGAATGCTCATGTTGTCGGTGTTCATGACGCCATGGCAAAAGCCCACCGACTGCCATGCGGCCATCAGGTGTGCGGTGCGTTCGCTCACGGCTTCAAGCAGCGCGGCATAAGGCTGCGGTGCCTCGCGGCAGGCCGGGTAAAACCGGTCAATGACGTGGTCGGCCAGCACTTTGAGCCGGGCATGCTGGTTGCTGTAGCTGAAGTGCTCGAAGTGGCCAAAACGGATGAAGCTGGGCGAGGTCCGCGTCACGACGGCAGCCGTTTCGATTTCTTCACGGCGCACCGGCGCATCGGAGCCGGTCACGCAAAGTGCCCGGGTGGTGGGTATGCCGAGGCCATGCATGGCTTCAGAGGCCAAAAACTCGCGGATGGAACTGCGCAGCACCGCCCGGCCATCGCCCATGCGCGAGTAGGGTGTGCGGCCTGCACCCTTGAGCTGGATTTCCTGCGTGCCCGCTGGCGTTTGAAGATCGCCCAGCAAAATGGCCCTGCCGTCTCCCAGTTGCCCGGCCCAAACACCAAACTGGTGGCCGCTGTACACACTGGCCAGGGGCCGGGATCCTGCCATGCCGCGGTTGCCGGTCAGCACCTCAAGCGCCTCCGCAGATTCCAGCCAGTGGTCTTCCAGGCCCAACTCACGGGCCAGCGACTGGCTGCGACTCACCCAGTAAGGCGAAGGCAGAGACGAGGGCTGGAGTTCGGTGTAAAAACCAGGGCCCAGCCCGGCAAAACTATTGAGCCATTTCAGGCCCAACCCGGCGGGGCTCTGGGGGTCGAAAGGGGTTTCGGCAGGGGCTTCGATGGCATCGGTCATGACCCTATTGTCTTATCACGCCAGCAGCCCTGCAAAGCGGGGGTTAAACCGTCCCGTCGGCTGGCCGAACGGCGCAGGACGCCAGCGCCTGCTCGTCCAGTATGGCCACGCGACCGAACTCGAGCGACACCAGCCCTTGTGCCTCCAGGGTCTGCAGCGCGCGGTTCACGGTTTGCCGTGACAGGCCGGCGAGGTGTCCCAGCTCTTCCTGCGAGAGCAGGAGCTTGCGCCGTCCCTGCCAGAACACACGGCTCAGATAGAGGGCCACGCGCTGCTCGGGGGCGCGCAGGCGGCCTGCCTCGATGATGGTCATGGCCTGCCCGAGGCGCCGGTTCAGGTGGGCCACCAGAAAGTGGTTGAACGACAGGCTGCCTGCAAGCAGTTCGTTGAATTGGGTGCGCGGCAGGCACAGCAGCGTGGTGTCGCGCAAGGCAATCACGTCGTAGCGGCGCGGCTCCGTTTTCAGCGTCGAACCCTCGCCGAACCACTCGCCGTCAGGCACACCCAGGAAGGCCGACACCCGTCCTTCAGATGACATGCTTTGCAGCTTCACCAGCCCCGACAGCACTGCATACCAGCCCTTGACGGTCTCGCCAGCCGCCAGCAGGACATCACCTTTGCGCCCGGCTATGGTGAATGTCCGCTCCAGCAGCCGGGTCTGTGCGTCGGCCGGCAGGTCGGCAAACCAAGGCTGACCGCTGAGGAAGCGATGGTGGGCGAGGGCAGCTTCAAAGGGCATGGCTTTGATTGTCCACCACCCTTGACGTGCGGAGCCCGCCGGTGGCGCAGCCTGAATGGCGAGTAGCAGGTGCGTTCGCCAGGCCGGGTATGTACCTAGAAACTGTCGGGCGCACGACAACAGTTGCATCTTCGGTCCTACAGGCCGACAGTAGGGCATTGCATATGAAGGCGAGGGCCTGTAGCCCTTGACTGGCGCGGATGCGGATTTTCCCGAGGCGGCTCTGGTGGCCTGCGCGCTACCATGCAACCACGAGACATGTAGATTCATAAACGACCCGGCGGGGCAAGAAAGGAAAAGACGATGTTAGGTTTGATGCAAAGCCAGCCACTGCTGATCTCATCGCTGATTGAGTTTGCGGAGCGTCACCATGGCGACGCTGAAATCGTGTCGCGCCGGGTGGAAGGGGACTTGCATCGCTACACCTACAAGGACGCGGCCTGTCGCGCGCGGCAGGTAGCCCAGGCGCTGGATGGCCTGAAGCTCGCGTTCAGCGACCGGGTTGCCACGCTGGCATGGAATGGTTACCGTCACTTTGAGTTGTATTACGGCGTCAGCGGCTCGGGCCGCGTGCTGCACACCATCAACCCGCGCCTGCATCCTGACCAGATCGCGTGGATTGCCAGCCATGCGGAAGACCAGGTGCTGTGTTTTGACCTGACCTTTTTGCCCCTGGTGCAGGCCGTCCACGGCAAGTGCTCCACCATCAAACACTACATTGCGCTGTGCGATGCGGACAAGCTCCCTGCAGACACCGGTATTCCGAATCTGCAGAGCTACGAGCGCTGGATTGGCGGGCAGGCAGGTGACTACACCTGGCCTGCTTTTGACGAGAACTCCGCTTCCAGCATGTGCTACACCAGCGGCACCACGGGCAATCCGAAGGCAGCGCTATTCAGCCACCGTTCCAGCATCCTGCATGCGTACGCGGCCGCTTTGCCCGATGTCATGTGCATTTCGGCGCGTGATGCCATTTTGCCGGTCGTACCGATGTTTCACGTCAACGCGTGGGGCATTCCGTACTCGGCGGCGCTGGCGGGTGCCAAGCTGGTGTTTCCGGGCCCGGCACTGGACGGCAAGTCGGTGTATGAGCTGATCGAGGCTGAAAAAGTCACGTATGCCGCAGGCGTGCCGACGGTGTGGCAAATGCTGCTCGGCCACCTCAAGCCGGCCGGCCTGAAGTTTTCGACCCTGCGCCGCACCGTGATTGGCGGCTCGGCCTGCCCGCCCGCCATGATCAACGCTTTCAGGGATGACTATGGCGTGGAGGTGCTTCACGCCTGGGGCATGACCGAGATGAGCCCGCTGGGCACGCTGTGCACGCTCAAAAACAAGCATGACGCGCTGTCAGACGACGAGAAAATGAAAATCCGCCTCAAGCAGGGGCGCGCCATTTTTGGCGTCGACATGAAAATCGTCGACGAGGCCGGCAAGGAGCTGCCCTGGGACGGCAAAACCTTTGGCGACCTGTATGTCAAGGGGCCGTGGATTGTGCGCGAGTACTTCAAGGGGGAGGGTGGCGACCCCTTGGTCAATGGCTGGTTCCCGACCGGTGACGTTGCGACTATCGATGCGGATGGCTACATGCAAATCACGGACCGCAGCAAGGATGTCATCAAGTCGGGTGGCGAATGGATCAGCTCGATTGACGTGGAAAACATTGCGGTGGCGCATCCGGCCGTGGCCATGGCCGCCTGCATCGGCGTTCCCCATCCCAAATGGGATGAGCGGCCCATCATCGCGGTGGTCAAAAAACCGGGCATGGACGTCACGCGGGAAGAGCTGCTCAGCTTCTATGACGGCAAGACGGCCAAATGGCAGATTCCCGACGACGTGGTGTTTGTCGATGCCATTCCGCTGGGCGCGACCGGCAAGATGCTCAAAACAAAGCTGCGTGAGATGCTTAAAGATTACAAATTACCCCAGTCCTAAAACCAAAGTTCAGAGAGCCCCGATTTAAACCAAGCAGGGGCCGCGGGACTGGCTTTGCCAGACCGCAGGCGCGGCGGCCCCCTCGGGGGGCAGCGCACTACGCGAAGCGAGAAGCGTGGGGGTCACATCCGTGACATTGGCTAGGGCATTCCCTGACGCAGTGCAGCATTGTTTGCCCTAACCTTTGCCCGTTCGCTGCTGATTTGCAGTTGATTTGATTCGTAATTCAATAAATTTTCAGGAGACAAGGGATGACAACCCAGCGCCATTTTTTTCGTCGGCATTTTGGTTTTGCCGTGGCCGCATCGGCCATGCTGTACAGCGGCCTGGCACTGGCTCAAGCACCTGCCAAGCCTGCCGTCAGTCCTGCCAAGGCGGCTGCACCTGCGCCGGCAACCACAACTGCTGTGAATCTCAATCAGACGGTCAAGGTGGCCTGGATTGATCCACTGTCCGGCCTGATGGCTGCGGTGGGTACCAACCAGCTCAAGAGCTTTCAGTTCCTGGCTGAGCATTTCAACAAAAAGAACAAGGCCGGCGTCAAGTTCGAGATCATCGGCATCGACAACAAGCTCAGCCCGCAGGAAACGACCAATGCGCTGAAGTCCGCGATTGACCAGGGCGCGCGCTACGTGGTGCAAGGCAATGGCTCCGGCCCGGCACTGGCCATCATCGATGCGCTGTCCAAGTACAACGAGCGCAATCCGGGCAAGGAAGTTGTCTACCTGAACTATGCCGCGGTGGACCCGGACCTGACCAACAGCAAATGCGATTACTGGCACTTCCGCCTGGATGCCGACACCTCCATGAAAATGGAAGCGCTCACAGCTTTCATGAAAGACCAGCCCGAGATCAAGAAGGTCTACCTGATCAACCAGAACTATGCACACGGTCAACAAGTTGCCCGGTTTGCCAAGCAAAACCTGTCGGCCAAACGCCCGGATATCCAGATCGTCGGTGAGGACCTGCACCCGCTGGCGCAGGTGCGCGATTTCGCACCGTACATCGCCAAAATCAAGCAGTCGGGCGCTGACTCGGTCATCACCGGCAACTGGGGCTCAGACTTGACGCTGCTGATCAAGGCCGCCAACGAAGCGGGTCTGAACAACGTCAAGTTCTACACCTACTATGGCGGGGTATCAGGTACACCTACCGCCATGGGGGCTGCATCGGCCGGCCGCGTCTACCAGGTGTCTTACAACCACTTGAACATGGGCGGTGAAACCCAGCAAATTCTGGTCGACTACAAGAAAAAATTCAATGACGACTGGTACACCGGTGCGGTCTACCACGCCTTTGCCATTCTGGTGGAAGCCATGGCCCAGACCAAATCCACGGAGCCCGCTGCCGTTGCCAAGGCCATGGAAGGCATGCGCTTCAAGAGCTTTAATGGCGACGTTGAAATGCGCAAGACCGACCACCAGCTGCAGCAGGGTTTGTTTATCTCGCGCTGGGAGAAGGCCGGTGGCAAATTCCCCTACGATGCCGAGAGCTCGGGCTACACCTTTGTACCGATCAAGTACTACGAGCCCTACGTGGCCAGCACGCCGACCTCCTGCCAGATGAAGCGTCCTTCCTGATGCGTTGATGGACTGAGGTCCTGACATCCAAGGCCAAGGCCCGACCAAACCTCGGGCCTTTTTCTTTACTTTTTACCCGGGGCTGCTACCGATGAACCTGGAGTTCTTCACCATCTCGCTGCTCAATGGCCTCAGCTACGGGCTGCTGCTGTTCATGCTCAGCTCGGGGCTGACACTGATCTTCAGCATGATGGGTGTTCTTAATTTCGCCCATGCGTCGTTTTACATGGTGGGGGCGTACATCGCCTACAGCACATCACAGGTCATAGGTTTTTGGTGGTCCTTGCTGGTGGCGCCCTTGCTGGTGTTTGCCATGGGCGCCGCCTTTGAGCGTTTCTGCCTGCGCAGGGTGCACAAGTTCGGCCATGTCCCCGAGTTGCTGGTCACGTTTGGGTTGTCTTATCTGCTGCTGGAGCTGGTGCAGCTGGTCTGGGGCCGTTCGGCCGTCAACTATTTGCTGCCTGAGGGTCTGCAAGGGCCGCTGTTTACCGTGTTCGGCACCAACTTTCCCAAGTCCCGCGCCTTCATCATGCTGATCTCCATGGTCATGCTGGCCAGCATCTGGCTGCTGCTGACGCGCACCCGCATCGGCCTGGTGATCCAGGCCGCGCTCACACACCCTGAAACCGTTGAAGCGCTGGGCCACAACGTGCCGCGAGTGTTCATGCTGGTATTCGGCGGTGGCGCTGCGCTGGCCGGCCTGGCAGGGGTCATTGGCGGCAATACCTTTGTCACCGAGCCCGCAATGGCCGGTTCTGTGGGAGCCATCATTTTTGTGGTGGTAGTGGTGGGCGGCATGGGTTCGCTCAGCGGCGCATTTCTGGCCTCGCTGCTGATCGGGCTGATCCAGACCTTTGCGGTTGCCATGGACCAGTCCCTGATCACCTTGCTCGCCAGATTCAGCTACGCCGTGACGCCGGAAACCTTTGGCTATCCGCTGCTCAAGCTCACCATTTCGCAGGTCGCACCGATTCTGCCCTTCCTGTTCCTGGTGCTGATCCTGATCTTCCGTCCCAAAGGCCTGCTCGGCACGCGAGAAGGATAAAAAAATGTTTACCCCCACGTTTGCGGCGTTGCCGCTGCACTGCCCTCCGAGGGGGCCGAGGCCTCCTTGGGGCGGCCCGGCGGAGTCCTGCCCATGACAAAAAATTTTTACGAATTCAAACCTTACAACGTCGGCCGCTGGCTGCTGTGGACGCTTTACGCGTTGCTGCTGGTGGTGGCGCCATTGCTGTTCAAAAGCAGCCTGGCGCTCACCATGCTGTCGCAGGCCGGCTACCTGGTCATCATCTGCCTGAGCTACAACATCCTGCTCGGGCAGGGCGGCATGCTGAGTTTTGGCCACGCGGTGTATGCGGGCCTGGGATCTTTCCTCGCCGTTCATGCCATGAACATGGCAGCCAAAGGCAGCTTCTACATTCACCTGTCGCTGATTCCCCTGGTGGGTGGTCTGTCAGGCCTGTTTTTTGCGGCTTTACTGGGCTATGTCACCACCAAAAAAGCGGGCACGACCTTTGCCATGATCACGCTGGGCGTGGGCGAGCTGGTATTTGCCATGTCGCTGATGTTCCCCGAGTTTTTTGGCGGTGAGGGCGGTATTACCACCAACCGCGCTTATGGCAAGCCGTTTCTGGGCGTCAGCTTCGGGCCGCAGATCCAGGTCTATTACCTGATCGCGTTTTATTGCTTTATCTGCACGGCGGCCATGTTTGCCTTCACCCGCACCCCGTTGGGCCGCATCCTGAACGCGGTGCGCGACAACCCCGAACGGGTGGAGTTCATTGGCTACAACACGCAGCGGGTGCGCTACTACGCTTTCATCATTGCGGGCTTTTTTGCAGGCATCGGGGGAGGGCTGGCGGCCATCAACTCCGAGATCGTCACGGCGGAGGTGGTCAGCGGCGTGCGTTCGGGCAGCTTGCTGCTGTTCACCTTCCTGGGCGGTGCCACCTTCTTTTTTGGCCCCATCATCGGCGCGGGCCTGCTGGTGCTCGCGCTCATCCTCCTTTCCGAACTCTCGATGGCCTGGCTGCTGTATGTCGGCCTCATCTTCCTCTTCATGGTGATGTATGCGCCTGGTGGCCTCGCCAGCCTCATCATGATGAATTTGCGTGTGGCCTCCTTTGGAAAGCTCAAGGAACTTTGGGTGGGGTACCTGGGCCTGGCCGTCACGGCGCTGGTGACGCTGGCCGGTGCGGCGGCCATGGTGGAGATGGTGTATCACCTGCAACTCAACGCGGCCCTCGGCGCCGGGCTGGGGTTCATGGGGATCCGGTTGAATGCCCTCAACATCAACAGCTGGCTGGGAGCAGGTTTTGTGTTGCTGACCGGCCTGGGACTGTTTGAACTCACGCGCCGCCAATTCCTGCGGCAATGGGGCGACGTACAAAATGAGATTGAAAAAGAAATCAAGCGAAGGGAGCTGCTATGACCATGGCCTCTCCTGAAATTGCCACCGCTGCCGCCGCCAGCACTTGTTCTCTCGAACTGAAAGACCTGCGCAAAAGCTTCGGCAAGACCGAGATCATTCGCGGCGCCAACCTGAAAGTCGCGGCGGGCGAGCGGGTGGCCATCATCGGGCCGAACGGCGCGGGCAAGTCCACGTTGTTCAACCTGATCAGTGGCCGCTTCGAGCCCACCAGTGGCCAGGTGCTGCTCAATAACCAGCGCATTGATGGCAAGAAGCCTTTCGAGATCAACCGCATGGGCCTGTCGCGCAGCTTCCAGATCACCAACATCTTTCCCAAGCTCAGCGTGTTTGAAAACCTGCGCTGTGGCGTGCTCTGGAGCCTGGGCTACAAATACACTTTCCTCAGGTTCCTGGCCGACCTGGATGACGCCAATGAACGGGCCGAAGAACTGATGGCCATGATCAAGCTTGAGAAAAAGCATGACGTGCTGGCCACCAACCTGACATATGCCGAACAGCGCGCGCTGGAAATAGGCATCACCATCGCCGGCGGCGCCAGCGTGATCCTGCTGGACGAGCCCACCGCCGGCATGAGCCGCTCTGAAACCAGCCGCTTCATCAACCTGATCAAGGAAGTCACGGTGGGAAAGACGCTGCTGACCGTGGAGCACGACATGGGCGTGGTGTTTGGCCTGGCCGACAAGATTGCGGTGGTGGTGTATGGCGAAATCATCGCGTATGACACGCCCGAAGCGGTGCGTGCAGACCAGCGCGTACAGGAAGCTTACCTGGGCTCATCTGTTGCCGATGCACAGGCAGGGGGGCACTAAGAATGACCCCCACGCTCTTCACTCCGTGTAATACGCGAGGCCTTGCAGGCCGCGACTCGCCAGACGCTTCGCCTCTGTCGCCTGTCCAAACCTGCTCAAGCAGATTCGGAGCCACAGGCTCCAGCCCCTCGGGGGCCCAAGGCTGCCTGGGGGCGGCCCGTCGGAGCCTTGCATGCTGAATATTCAAAACCTCCATGCCTTCTACGGCAAGAGCCATGTGCTGCACGGCGTCTCGTTCGATGTGCAACCGGGCGAAATCGTGGCCTTGTTGGGCCGCAATGGCTCGGGGCGTTCCACCACGGCCAAGGCCATCATGGGCCTGGTGGACTGCCAGGGTTCCATCCTCTGGAAAAAAGAGGAAATCGTCGGAAAGAAGGCCTACCAGATTGCGCATCTCGGTATTGGCTACGTCCCGGAAAACCGCGACATCTTTCCCAAGCTGACGGTGCATCAAAACCTGCTGCTGGGTCAAAAAGGGTCTGGAAAAGGATCGCGCTGGTCTTTCAAGGACATGTACACCATGTTTCCGCGGCTGCTGGAGCGCCAGCACACCGAAGCCGGGGTTTTGTCGGGTGGCGAGCAGCAGATGCTCACGCTGTGCCGCACGCTCATGGGCGACCCGGACCTCATCATCATTGACGAGCCCACAGAAGGCCTGGCGCCAAAAATTGTGGAACTGGTCGGCCAATATTTGCAAACGCTCAAGGCCAAGGGCGTTTCGGTGCTTCTGATCGAGCAGAAGCTCACCATCGCCATGGCGATTTCCGACCGGGCGCTGGTCATGGGGCATGGCAGCATCGTGTTTCACGGTACGCCCGACAGCCTGCGGGCCGACGCGTACATCCGAAAAGAATGGCTGGAAGTGTAAGAAAGTCCCAGAGGTTGTCACCGCTGGGACAAATAGGGGCGGTATTGCGCTTGTACGGCTGCGCAGCCACCCTACAATAAGAAAAAGAACGGTCGTACTATTTTTCTGGCGGGGTGCTTCACCCTGGGGCCGAAACAACTGAAACTTCACTCAAGGAAAGACAACCGCAATGACAACCCATTACGAAGTTCGCGGCACGGTGGCGCTGATCACGCTGAACAACCCGCCCGTCAACGGCCTCGGCTATGCCACCCGTTTCAGCATCACCGACAACCTGCAAAAAGCCAACGCCGACGCGGCCGTCAAATCCATTGTGCTGACCGGCGCGGGCAAGGCCTTTTCAGGCGGCGCCGACATCAAGGAATTTGGCACCCCAAAGGCGCTGCTGGAACCCAACCTGCTCAGCGTGATTCGCGCGGTTGAAAATTCAGCCAAGCCCGTGGTGGCGGCCATCCACACGGTCTGCATGGGTGGCGGACTGGAGTTGGCCCTGGGCTGCCACTACCGCATCGCGGCACCTGGCTGCAATGTGGCATTGCCCGAGGTCAAGCTGGGCCTGTTGCCTGGCGCAGGAGGTACCCAGCGTCTGCCGCGCGCAGTGGGTGTTGAACCCGCTCTGAACATGATTGTGAGTGGGGAGCCCGTCAAAAGCGAATTGTTGGCGCAGATTCCGGGACAGAAGCTGTTTGACAGGATGGCCGCCTCGCCGGAGTCGCTGGCAGAAGAAGCCCTGGCCTTTGCCCAGTCGATTGCCGACACACGCCCGCTGCCGCTGGTGCGCAACCTGCCATGCAAGCATCCCGATGGCGACGCCTACTTCCAGTTTGCCCGCAACATGGTCAAGGGCATGGCGAAGAATTTCCCCGCACCGCTCAAATGCGTGGATGCCGTGGAAGCTGCCACCAAAAAGAAATTTGAAGACGGTCTGGCGTTTGAGCGCGAGCTTTTCATCAACCTGATGTGGACACCTGAAAGCCGTGCGCTGCGCCATATTTTCATGGCTGAGCGGGCCGCTTCCAAGATCCCCGACGTGCCGGAAGATACGCCCAAGCGCGAAATCAAATCGATTGCCGTGATTGGTGCCGGCACCATGGGCGGCGGCATCTCCATGAATTTCCTGAACGCCGGCATCCCGGTCAAGATGCTGGAGATGAAGCAGGAAGCGATGGATCGTGGCATTGCCACTATCCGCAAAAACTACGAAGCGCAGGTCAAAAAAGGCAAGCTCAAGCAGGACAAGTACGAGCAGCGTATGAGCCTGCTCAGCACCACACTGAGCTACGACGACCTGAAAGACGCCGACATGGTGATCGAGGCCGTCTTTGAGGAAATGGGCGTCAAGGAAAAGGTTTTCAAGGAACTGGACCGCGTGATGAAGCCGGGCGCCATTTTGGCCTCCAACACCTCGACGCTGGATGTCAACCAGATCGCCGCTTTCACCAAACGCCCCCAGGACGTGGTGGGCATGCATTTCTTCAGCCCCGCCAACGTGATGAAGTTGCTGGAGGTCGTGCGCGGCGCCAAAACCGGCAAGGACGTACTCGCCACCGTGATGGCGCTCGGCAAAAAGATCAAGAAGACGGCCGTGGTCTCGGGCGTTTGCGACGGGTTTATCGGCAACCGCATGATCGAGCAGTACGGCCGCCAGGGCGGCTTCCTGCTCGACGAAGGCTGCACGCCCGAGCAGGTCGACAAGGCGATTGAAAAGTTTGGTTTCGCCATGGGGCCCTTCCGCATGGGCGACCTCGCCGGCAACGACATCGGCTGGGCTATCCGCAAGCGCCGCTACACCGAAAAACCGGACATGAGGTACAGCAAGACCGCCGACCTGCTGTGCGAAAAAGGCCGCTTCGGCCAGAAAACCGGCGCCGGCTGGTACGACTACGTGCCTGGCAAGCGCGACGCGATCCCGAACGCCGAGGTCGTCAAGATGATCGAGGACCACCGCAAATCGCAGGGCATCACGCCGCGCAAGATCTCCGACGAGGAAATCGTGCAGCGCCTGGTGTATTCGCTGGTCAACGAGGCCGCGCACATCCTGGAGGAGGGCATCGCCTCCAAGGCCAGCGACATCGACATGGTCTACATCATGGGTTACGGCTTCCCGGTCCACCGTGGCGGCCCCATGCTGTACGCCGATCAGATGGGCCTCTTCAACGTGGTGCAGAGCATGAACCGCTTTGCGCAAAATCCGCTGGATGATGCAAGTTTCTGGAAACCGGCACCGTTGCTGGCCAGGCTTGCTGCAGAAGGCAAAACTTTCAACTGATGCCGCGGCATGACTGGCTTCTTCGCCTACGGACTGGCTTCGTTTGTGACGCTCGGTGTCCTGGGGCAGGCGTCCCAGAGCCTGTCCAGTCCGCCATTGAAGACGCTGTGCTGGTACATGGCCGCGCTATGCCCTTTTTGGGTCGGCATGGCCGGCATCTTTGTGATCGGCAACTTTGACTCACCCGGTTCGCGATTTGGAGAAGAGTGGGCCTGGGCATGGGGACTCAGCCACATGGCTTTTTTTGCGCCCACGATTTGTAGCTGGCTTTTGGTCCGGACATTTGCAGGGTCAGCCCCGAAGCTGACCGATTTATTCAAGAAGGGATAACTTTTATGACATCCGCCGTTATTGTTTCCACCGCCCGCACGCCCCTGGCCAAAAGCTGGAAGGGCTCCTTCAACATGACGCACGGCGCCACCCTGGGCGGCCACGCCGTAGAGCATGCCCTCAAGCGCGCCGGCATTGAAGCGGCCGAAGTTGACGACGTCATCATGGGCTGCGCCACACCCGAAGGCGCCACCGGTGCCAATATTGCGCGCCAGATTGCGCTGCGCGCCGGTTGCCCGGTCAGCGTGTCGGGCATGACCGTTAACCGTTTTTGCTCATCCGGCCTGCAAACCATTGCGCTGGCAGCGCAGCGCGTGATCGCCGGCGAGGCCGATATTTACGTGGCTGGCGGCGTGGAAAGTATTTCCTGCGTGCAGCAGGAAATGAATACCCACATGCTTCAGGAAAGCTGGTTGGCCAAAAACAAACCCGAGATTTACTGGAACATGCTGCAAACCGCCGAGCAGGTCGCCAAGCGCTACAACATCTCGCGCGACCGCATGGACGAATACGGTGCGCTCAGCCAGCAAAAGGCCACGGCTGCACTGGCTGCCGGCCGCTTTGAAGCCGAGATCGCACCCATTACCGTCACAGCCGGCGTAGCCGATCCGGTGATGGGTCTGACCACCAAACAGGTCACCGTGAGCAAGGACGAGGGAATTCGCGAAGGCACGACCAAGGAAGGCATCAGCGGCATCAAGCCAGCCATCCCCGGCGGCGTCATTGCGGCCGGCAATGCCAGCCAGTTCTCCGATGGTGGCGGCGCCGTGGTGGTGATGCACGAAAAAGTGGCCGAGAAAAAGGGCCTGAAACCGCTGGGCCGCTTCCTTGGCTTTGCGGTGGCTGGCTGTGAGCCCGACGAAATGGGGATCGGTCCGGTTTTCGCCATTCCCAAGGTGCTGGCCAAGCTGGGCCTGAAGATCAGCGACATCGACCTCTGGGAACTGAACGAAGCCTTTGCTGTGCAGGTGCTGTACTGCGCCGACAAGCTGGGCATTCCCATGGACAGGCTCAATGTCAATGGCGGTGCGATTGCCGTCGGCCATCCCTACGGTGTCACGGGTCAGCGCCTCACCGGCCATGCCCTGATTGAAGGCAGGCGCCGCGGTGCCAAGCGTGTTTGTGTGACCATGTGCATTGGCGGTGGCATGGGTGCGGCCGGCGTTTACGAAGTCCTCTAAACCGGGCAATCACCATGAATGAAACCCTGCTCCTTCAGAAAGGGCAGGCGTTTCCTGCCTTGCCGCCTTCATGTGTGCCGGGGAGCTCGCCATGAGCCTCAGGCCCACCCTTGATTTCCTGCTTTACCAGTGGCTGGACGCCGAGTCGCTGAACCGGCGCGAACGCTTTGCCGACCACTCGCGCGAGACCTTTGACGCCGTGTTCGATACCTGCGAGCGCATTGCCCGCGAAAAATACGCGCCGTTCAATCGCACGGTCGACACCCAGGAGCCCCACTTCGACGGCGAAAAAGTCATCCTCCCGCAGGCCACGCACGATGCCCAGAAAGCCTATGCCGCCTCGGGCATGCTCAGCGCCGCGCAGGACTATGAAGTAGGCGGCATGCAGCTGCCCTACACCGTGGAAGCCGCTGCCAATGCTTTCTTTGCCATGGCCTCGGTCAGCATCGGCTCGGGCATGCTGACCACAGGCAATGCCAATTTGCTGATGGTGCATGGCACCGACGCACAAAAGGACGTGTTTGCCAGGAATGAATTTTCGGGGCGCTTCTCGGGCACCATGTGCTTGTCGGAGCCGCAGGCCGGTTCATCCCTCAGTGACGTCATCACGCGTGCCGTGCCGGATGGCGCAGGCTTTGAAGCCGACCCGCTTGGCCCGCGTTATCGCCTCAAGGGCAACAAGATGTGGATTTCGGCCGGCGAGCATGAGCTGACCGAGAACATCATCCATCTGGTGCTGGCCAAAATCCCCGGCCCCGACGGAAAGCTGATTCCGGGAACGCGGGGCATTTCGCTGTTCATCGTGCCCAAGAAGCTGGTCGATCCAGCGGGCCAGCTCACCAGCGTTCGCAACGACGTGGCGCTGGCCGGCCTGAACCACAAGCTGGGCTGGCGCGGCACCACCAACACGCTGCTCAATTTCGGCGAGGGCAAGTACCCGGTAAACGGCGAGGCGGGTGCCGTCGGCTACCTGGTCGGCAAGCCACATGAAGGGCTGCGCTGCATGTTCCACATGATGAACGAGGCGCGCATCGGCGTAGGCACGGCGGCGACCATGCTGGGCATGGCGGGCTATTACGCCAGCCTCGACTATGCCCGGAACCGACCCCAGGGCCGGCCCGTGGGCCCCGGTGGCAAGGATGCTGCCCAGCCGCAAATCCGCATCATCGAGCATGCCGACGTCAAGCGCATGCTGCTGGCGCAAAAGGCCTACTGCGAAGGCGCGCTGGCGCTGGAGCTGTATTGCGCCCGCCTGGTCGACGAACACCATACTGGCGAGCCCCAAGCCGCCGACGACGCACGCCTGCTGCTGGAAGTGCTGACGCCCATTGCCAAAAGCTGGCCCAGCGAATGGTGCCTGGAGGCCAACTCGCTGGCCATCCAGGTGCATGGCGGCTATGGCTATACGCGCGACTTTCCGGTGGAGCAATACTGGCGTGACAACCGCCTGAACATGATTCACGAAGGCACCCACGGCATCCAGGCGATGGATTTGCTGGGGCGAAAGGTGTTGATGGAAGGGGGCAGGGGCCTGCAACTGTTGGGGGCGCGCATCAATGCCACGGTGGAAAAAACCGCCCAGGTGCCCGAACTGGCAACCCATGCCCATGCGTTGGGCAAGGCCCTGCAGCGGGTTGGCCGCGCCACCCAAGCCGCCTGGGCCAGCGGCAAGGCTGGCGAGGCCCTCGCCAATGCGGTACCCTATATGCAGGGCTTCGGTCATACCGTGCTGGCCTGGGTCTGGCTCGACGTGGCGCTGGCGGCTCTGGCCGCCGATTCTGCAAAATCGACAGCTGCCACTGTGGGCAGACTGGCGGCCACCCGTTATTTTTATCATTACGAGCTACCCAAAATAGAAGCCTGGCTCCGGGTGGCTGAAACGCGCGACCTGACCTGTGCCGACTTGCCTGAGGAGGCGTTTTAATGGCTTTTTTCAAACCGTCGTCCACAACCGCTTCCAGCAAATCCGTGGCGCGCCTGCAAGGCCTGATCTGGGTCCTGATCTATGGCGGCCTGCTGACGCTCGTCCTGGGCCTGTCGGTGGAGCGCACGGATGAGGCACTGGGCTGGTCGCTGGTGGTGGGCGGTGCGGTGGTGGCTGGGCTCGGTTTCATCCTGATCTATGTCCGCTCCAGAATCAAGGTCGGGCCATGATCAGGCACATCGTGATGCAAATACTCAAAGACGCCGCCAATGCCCCCGATTTCAAGGCGCACCTGCACCTGGGCAATTGCCGCCAGCTGGTGCCGGGAATGCACGCATTTGAAGTCGCCATCAGGACACCCGGACTGGAAGCCGGCCGCAATGTTGTGCTTTACTCAGTGTTTGAAAACAACGCTGAAAACAGTGTCGACACCAGCGCCGCTTTGGCGGCCTACCGGAATCACCCTCATCACCAGCTGATCAGCAAGCAGCGGCCTGGGCGCCTTGCGCGACACCCGAACCGTGCCTGATTACGAAATTCAACCATCATAGGAGACGACCCATGACTGCCAGCAAGCCCCGTTCCATTCAACAGCTGTTTGACCTCACAGGCAAAACCGCACTTGTCACGGGCGGCTCGCGCGGCTTGGGCCTGCAGATGGCACAGGCGTTGGGTGAAGCCGGCGCCAAAGTCATTTTGAGCTCACGCAAGGCCGAAGACCTGGTGGAGTCCGCAGCCGAGTTGAAAGCGGCCGGCATTGACGTCGACTGGATTGCCGCCGACTGCTCGAAGGAAGAAGACATCCGCGCGCTGGCTGATGAAGCCATCAAGCGCCTGGGCCACGTGGACATCCTGGTCAATAACGCCGGTGCCGCCTGGGGCGCGCCAGCCGAAGACCATCCGGTGGAGGCCTGGGACAAGGTGATGAATCTCAACATCCGCGGTTACTTCATCCTCTCACAGCACATCGCCAAGCACAGCATGATTGCGCGCAAGTCCGGCCGCATCATCAACGTGGCGTCCATCGCCGGCCTGGGCGGCAACCCGCCCGAGATGACCACCGTCGCCTACAACACGTCCAAGGGCGCGGTCATCAACTTCACCCGCGCCCTCGGTTGCGAATGGGGCAAGTACAACATCACCGTCAACGCGATTTGCCCCGGGTTTTTCCCGAGCAAGATGACCGTGGGCACGCTCAAGGCACTGGGCGAAGAAAAACTCGCCGCCCACGCGCCATTGGGCCGCCTGGGCGATGACGAAGACCTCAAGGGCCTGTGTGTGCTCTACGCGTCAGATGCAGGCAAGCACATCACTGGCCAGTGGCTGGCGGTGGATGGTGGCGTGAGTGTCGTCACGGGCGGCTGATCAGGAGTTTGTGATGAATTTTGGCGCCGAAATCCCCTTCGTCACCCATCTGGGCTTCCAGCTGGAGCTGTTTGAGGGGGGTGAATCTGCCATTGGCTACACGCCGCGGCCGGAACACCTGAACTCGTTTTCCGTCACGCACGGTGGCGCGGTCATGACGTTGCTGGACGTGACCATGGCCACTGCCGCGCGCAGCGTGCAAAAAGACATGGGCGTGGTCACCATCGAGATGAAGACCAGCTTCATGCAACCCGCACCGGGCGACGGCGGCAAGCTCACGGGCAAGGGCCGGCTCATGCACCGCACCGCCACGATGGCGTTCACAGAAGCCACGCTCTACGACGACAAGGGCCGCGCCTGCGCACACGCCACGGGCACCTTCAAATACGTCAAGCGCTTGCCAACGGGGCCTAAAGCCGCCAATGGGCTCAATGCGCCCGTCAGTCCCATCTCGACGGACTGAACTTTTTTGGATGTCAAACCCGGATCAAACCCGGATCAAGCCTTTCAGGAATGGTCGCTGTAAGCTATCAAAAATATAGCATTGATAGAACCGAAAAAATCCTTTCCAGGAGACTCCCATGCCCATCAATCAACAAATCCTGCTGGACAACCGGCCCACAGGCGAAGCCGTTGCCGGTAACTTCAAGCTGGTCAGTAGCGAAACACCCGCCCTGAAGGACGGTCAGGTGCTGGTGCGCCATCATTTTTTGAGCCTGGACCCCTACATGCGGGGTCGCATGAACGACAGCAAAAACTACGCCGCAGCGCAGCCGCTGGGGCAAGTCATGATTGGCGGCACTGCCGGTGAGGTGGTGGAAAGCCGCTCGCCGAAGTTTCAGCCGGGCGATCAGGTCGTCGGCATGGGTGGCTGGCAGCAGTACAGCGTGGTCGATGCCGAACAACCCGGGGCACTGCGCAAGGTTGACACCACGCATGTGCCGCTCTCGTATTACCTCGGCGCAGTGGGCATGCCGGGCGTCACGGCGTACTATGGATTGGTGAAAATCATCGAGCCCAAGGCGGGTCAAACTGTTGCCATCAGTGCCGCGACAGGGGCCGTGGGCAGCGCCTTTGCCGCGCTGGCCAAAGCACGCGGCTGCCGCACCGTGGGCATAGCGGGCGGCCCGGAAAAGTGCCGGTATGCGGAGAAGGAACTGGGCTTTGATGCCTGTATTGACTACAAACAGCACCAGGATGCCGCATCGCTTTCCGCGGCCCTGCGACAGGCTTGCCCCAGCGGCATTGACGGCTACTTTGAAAATGTGGGTGGCATGGTGCTCAATGCCGTGCTGCCGCTGATGAACGACTTTGGCCGCATTGCCGTGTGCGGCATGATCGCGGGCTACGACGGTGAGCCCACGCCCATCACGTATCCGGCGCTGATCTTGCGGAGCCGTCTGAAGGTTCAGGGCTTTATCGTCAGCGAACACATGGAGGTCTGGCCTGAAGCCCTGAAAGAACTCGGCACGCTGGTGGCCACCGGCAAGCTCAAGCCGCGAGAGACCATTGCGCAGGGCCTGCAAGCCGCACCCGAGGCCTTCCTTGGTCTGCTCAAGGGCAGGAACTTCGGCAAACAGCTGGTCAAGCTTATTTAGCCTGTAGCCATCAGGCCAGGAGTCGTGCCATGGACATCACCCATGAAGTCTTCAACCAGCCGGAGCCGTTGGCAGGCTACAACCTGTTCGAAACCAACCGGCCATTGCGCGACGCGCTGAAGTTCAATGCACCGGCACTGGACACCACCGAGCTGGCAGCCCTGGGCGCCACGCTGGGCAGTGCAGAAATGCAAACACATGCGCGGCTGGCAAATATTCATGTTCCCGAGCTGCACAGCCACGACCGCTTTGGCCGACGGCTGGACCAGGTGGAGTTTCATCCGAGCTACCACGAGCTCATGAAATTGGCCACAGGCGCGGGCCTGCATGGCACGCCCTGGGGGAGCCCTCACCCTAGCCCTCTCCCAAAGGGAGAGGGGGTAAGCGCGGCGAATTCTCTCCCTCTCCCTCTGGGAGAGGGCAGGGGTGAGGGCTCCCCGCACGTCGAACGCGCCGCTGGCTTCATGCTCTTCACGGAACTCGAACCATCGGTGCTGTGCCCGATTTCCATGACCTATGCGGTCACGCCGGCGTTGCGCAGCAACCCAGCCATCTATGCCGACTGGGCTCCCGGGCTTACCCGCCGCGCCTATGACCCTGAACTCAAGCCATGGCAGGGCAAAGCCGGCCTCACCATGGGCATGGGCATGACCGAAAAGCAGGGTGGCTCGGACGTGCGGGCCAACACCACGCGCGCCGAGCCCGCGGGCCATGACGGCTGGGGAGCGCGTTACACCCTGACGGGCCACAAATGGTTTTTCTCGGCCCCCATGTGCGACGCTTTCCTGGTGCTGGCCCAAACCCCGGCTGGCTTGAGCTGCTTTTTCCTGCCGCGCGTTCTTTCTGATGGCAGCATGAACGCCATCCGTATCCAGCGCCTCAAGGACAAGTTGGGCAACAAGGCCAATGCCAGTTCCGAAGTGGAGTTCGAGGGTGCCCAGGCCTGGCTGGTTGGCGAAGAAGGCCGCGGCATTCCGCAAATTCTGGAGATGGGCACCATGACGCGGCTGGACTGCGCCCTGGGCACCAGCGGCCTGATGCGCCAGGCCTTGAGTCTCGCGCTCAACCACACGTCGCAGCGCAAGGCCTTCGGCAAATTGTTGATAGACCAGCCGCTGATGCGCAACGTGCTGGCCGACCTGGCGCTGGAGTCGGAAGCCGCCACGGCGCTGGCTCTTCGCCTGGCCCGTGCGTTCGACAAGGCCGCTGACGCGCACGAAGCGGTGATGGCGCGCCTGCTCACCCCGATCGCCAAGTTCTGGATCTGCAAGCGCGGCAGCCATTTTGCGCAGGAAGCCATGGAATGCCTGGGCGGCAACGGTTATGTGGAGGAGGGTGGCGCTGGCGTCATGGCGCGCATCTACCGCGAAATGCCGCTTAACTCCATCTGGGAGGGCGCCGGCAACATCATGGCGCTGGATTTGCTGCGCGCCCTGCGCAAGGCCGATGCCGTGGCGGCACTGGAGCATGAGCTATCACCCGCCAAAGGTGCGCACCCGGCGCTGGACCGCCTCGCCACCGCCTTGCCGGCCCGGGTGGAGAACATGGCCACCGAACTGGAGGCCCGCCGGCTGGCGCAGGATGTTGCGCTAGCCGTGCAGGCGTCGTTGCTGTACCAAGTAGCACCGCCTCCGGTGTTCAGCGCATTTTGCGATTCGCGCATTTCCGGCAACTGGGGCCAGGCCTTCGGCACGCTGGCTGCGGGCACCGATTTCGACGGCATCATCGCTCGGGCGATGCCCCGATAGACACAGAGAGATCCAGGAGACATCCATGCAAGAGCTGATTCTTCACCACTACCCGACGTCGCCCTTTTCCGAGAAAGTCCGCTTGATTCTGGGCTACAAAAACCTGCCCTGGAAGTCCGTCGTCATCCCGATGATCATGCCCAAACCCGACGTACTGGCGCTGACGGGCGGCTACCGCAAGACCCCCGTGCTGCAAATAGGCGCAGACATTTACTGCGATTCCGCCCTGATCTGCGATGTGCTGGAGCACCTGCGGCCCATGCCCGAGCTCTACCCGGAGCCGAGCAAGGGCCTGGCGCGCATCCTGGCGCACTGGGCCGACCACACGCTGTTCTGGACGTCGATGGCCTTCAACACGCAGCCCAAGGGCATGGCACAGATGTTTGGCAACGCCGGGCCCGACGCGGCCCGAGCCTTTGGCGAAGACCGCAAGGCCATGAGCGCGGGCATGCCGCGTCTGCGCCCGGCTGACGCGGCAGCGGCTTACAGGTCCTACCTGCGCCGGATATCCGACATGCTCGATGACTTGCCATTTCTGCTGGGGGAGGTGCCGTGCATCGCCGACTTTGCGATGTACCACCCGCTGTGGTTCACCCGCGTGCGCACGTCCGTGCTGGCAGACATCCTGAACGCCACGCCCGCCGTGCTGGAATGGATGGACCGCATGGCCGCCATTGGCCACGGCAGCATGGAGAAATTCAGCTCCACCGAGGCCATTGCCGTGGCCACCGCCTCTACGCCGGCGCCGCTGCACGACGATATTTTTCAGGATGAGCACGGCATCCCCCTGGGCAGCCGGGTGCTGGTCAGCGGCGAGAGCTTTGGCCCCGAGCCCACCGAGGGCGAGCTGATCGCCGCCACCCGCATGCACTTCACCCTGCGCCGCACCGACGAGCGGGCTGGCACGGTTCATGTGCACTTCCCGCGCATCGGTTATTCGCTGAAAGCGGCCACCCCCGCATGAGCGAGATCACATGGCGATTTGTTCCCTTTGACGCGCTGACCAGCCGGGAGCTGTACGAGGTACTGCAGTTACGCAGTGCGGTTTTTGTGGTCGAGCAGGCTTGTGTCTTTCAGGACATCGATGGTGCGGACGCCCAGGCTATGCATTTGCTGGGCACGGTGTCCGGCCAGCTGGCGGCCTATGCGCGCTGCTTTGCGGCCGGCGTGAAATTTACCGAGGCCAGCATAGGCCGCGTGGTCACGCATGGCTCGCGGCGTGGCAGCGGGGCGGGCCATGCGCTGATGCGCCAGGCCATCACGAGTGTGACGGAGCATTGGGGCCACCAACCCATCCGGATCGGCGCCCAGGCGCGGCTGGAGCAGTTTTACCGGCAGCATGGCTTCGTGAAAACAGGGGAACCCTACAGCGAGGACGACATTCCCCACATCGAAATGCTGCGCCCGGCTTAAGGTTTTTTTTAAATTTCAGGTATGAAGGAGCGATAGATGATCACGGATTTCAAAGGAAAAACTGCGGTACTGACCGGCGCGGGGTCAGGTTTTGGCCTGGAGTGCGCGCGCCTGGGCGCCAAACTGGGCATGAACCTAGTGCTGGTTGATGTGCAGCAGGATGCGCTGGACCAGGCAAGCGCCGAGATCAAGGCCACCGGGGCCCAGGTGCTGTCCTTCAGGCTGGACGTTTCCAGTGCCGAACAGATGGAGGCCATGGGCAAGGCGGTGTTTGAGCGCTTTGGCGCACCGCATTTTGTTTTTAACAACGCCGGGGTCGGCTCCGGCGGGCTGATCTGGGAAAACACCGTCAAGGACTGGGAGTGGGTGCTGGGCGTCAACGTCATGGGTGTGGTGCACGGCGTGCGCATCTTCACGCCCATGATGCTGGAGGCTGCGGCCAAAGATCCCGCCTGGCAAGGCCATATCGTCAACACCGCCAGCATGGCCGGCTTGCTCAACCCACCCAACATGGGCGTGTACAACGTGAGCAAACATGCCGTGGTCTCCTTGAGCGAAACCCTGTACCAGGACTTGTCGCTGGTGACCGACCAGATCGGGGCGTCGGTGCTGTGCCCGTTTTTTGTGGCCACCGGCATCGGCATGAGTCACCGCAACCGCCCGGCGGAGCTTGCCAGCAACAAGCCCACCAAGAGCCAGATGATCCAGCAGGCCATGACGGGCAAGGCCGTCGGTTCCGGCAAGGTCACCGCAGTCCATGTTGCACAACTGGTGTTTGACGCCATCGCGGCCAACCAGTTTTACATCTACAGCCACCCCAAGGCCATCCATTCGGTACAGACCCGCCTCGAGGATGTGCTGCAGGCGCGCAATCCGACCGACCCGTTCGCCGACAAGCCTGAAATTGGACAGCAGCTCAAGCAGGCTTTGCGCGCGGCTTGAGGTGGTTGACGAGCTGCGCGCAGCAGGTCAAGGTGAGGTGCCGCCTTGACGGTTGGCATGCCGGGTTAGTCGGCTTGTATAAAACATTGGCCTGCAGCCCTTGCCAGGATTTTCCGGACTGAGCATTCGTGCCCGGAAGCTTCCATAATCATGATTCATGGCAACCGAAGGCTTCGCTCTTTTTGACACGCCCATTGGCCACTGCGGCATCGCCTGGGGCGAGCGCGGGCTGGTCGGCCTGCTGCTGCCCGAGCACAGCCTGGCGCAGACCCGCGCCCGCATGAAACGCTTGTTTCCGCGGATGCATGAAATGCCCCCTTCGCCCGAAGCCCAGGCCGCGATCACCCGCATCACGGCCCTGCTGAACGGTGAGCGGGACGACCTGAGCGACATCGCGCTGGACATGAGCGATGTGCCGCCGTTTCACCGGCGTGTGTATGAGGTCGCTCGCGCCATTGCGCCGGGCCGCACGCTCACCTATGGTGAAGTGGCCGCGCGGATCGGCGAGCCGGGCGCCGCCCGCGCAGTGGGGCAGGCCTTGGGGCACAACCCCTTTGCGCCCGTCGTGCCCTGCCATCGCGTGCTGGCCGTGGGCGCCCGCTCGGGAGGTTTCTCGGCCGGCGGCGGCGTGGCAACCAAGCTGCGCATGCTGCAGATCGAGGGCGCACAGATTGGCGATGCGCCCGGCCTGTTCGACGACGACAGGTCACCCCCGCAGGCGCGCAATCCGGCCGACCCATTGGCCGACAATCCCGGGATGGGCCAACAACCCAAGTAGGCGCTGCGCGCCGCCTGGCTGGAAACACGGTGGCATCTAGAAGCAATACGGTTCAATCAAGGACCCATGAAGCTCCCTCCCCTTCCGGGGGAGGGTTGGGTGGGGGCCAGCGACGACCAGGTCAGCACGGCGGCCCGATGCCCACGCCGTGAGCCCCCATCCCGGCCTTCCCCCAAGCGGGGGAAGGAGATGAGCGGCAATGCACGCGGTGTGCTAACTGAACCGTATTGCATCTAGAAGGGTACAGAATTCGATGACAGACGAGCACCGGGCCCTGCGCTATCCTTGTCTTTATTGCTCTCTATTTCCAACCCCATTTCCAACACTTTTCCGCTGCTCATTCCAACCTGCCATGAGATTCAAATTCTTCTCCGCCCCGCTCATTGCTGCATGCCTGCTGCTTTCGGGCTGCAATGACGCTCCGGACGCAGCGTCGGGCACAACTGCGGCAAAAGCTGCGGCCACGCCGGTCTCAATAGACGCCATTGCCGCAGAGGCCAAGGGCTTTACCGTCGGCTCAACCCTGAGCACGCGCACTGTGTATGTTTTCTTTGATGCCCAGTGCCCGCATTGCGCCGCCTTGTGGAACGCTGCCAAACCCCTGAAGTCGCAAGCCAGATTTGTCTGGATACCGGTGGGTATCCTGAATTCGTCCAGTACTTCCCAAGGGGCAACCCTGCTGGCGGCTGCTGACCCTATTGCCGTAATGGATGAGCACGAAACCTCGCTTCTCGCCAAGCGGGGCGGCATCAATCCCGGCAGCAATATTGATATGCAAAAGGCCTCGGTGGCAAAGAACACCGAATTGATGAACCGTTTCGGCTTTGCTTCCATCCCGACCATCGTTGGCACGCATGCACAGACTGGCGCCGTGGTCACGCAGGAAGGCGCCTTGCGCACCCCGGCCCTCGCGGCATTGCTCGGCCTCAAGGATCCCGGCGGACAGCCGGCCGCGCCTGCACAGTAAGAACCTGTTTACGATCTATGTGGGGTCGCGCAAGTGGATTATCGGGATGGGATGCAAGGCGCAACATCCAGGCCAAGGCTGATGCCTTGGCTGATGTTGCAACGCCGCAGACCGCCCGAGAATCCACT
>NZ_JBFUJT010000026.1:0-85961 GCF_056401235.1 Polaromonas sp. P4_F9 | reverse complement strand
ATGAACAGCGCCCTGAAACCGGTGCTTTTCCAGTTGCGCCAGCGTGACAAATTCCAGCGCGTTGATATGGGTGGCTTCCAGAATCACCGGCGGGGCAGTGCCTGCCTCCAGGGCCTCCCGCCAGCGCTGGGCGCACAGGCACCAGCGGTCGCCTGGTTTGAGCCCGGCAAACCGGTGTTGCGGCTGCGGCGTGACGAGGTCATTTCCGCGCGCGCTGGAGAAGGCGAGAAATTCCGGGGTGACCCGCACGCAGACCAGATGGGAGCCGAGATCGGACGCATCGGTGTTGCAGCAGCCGTCCCGGAAGTAACCCGTGAGCGGATCGTAAGAGCAGGGAAGCAGCTCGCCGCCCAAAACATTTTTTGCACTCATGGCTGTACCTGTAAAGCGATATTGATCATGCCCTGCTGGACTGCACCATCTTCATGGCCGACGCGATCAATGCCGACACCTCGGTCATGTTGCTTGGCACGATCAGGGTAGTGGTCGCGTCGCCCGCTACGCTGGAATAGGCCTCAACGGCTTTTTCAGCGACCTTCAACTGTACGGCTTGTTCACCGCCGGGCTGGCGGATCGCCGCAGCAACCACCTCGATGGCTCTGGCATTGGCTTCCGCCACGGCCATGATGGCTGAAGCCTCGCCCTGCGCATTGTTGATGGCCGCCTGTTTTTCGCCTTCCGAGCGGGCGATGAAGGCCTCGCGTTCACCGGTGGCAATGTTGATCTGTTCCTGCTTGCGACCCTCGGATGCGGCAATCAGCGCGCGTTTTTCGCGTTCGGCGGTGATTTGCGACTGCATGGCATGGAGAATTTCCTTGGGCGGCGTCAAGTCCTTGATCTCGTAGCGCAAAACCTTCACGCCCCAGTTGAGCGCGGCCTCGTCAATGGCCGCCACGACTTGCGCGTTGATGATGTCGCGCTCTTCAAAGGTCTTGTCGAGCTCAAGCTTGCCGATCACGGAGCGCAGCGAGGTTTGGGCCAGCTGCGTCACGGCCACGATGTAGTTGGAGGAGCCGTAGCTGGCACGCATGGGGTCGGTGACCTGAAAGTACAAAATGCCGTCAACCTGCAGCTGTGTGTTGTCTCGGGTAATGCACACCTGGCTGGGCACGTCCAGCGGGATCTCTTTCAGGCTGTGCTTGTAGGCCACCCGGTCGACAAAAGGCACCAGAAAATTCAGGCCTGGCGTCAGGCTGCCGTGGTATTTGCCCAAGCGCTCGATCACCCAGGCGTTTTGTTGCGGCACCACCTTGATGCTGCGTACGATAAAGATGCCAGCCACGATCAGGATGACGAGTGCTATTTCCATGGTTCCTCCGTTGATTGTTGATTAGTTCAAATTAGCGAGTTGAGTGCCTGCAAGGCTTGCAAGGCCTGCCAGGCTGGCGAATCGGCAGCAGGGAATGAAAAGCCCGAGATCCTGGATATCCGGGGATGCTTTACAGCTTTTCAAGCACCAGGCGATTGCCCTGCATTTCCTTGATGCGAAAGTTTCCAGTGGTGGCCGATTCCACCTGGTTGGCAGGTATGGCCGTCCAGAGGGCGCCACGAAATTTCACGGTAGTGGTTCCGTCGGCATTCCACTGCGCGACCTGTACCGGCTCACCAATATCCAGGTTGACATCCCGATTCGCATTTGCAGGCAGGGGGGCCGGGGCTTTGCCGCGGTACCAGTGCCAGGCGGCCACTGCGCCACCCCCTACAGCAGCAGAGATCACCATTTGGCCGATAATGGCAAAACCCCAATGAGCGGCGATGGCGCCTGCGACGAATCCCACGGCCAGCATCAGCAGGTAAAAAGTTCCGGTGACCAGTTCAACCGCGACCGCGCTACCTGCCAGCAGCCACCAGATGGTCGATTCGCTCATGTTTCTTCCTTTTGTCGGTGATGCGCTACATTTTGGGGCAATTAGACCGCCGCGCAAGCGTACCGCAACAATATTTCCTTACACTTCGCAGTCGCCAGCCAAACCGTTCGGGCTCAACCTGTCTATGCCCATTTGAGCGTTTCCGTCATGCCCTCCGACAGGTTCAGGGCGCCCATGAACTGCAGCCATTCCCATGAAATTCCGCTTTCCGATTGTGATCATTGACGAAGACTTCCGCTCCGAGAACACCTCGGGGCTGGGTATTCGCGCGCTGGCCCAGGCCATTGAAAGCGAAGGCTTTGAGGTGCTGGGTGTGACCAGCTATGGCGACCTGTCGCAATTCGCCCAGCAGCAAAGCCGTGCCAGCGCTTTTATCCTGTCGATTGACGACGAGGAATTCACGCCCGGCCCGGACCTGGATCCTGCCGTGCTCAACCTGCGAAACTTCATTGAAGAGGTGCGCCGCAAAAATCTTGATGTGCCGATTTACGTCTACGGTGAAACCAAGACCTCGCGCCATATTCCCAACGACATCCTGCGCGAGCTGCACGGCTTCATCCACATGTTCGAGGACACGCCCGAGTTCGTGGCGCGCCATATCCTGCGCGAGGCCAAGAGCTACCTGGAAGGGGTCCAGCCGCCATTTTTCAAGGCCTTGCTGGACTACGCCGAGGACGGTTCATACTCCTGGCACTGCCCCGGCCATTCGGGCGGTGTGGCGTTTTTGAAAAGTCCCGTCGGGCAGATGTTTCACCAGTTCTTCGGCGAAAACATGCTGCGCGCCGACGTGTGCAACGCGGTCGAGGAGCTGGGCCAGCTGCTTGACCACGACGGCGCCATTGGCGCCAGCGAACGCAATGCGGCGCGTATCTTCAATGCGGACCACTGTTTCTTCGTGACCAACGGCACCTCCACCAGCAACAAGATGGTGTGGCACCACACGGTAGCGCCGGGCGATGTGGTGGTGGTGGACCGTAACTGCCACAAGTCCATCCTGCACGCCATCATCATGACCGGTGCGATTCCCGTATTCTTGAAGCCCACGCGAAACCATTTCGGCATCATCGGCCCGATACCGCAAAGCGAATTCGAGCCCGAGGCCATCAAGGCCAAGATCAGGGCTAACCCGCTGCTCAAGGGCGTCGATGCGGACACCGTCAAGCCGCGCGTGCTCACGCTCACGCAATCGACCTATGACGGCGTGCTCTACAACACCGAAACTATCAAGGGCATGCTCGATGGCTACGTGGACAACCTGCATTTTGATGAAGCCTGGCTGCCTCATGCGGCCTTCCACCCGTTTTATGGCAGCTACCACGCCATGGGCAAAAACCGCATCCGGCCGAAAAATGCCGTGGTGTACGCAACCCAGTCGATTCACAAGTTGCTGGCCGGTATCAGCCAGGCCAGCCATGTGCTGGTGCAGGACTCGCAAAACACCAAACTCGACAGGCACCTCTTCAATGAGGCCTACCTGATGCACACCTCGACGTCGCCTCAGTACAGCATCATCGCCAGTTGCGATGTGGCCGCCGCCATGATGGAGCCACCCGGCGGCACCGCGCTGGTCGAGGAGAGCATTGCCGAGGCGCTGGACTTCCGCCGGGCCATGCGCAAGATCGACGATGAATACGGCAGCGACTGGTGGTTCAAAGTCTGGGGGCCGGACAAGCTGGTGGAAGAGGGCATTGGCCTGGCCGAGGACTGGATCATCAAGGGCGAGTCGCGCAGTGCCAAGACAGCCAGGAATGGCGCCAATAACTGGCATGGCTTTGGTCAGATGGCGACGGGCTTCAATATGCTGGACCCGATCAAGTCGACCATCGTCACGCCTGGCCTGGATCTGAATGGCAAATTCGCCAAAACCGGTATTCCGGCCAGCATCGTGACCAAGTTTTTGGCCGAGCACGGCGTGATCGTGGAGAAAACCGGGCTTTACAGCTTCTTCATCATGTTCACCATCGGCATCACCAAAGGCCGCTGGAACACCCTGCTGACGGCGCTTCAGCAGTTCAAGGACGACTACGCCAAGAACCAGCCGATGTGGCGCATCCTGCCCGAGTTCTGCCAGAAGTTTCCGAAATACGAGCGCATGGGTCTGGCCGACCTGTGCCAGCACATTCATGCCCTCTACGCCAAATACGACATCGCACGGTTGACGACCGAGGTCTATTTAAGTGACCTGGCGCCGGCCATGAAGCCCAGCGACGCCTACGCCCACATTGCCCACCGCACCACAGAGCGCGTCGAGATCGACCAGCTTGAAGGCCGCATCACGGTCGGACTGGTGACGCCTTATCCGCCGGGCATTCCGCTGTTGATTCCAGGCGAGGTGTTCAACAAGAAAATCGTTGATTACCTCAAGTTTGCCCGCGAGTTCAATGCGCAATGCCCGGGTTTCGAGACTGACATTCACGGCCTCGTGGAGCAGGTTGATGCCAAAGGCAAAATGCGGTACTACGCCGATTGCGTGAAGAAAGATCAGAAATAGGGCGTTCCCTCCTGGTGGGGTGTTCCGTCCCGGTGGCGGGCACCCGCTGCCAGCCCTGTTGCTTCCCCTGCTGCTTATCTTTTATCCTGCTGGTTGATCTTGCTTATTGATTAGCTGCGGCATGTTTTGGCATGTCTTCGTGTACCCGCATGAAGCTGGCAAAGCGGGGAATTCCGCTGTCGTTCAGGCCGCGATAGCGAAAAGTGACGATGCTGCCCGGCGCTGGTGGGTTCTGGCGTTGTGCATCGCTGAAACCGCTACCGAGCTTGAAACGCTGGCCCGGTTTGCCATCTGCTTCCGGCAGTTCCACCAGCAGTGCTCCCAGCGCACCCGCATATTTCCCCTGACCCGGGATGTGCGCAATCACGCGGGCCTCCGTGTCTTCATGCGTTTTCACCTTGAGCAGGTCGTCGGTGCGCTGGCCTTTGTAAAGTGACGCGCCGCGATGCAGCATCAGGCCCTCGCCACCAAGTTTGACGGTTTTAACCAGCAGGCTTTGCAAAGCTTGCTGGTTTGCCAGCTTGACCTGCGTTACCGCTTGTACCCAGCGCTGGTCAATCTGGCTCACGAGGCCGTTGAGCGCCGGAATCCGCTCGTTAAAGGGGCCACCTTGCGCGGGCAGGTCGAACACCATGAAACGCATCGTGCGCCACGCTGAATCGTCCGGGGTTTGCTGTCGCACCGTCGAAAGCGCTTTGGCAAACTGCCCGCGGCCGGCCCAGAGTTCACCATCCATGGGGACTTTTGGCCAGCCCGCCGTGAACCATGCCGGCGCTGCAACGCGCTCGCCGCCACGGGTCAGCAGCTTTTCGCCATCCCAGTAGCCACGCACACCGTCATACTTTTCGCTGGCCCAGTAGTCCGGAAGTGAAACGCCCGGGTGGTACACCTTGGCCAGCATCAGCGGCGGGGCATCGGGCGCGGCCAATAGGGGCAGAGCCGGCGCCAGCAGGCCCGCGAAAATCATCAGCAGGTGCAGCGTCTTCAGTCGAAAAAGCGCCTTGTGGGCCGGGATGTGCGTCAGGGTTTGAATTGCCATGGATTTTTCTATTTTTAACTGTATAAATGTAAGGGGTATCCGCTTAGCTCCAGTGGCGTCGGATATACTGGATAAATACCCAGTTATTATGCCAGTTTCAGCCCAAGACTACCCATGCACCTGGAGCGAATTCCTCGATTGGTTTTCCTCCGAGGAGGCTTGCCTGTCTTACCTGGAGCGCTTGCGCTGGCCGCACGGCTTCGCCTGCCCAAATTGCGCCAGCATGGCGGCGCCGTACCGATCCAGCCGCACGCGATTGATGTGCCAGGACTGTGGGCGACAGACTACCGTGACCTCGGGCACCCTCTTTGACAAGACCCGCACGCCGCTGAAGGTGTGGCTGGCGGCGGCGTGGTATCTCACCAGCCAGAAACAGGGGGTCAGCGCCTTGGGCTTGCAGCGGGTGTTGGGGCTGGGCAGCTACCAGACGGCCTGGACCATGCTGCACCGCTTTCGCTGTGCCATGGTGCGCCCGGATCGGGAACGCCTCAAGGGCTTGGTCGAGGTCGATGAAACTTACCTGGCCATCTCGGACCGACAGCGGCCCATTTCCCCGGTAGGGCGCAAGTCCAGCACCAGCAAAGTACTGGTGGTGATGGCCGTGGAGATACTGGAGCCCAAAGGATTTGGCCGAATTCGTCTGCACCGCATCGCCAATGATTCTGACGAATGCGTGGTGCCGTTTGTCCAGCAGTCGGTGGAGCCCGGCGCCCAGGTTCGCACTGACGGCTCGGCCGCCTACCGTTCGCTAAGCGAGCTGGGCTATGACCATGAGCGCACGGTCATGCTGGGCTCGGACACGCCTGCACATGTCTCCATGGCAGGGGTGCATCGGGTGGCCTCACTGGTCAAGCGCTGGATCCTGGGTACGCACCATGGCTCGGTCCAGCCCGAGCATCTCGATGCCTACCTTGACGAGTTTGTCTTTCGCTTCAATCGCCGCACTTCGGGCTCTCGCGGGATGCTGTTTTACCGGCTGCTGCAGCAAGCCGTGGCCACTCAGCCCGTGACCTATCGGGACATCACCCGAACACCACAGGACAGGGTGGAATCAGCTTAGTGGAGCTAAGCGGATACCCCTTATAAATGTACAGTTTATATTTCAAAATGCGACGGCGCAAGCGCCATGCCCTTCGAGCGGCCTGAAGCCCAGGCTCAAAGACAGTGAAAATGTGCGGAGACTGTCGCCGGCATATCCCATCCACCACGTCCCGGTGCCAAGGCCTTTCACGTGCAAACCACAACCTCCAGCGACATTGAAGCCATAGAGCGGGCCACTATTGCGGCCGTATCCCCCGAAGCCCTTGAGGAACTGGACGGCTGGCTCCTGCCTTTCGACAGGGGAACCGTTAGCCGGGCCAAAAGTGCGGTCCCGCTTCGGCACATAGCGACCGATGAAGCCGTGGTGGGCAGGATTGAAGCGCGTTACGAGGCACGCGGCATGTCGGCGGTCTTTCGTGTCGCGACTGAACCTTGCTTCGAACTTTTGCGGCGAGAGCTGAAACGGTGTGGCTACAAGACGGAGCGCCCGGTGCTGGTTCAGGTGAGCACGGCCAAAGCCATGCGCGAGGTATCTACTCAAATTCCCGCCGAAACCGCCAATTCACCTGATGAGGCGTGGGCTGCCCTGTTTTTGGGCAAGGGCTTTGACCCCGTCGATGGCGCCAGCCGCGTCAACACGCTGAGCCGGGCACGTAATTCGCTCTATGCGAGTGTCCGTGAGAACGGGAAAACCGTGGCCGCTGGTGCCGCTGCCTTCGGCCATGGCTGGTCCAGCGTGCACGGCATGTGCACCGATCAGGCCCTCAGAGGCCGGGGCCTGGCCGGGCGTGTGCTGGCCGGGCTGGCCGACGCCGCGATGCACAGAGGGTTTGAGCGCACTTTTTTGCAGGTAGAGGCCGGCAACGCGCCGGCCCGGGCACTCTATCAGCGGGCCGGGTTTGAAACTGCCTGGTGTTATGAGTATTGGCGACGGGCTTGATAGCACCGAAGCCCAAGCCAGTTCGAGATTCTTGCACACCTCTGCGCCCTCAGCGCCAGTCGACGGTGCCGAAATGGTCGTGGCCTAGCAGCGTGTAGAAGACGCCGAACGTGCCGCGGGATTGCGTGCGGTTGCCCAGATCGGGGTAGGTCGCGTCGCGGCGGTTCCACAGGTACTTCACGGTGATGGCGTGCTGCTTGTGGATACGCCAGGTGTAGGCCAGGTCAAGGCGCACGATGTTGTCGTGCCCGCCGCGGCCTCCGCTGGCGACGCCGCTCACGAAGTATTCGCGCCCGGTCAGGTCCAGCGAAGAGCGGTCGCCGAAGATGACTCGCAGTGCCAGCAGCGCCTGTGGCGCCATGCCGTAGTGGTAATCGCGGTCGGAGGCGCCGTTGATGGTGCTCACGGCCGCGTAGCCCGTACCGGCCAGGGCAGTGCCCTGCACTACGACCGATTCGCTGGCCCGCCACTGGCCGGTGGTGCCCAGCGACAGCGCCGTGCTCGAGATACGGAACGCCTGCGGCGAGATGTAGTCGTAGCTACCGTACAGGCCCCACAGGCCGCGGTAGTTCTTGCCGACCTCGTAGTCATTGCCCAGCAGCAGCCCCCGCGTCATGACATTCTCGAGCACATTGGCGCTGGAGGCCGTGGCCTGGAACGCAAAGTAGTCGAAGGGGCGGCGGTAGTGATAGCCGTCCTTTCCCGGCAGGCCGTAGTCCAGCGAGAAGTCGACCTGCGCCTCGTTGCGTTTGACCTGGGTCGAGGTGCCCGGAACGTTTTGCACCGTGCCCATCAGTCCGAACTGCACCCGGCTGTAGTAGGCCGGATTGTTGCTGGCGAAGATCGTGTCCAGGCGGCGGCCCTGGACCAGCCGGTTGAAGCCGGTGGACGGTGAGATCATCGCGGCGCCGGCTTCGCGCCAGAAGCGCGGAACGCCATCGCCTTTTTCCAGCACCAGGTTGGCCATGCGGAACAAGGCCTCGCCCAAAAAAGTGCCGCCTATGCCCGAGGATATCTGGTCGTTGCGCGAGGGTCGTGTTTTCTCGCCGGCGACCTCCCACGCAGCGCTGCCGGCGAAAGTGTAGGCCAGCGACTCCCAGTAGTTGAAACCGGCGGAGCGGGCGAAGCCGTGGTRCATCGAGCCCTGGTAGGGATGGCCCAACTGGTTGGTCTTGAACGGGTCGTCGTCCACGCCCCAGCCGCTTCGCAGGTTGCGCCGGATCGACCCCAGGCTGACGTCGTAATCGTCGCGGCTGCTGCCGTAATACCGGTTGACGCGGTTCAGCAGAAAGTCAAAACCAATGATTTCCAGTGCCGGCAGCGCATAGTTTCTGGGTTGCGCGGCGGATTCAGCGGCGACAGCTGGCGCTGCGCTTTGGGCTGCAGCGGGTTCGGCGGGTTCGGTGGGCGACTCCTGGGCGAAAGTTCTGCCTGCGGCCGTGCAGACCACCGCAAGGACAACGGCGAAGTGTGTGGCGCGGCGGTGGGCGGCTGCAGTTCTCATGCGTCTGTCCTTGGCTGGTGAGAAAGCCGATGCAGGCAGCGACGGCGCCGTATCAGGGGGCGCAGTACATGGTCAAAGCAAGGATAAAAACAGGAAATTCAGGCTTTCAAAGCCAGTATCCCACTATGGGCAGGTTTGGCAATCGGCAATTTTCCTGTTCTGAAGCCGGTCTTCACCGACGTGCCGCAGAGGACCACTCCACTGGCAGCGGCCATGAGCGGGTAGAAGCTGTAGAAGCGCCTGTTTGATAGCTTCCTGCGCCCGCCGATAAAGGGCTGGTGGTGGATTTGCCACTGAGTTTTCAGCCGCGCAGAGCGTGCGGCCCGCACGCTTGACCCGACGCCGCCGCCGCCGCCTCAGCCGGCTTCGGCTGGCTCGGCGATGCCGCCCACCACGTGGCTGAAACCGCCATCCACGTAGGTGATTTCAGCGCTGACCCCTGCCGCCAGGTCGCTCAGCAAAAAGGCTGCCACGTTGCCGACGTCCTCAATCGTCACATTGCGGCGAATGGGCGAGGCCTCAGCGACCACGCTCAAAATCTTGCCGAAGCCCTTGATGCCGCTGGCGGCCAGGGTCTTGATCGGGCCGGCGCTGATGCCGTTGACGCGCATGCCCTTGGGGCCGAGCGATTCGGCGAGATAGCGCACCGAGGCCTCCAGGCTGGCCTTGGCCAGCCCCATGGTGTTGTAGTTGGGCACGGTGCGTACCGCGCCCAGGTAGGTCAGGGTCAGCAGGGCTGACTTGTCATTGAGGTAGGGAAGCGCCGCCTTGGCCATGGCCGGAAAGCTGTAGGCGCTGATGTCGTGGGCAATCTTGAAGCCCTCGCGCGAGAGGCCGTCGAGGAAATCACCGGCAATCGCTTCGCGCGGTGCGTAGCCGATGCTGTGCACAAAGCCGTCAAACGTCGGCCAGGTTTTGGACAGGTCGGCAAACAGCTTCTCGATCTGGGCGTCATCGCCGACGTCACAGTCAAAGATGAGTTTGGAGCCAAAATCGGCAGCAAACTCCGTGATGCGGTCCTTGAAGCGCTCACCGACGTAGCTGAAGGCCAACTCGGCGCCTTGAGCGTGGCACGCCTTGGCTATGCCGTAGGCGATGGACCGGTTGGACAACACGCCCGTGATCAACAGTTTTTTGCCGGTAAGAAAACCCATGCTTGTGCTCCAGTGTGTTCGAATGAATCGGCCGATGGCGGTTGGTGGCGTTGAACGAAGCAGCTGGTTTACCTGCTGGCCGCCAACCGTTGCCGACGTGAAGTAGTGCAGAATTGTCGCATGCGGGATTTGTCTTTTTTGCGGGTGCTGGTGATTGCTTTGATGACGACCCTGCTGGCCATTCTTTCTTTTTTTGCACCGGCCGCCTGGGCTGCGCACGCATACGCCCAGTTTGGCGACATCAAATACCCGCCCGGTTTCACCCATTTTGATTATGTAAATCCGGTCGCGCCCAAGGGCGGTGAGATTCGCATGGTGCCGCCCACCCGGCCCACGAACTTTGACAAGTTCAACCCCTTCACGCTGCGCGGCACCGCACCTTATGGCCTGGGAAGCCTGCTGATTGAAAGCCTGCTGACAGGCAACTCCGAAGAGCCCACCACGGCCTACGGCTTGCTGGCCGATGACGTGGAGGTTGCCGCCGACAAACTGTCGGCGACCTTTCGCATCAACAACAAGGCGCGTTTTCACGATGGCACGCCCGTGCTGGCAGCCGATGTGCTGCATTCGTACACCCAGCTCATCAGCAAACTTGCCGCGCCCCAGTACCGCACGATTTACGCTGAAGTCAAGGGGGTGACTGTGGTCTCGGAGCGCGTCGTGCGCTTTGAGTTCCTGACGCCAAATCCCGAACTGCCGCTGGTTGTCGGTGGAATGCCGGTGTTCAGCCGGGGCTGGGGCCGGGAAGGAGGCAAGGTCAACGGGGCCAGCAAGCCTTTTGACCAGATTGTTTCGGAAATACCCATAGGCTCCGGGCCCTACAAAATCGCCAACCCGGCCATGGGCCGTGACATCACCTATGTGCGGGACCCGGCCTATTGGGGTGCGGATTTGCCGACACGCAAGGGGCAGTTCAACTTTGACCGCATCAGCTTCAAGATTTATCTGGATGAAACCTCCCGCTTCGAGGGTCTGAAGGCCGGTGAATTCGATTTCCTGCGCGAGTTCATCTCGCGCAACTGGGCGCGCCAGTACACCGGCAAGCAGTTCACCTCGGGTGAACTGGTCAAGCGCGCCTTTCCAAACCGCAATCCCGGCGACTTCCAGGGCTATGTACTCAATATCCGTAACCCGAAGTTCCAGGATGCCCGGGTGCGCAAGGCAATCGGCCTGGCCCTGGATTTCGAGTGGATGAACCGCCAGCTGTTTTATGGCATCTACAAACGCGTGAACGGCTACTTTCCCAACAGCGAGTTTCATGCGGAAGGCCTGCCCAAACCCGATGAACTGGCCTTGCTGGAGCCTTTGCGCGCCCAGCTCAAGCCAGAGGTGTTCGGCGCGGTGCCCGTGTCGCCCAGCACCACACCGCCCGGCAGCCTGCGCGAGAACCTGCGCCAGGCCCAGGCGCTGCTGCGCGAGGCCGGCTGGACTTACCGGGATGGTGCGCTGCGCAACGCCAGGGGCGAGGCTTTCACGATGGAATTTTTGAATGACCAGCCCTCATTGATTCGTATCGTCGGGCCTTTCCAGAAGGCACTGGAAAAGCTGGGCATCACCATGACTTATCGGGTCGTGGACTTTTCGTTGTCCAAACAGAAGATGGATGCTTTTGACTTCGAAGTCACCACGCTGCGCCTGCCCGGCAGTACCGCACCGGGCGGTGAGTTGCTGGAGCTGTTCGGCTCCCGGGCCGCGCAAACGCCGGGTTCCTCGAATGTCTGGGGGATTGCCGATCCGGCGGTCGACGCCTTGCTGCAAAAAGTCGTGACGGCCAAGACCCGGCCTGAACTCGGCTCCGCGATGCGCGCGCTGGACCGCGTACTAACCCATGGCTACTACTCGGTGCCGCAGTACTACGGCGATGCGTTCCTGATCGGCTACCGCCCGGGCCGCTTTGTCCTGCCGCAGACGATTCCGCCGTATTACCAGGCGGACACCTGGGCCATGAGCACCTGGTGGGCCTCGCCAGCCAATTTATCCTCCAGCAAATAAGAACAGAAGAACAGGCAGACATACCGATGGCCAGCTACATTCTCAAGCGCCTGCTGCTGATGATTCCCACCCTGTTGGGCGTGCTGCTTTTGACCTTCGTCATGGTGCAGTTCGTGCCCGGTGGGCCGGTGGAGCAAATGGTGGCGCAGTTGCAGGGCCGTGACTCAGGTGGCGAGCGCGCTGCCACATCGGGCGCCGGCTACCGCGGGCGGCAGGGCGTCGATGCGCAGCGCATTGAGGAAATCAAGGCGCTGTACGGTTTTGATAAACCGGTGCATGAGCGCTTTTTCCAGATGCTGGGGCGTTTTGCGCGCTTTGACCTGGGCAACAGCTTTTACCAGCACAAGGATGTCTGGCAACTGGTCAAGGAAAAGCTGCCGGTCTCCGTCAGCCTGGGCTTGTGGACTTTTTTCATCAGCTACCTGATTGCCGTGCCGCTGGGCGTGGCCAAGGCCGTGCGGGCGGGTTCGCGCTTTGACTTTGTCACCACGCTCATCGTGCTGGTCGGCTACGCCATACCGGGCTTTGTGCTCGGCGTGGCGCTGCTGGTGGTATTCGGCGGGCAATTGCAATGGTTTCCGTTGCGCGGGCTGACCTCGCCCAACTGGGAATCCCTGGGGTGGGGCGCGCGGATCACCGACTACCTCTGGCACATCACCCTGCCCATCATTGCGATGGTGCTGGGCAGTTTTGCCGTGACGGCGGTACTGACCAAGAACTCCTTCCTGGAAGAAATTCGCAAGCAGTACGTCCTGACAGCCCGGGCCAAGGGACTCAGCGAACGGCAGGTGCTCTGGAAGCATGTGTTTCGCAATGCGCTGATTCCCATCATCACCGGGTTTCCCGCTGCGTTTATTGGAGCCTTCTTCACCGGTTCGCTGCTGATTGAGACCCTGTTTTCGCTGGACGGCCTGGGGCTGCTCAGCTATGAGAGCGTGATCCGGCGGGACTACCCCGTGGTCCTGGGCACGCTCTACCTCTTCACGCTGATTGGGCTGGTGACCAAGCTGATCAGTGATCTCTGTTATGTCTGGGTAGACCCGCGTGTCAAGTTTGATTAACCCCCCTGAAGCGCCCTCTGGCCGCCTTCCCCCCAAGGGGACGCCTCCTGCGGCCGGGCAAAGCCCGATCCGCGGCGGCCTTGGTGAAAGCCGTTCTGTGGTCAGTCTTAGTCCGGGTCGGCGGGCGTGGAAGCGTTTTCGCCGCAACAAGCTTGGGTTTTACAGCCTGATCCTGTTTTCGACCCTGGTGGTGCTCAGCCTCTTCGCCGAGGTGCTGTCCAACGACAAGCCGCTGGTGGCCCACTACAAGGGCGAGTATTACTTTCCGCTGCTCAAGGACTATTCGGAAAAGACCTTTGACGGCGACTTTGAAACGCCCACCGACTACCTGGACCCTTTCATCCGCGACAAGCTGGGGCAGCGGGGCAACTGGGCGCTGTATCCCCCCAATCCCTATGGTCCGCGCACGATCAACTATTTCGCAAAAGAACCCAACCCTTCGGCGCCTTCACGCGACAACCTGCTGGGCACGGACGACCGGGGGCGCGACCTGTTGGCGCAGTTGATCTATGGCTTTCGATTGAGCGTGCTGTTCGGCCTGGCGCTGACGGTGATCGGCGTGGTGATCGGCGTGATCACCGGGGCTATTCAAGGGTATGCGGGTGGCAAAACAGACCTCGCATTCCAGCGGTTCATGGAAATCTGGGGCTCCATGCCCGAGCTTTACCTGCTGATCATCTTTAGCGCGGTTTTTGCGCCCAGTGTGGCGCTGCTGCTGTTCTTGCTCAGCCTGTTTGGCTGGATGGGTTTGTCTGACTATGTGCGTGCCGAATTTTTGCGCAATCGCCAGATGGACTATGTGCGCGCAGCCAGGGCCTTGGGCGTGAGCAATCTGCAGATCATGTGGCGGCATATTCTGCCCAACAGCATGACGCCTGTGGTGACGTTTTTGCCCTTTCGCATGAGCGCGGCGATTTTGGCGCTGACCTCGCTGGATTTTCTGGGCCTGGGCGTGCCCCCGGGAACGCCCTCGCTGGGCGAGTTGCTCAACCAAGGCAAGGCGAACATTGACGCCTGGTGGATTTCGATATCGACATTTGCCGTACTGGTCGTCACGCTGTTGCTGCTGACCTTCATGGGCGACGCCCTGCGCGATGCCCTGGACCCTCGAAAGGCCGAGCTATGACTCCCACACCCGTCGCTGCGCATCCGGCGCTGCCGCCCGATGGGGGCTTCGCGACGGGTGGCGGATCTTCCGCGCCTGCCCATCCGCTGCTGAAAGTCGACGGCCTCAGCGTTTCCTTTGCCGGCAAAAGAGTCGTGCATGGAATTGATTTTTCCATCGCACCCGGAGAAAAACTGGCGCTGGTAGGAGAGTCCGGTTCGGGCAAGACGGTAACGGCCCTGAGCCTGCTGCGGCTGGTGCAAAACGCCAACATCAGCGGGCAGGCCCGGTTTGCGGCAACAGAGGGTCTGCAAGGGCCGGTGAATCTGCTGTCCCTTCCCGAAGCCGAGTTGCGCGGCATTCGCGGCCGAGACATCGCCATGATCTTCCAGGAGCCGATGACGGCCCTGAACCCCTTGTTCAACGTTGGGGACCAGATTGCCGAGGTTGTACAGCTAAAACGCGGCCTGACCCCTGCAGAGTCTGTGACGATGGCCATCAAATTGCTGGCAGACACCGGCATTTCGGAGCCTGACAGGCGGGCGCGCTCATTTCCCCACCAGCTCTCCGGTGGGCAACGCCAGCGGGCCATGATTGCGATGGCGCTGGCCTGCCAGCCCAAGCTGCTGCTGGCTGACGAGCCGACCACAGCGCTGGACGTCACCTTGCGCAGCCAGATTCTGGACCTGCTCAGCGAGTTGCAGCAGCGAAACGGCATGGCGGTGCTCCTCATCACGCACGACCTCAATCTTGTGCGCCGCTTTGCAGACCGGGTGGCGGTCATGGAAAACGGATATCTGGTGGAGGAGGGCACGGTCACCAAGGTGTTTGCCGACCCGCAGCACGCCTACACCCGCAAATTGATTGACAGCAAACCGGCGCGCGACGTGGTCGAGGGCATGGGGCCCAGCCCGGGCGGGGCTTTCATGATGCGGGCCAGCCGTGTATCGGTTACCTACCCGGTGGCCATTCCGGGTTTCAGGGGCTGGTTCAAAAGCGGTGGGTTTGTGGCCGTGAAAGATGCCACTTTCGATATTCTGCCGGGCCAGACGCTAGGCGTCATAGGCGAATCAGGTTCAGGCAAGTCCACCTTGGCCCTGGCCAGCCTGGGTTTGCTACCCTTTTCCGGGACGTTGCAGGCAGCAGGCCAGTCCTGGAGCCGCAATGCCGCCAGCAACAAGGCGATTCGCCGCGCAGTGCAGGTGGTTTTTCAGGACCCGTTTTCCTCCCTGTCCCCGCGCATGACGGTTGGCGCGATCGTGGAAGAGGGCCTGCGGGTCCATGAACCCTCATTGAGCGAGGCTGAAGTGCGGTCGCGCGCGTCGCAATCCCTGGCGGACGTGGGCATGAGCGAGACGCAGTTTCCGGGATTGCTGCAGCGCTACCCGCATGAGTTTTCGGGCGGGCAGCGACAGCGGCTGGCGATTGCACGGGCGCTGATCATCAATCCGGGCCTGCTGGTGCTGGACGAGCCGACCAGCGCGCTGGACGTGACCATCCAGAAACAGGTTTTGTCGCTGCTACAGCGGCTGCAGCGCGAACGGGGGCTGAGTTATCTCTTGATTACCCATGACGTTGATGTGATCCGCGCGATGGCCCATGAGGTGATGGTGATGAAAGACGGCGAGGTGGTGGAGTCCGGCACGGTCCGTGAGGTTCTGGATGCCCCCCGTCACCCCTACACTCGCGTGCTGGTGGCGCAAGCCTGAAATGCATCTTGATAAATTACTTTAAGTATCATAAATAACTAATTGATATTTATAGAAATTCACAACAAAAATGACTTGATCGCATCTTTTTCATCTTGACCTCTTTCATGCGCAGAGGCGCGAGGCCTGACCGGGCAAACAGGGGATGAGCACGGGTTGGTAAATGGCAAGCCGGACGCGGGGACGATGCCTAGGGCAAGTGGTACTCCCGCGAATAGCCCGAACAGCCCATTGCTTTGTTTTGACCATCACTCAGCATAAGGGGTTGTCCTGATCAATCCAGGCACGAAATTTGTTTGCATGGAAGGACGGTAAGAGTTACAATATGTCCTTCACGACCAAATGGGCGGGTTTTCACCGCCCATTTTTTTTGGGCGTTTGTTTTTACAGACTGGTTTTAAGACAACTGAATGGCCTTGCAAGAAACGATTGAGCAAACTGTTACGGGACTGGGTTACGAGCTGGTGGAAGTCGAGCGTACCGGCGGTGGTTTGCTGCGTGTCACGATTGACATGCCCTACGTTTCCGGTGCCGAGCGGTTCATCAATGCGGAAGACTGTGAGAAGGTCACGCGCCAGTTGCAGTTCGTGCTGGAAGTCGAGGGCGCCGATTATTCGCGGCTGGAAGTCAGCTCGCCGGGTATTGACAGGCCTCTGCGCAACGAAAAAGATTTTGAACGTTTTGCCGGTGAGTTGGTTGACATCACCCTCAAGGCGCCGATTGGTGTGGCAGCCAGCGCCGGTTCGGTCGTGTCGGCCAACCGCAAGAAATTCCGCGGCACGCTGGAGCGGGCCGAACCCAAGGATGGCATGACCGGGTGGCAGATTGTGTGGAGCGATGAGCCCGCCGTCAAACCCGGCCAGAAAGTCAGCAAAAAGAAGGTCCCCGCACCCCTGCAGGCGCTGGGTTTCACGCTCGACGAGATTCACCAGGCGCGTCTGGCGCCGGTGGTTGATTTCAAGGGCCGGAAACCCAAAATTGTCCCCAGTGCGGATAAATCTACAGAGAAATAATTTAGAAAGGCAGGCTTGTGAAATGAATCGCGAACTGTTGATGTTGGTTGATGCCATCTCGCGTGAGAAAAATGTTGAACGTGACGTCGTTTTTGGGGCCGTCGAGCTTGCGCTCGCGTCGGCCACCAAAAAGGTGTACGAAGACGGCGTGGACATCCGTGTGGTGGTTGATCGTGACAGCGGCAATTACGAGACTTTCCGCCGCTGGTTGGTGGTGCCTGACGAAGCCGGCCTGCAAAATCCGGAAGCTGAAGAGCTGGTGAGCGACGCTCGCGAAGAAATTCCCGACATTGAAGAAGGCGACTACATCGAAAAACCGGTGGAGAGCCTGCCTATCGGCCGCATCGGCGCACAAGCCGCCAAGCAGGTCATCCTGCAAAAAATCCGCGATGCTGAACGCGAAATGCTGCTGAATGACTTCATGTCGCGCGGCGACAAGATTTTTGTCGGCACCGTCAAGCGCATGGACAAGGGCGACATCATTGTTGAATCTGGCCGTGTCGAGGGGCGGTTGCGCCGCAGCGACATGATCCCCAAGGAAAACCTGCGCGCCGGCGACCGGGTCCGCGCCATGATCATGGAGGTCGACACCACCCTGCGCGGTGCCCCCATCATCCTGTCGCGCACCGCCCCGGAGTACATGATCGAGCTGTTCCGCCAGGAAGTGCCCGAGATTGAGCAGGGCCTGCTCGAGATCAAGTCCTGCGCCCGTGACCCCGGTTCGCGCGCCAAGATCGCCGTGCTGTCGCACGACAAGCGGGTGGATCCGATCGGCACCTGTGTCGGGGTTCGTGGCACCCGTGTCAATGGCGTGACCAATGAGCTCGCCGGCGAACGCGTTGATATCGTGCTGTGGAGCGAAGACCCGGCCCAGTTCGTGATTGGCGCACTGGCGCCGGCCAATGTGTCGTCCATCGTGGTGGACGAAGAGCGTCACGCCATGGACGTCGTGGTCGATGAAGAAAACCTGGCGATCTCGATCGGCCGCGGTGGCCAGAACGTTCGCCTGGCCGCAGAGCTGACAGGCTGGAAGATCAACATCATGACGGCCGACGAGTCGGCCCAGAAGCAGGCTACCGAAACCGACACCAGCCGCAAGCTCTTCATGGAAAAGCTCGATGTGGACGAGGAAATCGCCGACATCCTGATCTCCGAAGGCTTCACCAGCCTGGAAGAAGTCGCGTATGTGCCGCTGCAGGAAATGCTCGAGATCGAGTCGTTTGATGAAGACACGGTCAATGAGTTGCGCACCCGCGCCAAAGATGCATTGCTGACGATGGAAATCGCCAAGGAAGAAAATGCCGAAGGTGTTTCGCAGAACCTGCGTGACGTTGAAGGCATTACGCCCGAGCTGATCGCCAAACTTACTGAAGCGGGTGTCCATACCCGCGACGACCTGGCCGATCTGGCTGTGGACGAACTCACCGATATCACCGGCCAGTCTGCGGACGAAGCCAAGGCCCTGATCATGACTGCACGTGCCCATTGGTTTACCAATGACGCAGGTGACACCGCTGCACCTGCAACGGCCCAAGAGCAATGATCATGGAGGCCAGCCAGGAAAACCAAATATGTCCAGTACCACTACCGTCGCTGAATTCGCAGCTGAATTGAATAAATCCACCGCCACCCTGATCGAGCAATTGACCAGCGCGGGCGTCGCCAAGGTGCAGGCCGGCGACCACCTGTCTGAAGCTGACAAGCAAAAACTGCTCGGCTACCTGCAGGCCAGCCATGGCACCGTGACGGCCGAACGCAAAAAAATCACGCTGGTGAAGAAATCCACCACGGAGATCAAGCAGGCTGACGCCACCGGCAAGGCCCGTACCATCCAGGTGGAAGTGCGCAAAAAACGCACGTTCGTCAAGCGCGAGGACGGCTCCGACCTGCCTGCCGAGGAAGTTCAGCCTGAAGTGGTTGCTGCTCCGCAGGCACCCGTGATCGATGACGCCGAACTGGTTCGCCGCGAAGAAGAAGCCAGCCGCCATGCCGAGCTGCTGCGCCGCCAGGAAGAAGAACTGGCGGAAAAGCGCCGGCTGCGTGAAGAGCAGGATGCCAAAGAGGCCGCCCGCGAACTGGAACGCCAGGTAGAGGCGCAAAACGCAAAGGCTGCCGCCGAAGCGGCAGAGGCCGCCCGAAAAGCCAAGCCCGCGACCGGAAAAGCCAAAGAAGTGGTCCAGCCGGCCAGTGCCGAAGCTTCCCGGGCCGCCGAGACGGCCGCGGCGGAAGAGGCGACCAAAGCTGCCGATACGGCAGCTGTGCAAGCTGTAGCCAAAGCCAAGGCCACGGCAGAATTTCAGGCGGATGCCGCCAAGGTCCAGGACCTGCAGGAGCGCCGCCGCAAGGCCGAGGCTGAAGCCGCAGGTATCCGGGCGATGATGTCTGCGCCCAAGCGCGTGCTGGTTCCCCATGTGGATCCCAAGGCCGCCATCAAGGGTACCTTGCACAAGCCGGCTGTTGTGCCAGGTGCCGCCAAGCCCGCTGCAACTGCAGGGGCACCCGCCGCGCCCGGTGCGGCCGGTAAAAAGGAAGTCAAGTCGGAGAACCTCTCTTCGACCTGGAAAGACGACGCAGCCAAGAAAAAGGGCATTCCGAGCCGTGGTGCACCGGTGGTTCCCGGACGCGGCAATTTCCGCAGCGGCCCGCGTGGCCGCCGCAGCAACGATCGTGATGCCCGTCCCGAGTCCACCTTCGTCGCGCCGACAGAGTTCAAGGTGATCGAGGTTCATGTGCCCGAAACCATCACCGTGGCAGAACTGGCGCACAAGATGAGCGTCAAGTCGTCCGAGGTGATCAAGCACCTGATGAAGCTCGGCCAGATGGTCACCATCAACCAGCCGCTGGACCAGGATACCGCCATGATTGTGGTGGAGGAAATGGGCCACAAGGCGATTACCGCTGCGCTGGATGATCCGGAAGCATTCACTGACGACGACATGCAGGGCCAGCAGGCAGAAGCACTGCCGCGCGCACCTGTGGTGACTGTCATGGGTCACGTGGACCACGGAAAAACCTCACTGCTTGACTACATCCGCCGTGCCAAAGTGGCTGCGGGTGAAGCCGGTGGCATTACCCAGCACATTGGTGCGTACCACGTGGAAACGCCGCGCGGCATGATTTCCTTCCTGGACACGCCGGGTCACGAGGCGTTCACCGCCATGCGTGCCCGTGGCGCGCAGGCGACCGATATCGTGATTCTGGTGGTGGCCGCTGATGATGGCGTGATGCCGCAAACCAAGGAGGCTATCAAGCACGCCAAGGCAGCCGGCGTTCCCATCGTGGTGGCGATCAACAAGATCGACAAGGCTGATGCCAACATGGACCGGGTCAAGGGCGAACTGGTCACCGAAGAAGTCATTCCGGAAGAGTTTGGCGGCGAATCTCCATTCGTGGGCGTATCAGCCCGTACCGGCGAAGGTGTCGACACACTGCTGGAGCAGGTGCTGCTGCAGGCTGAGGTGCTCGAACTCCGCGCACCGGTGGAGGCATTGGCCAAGGGACTGGTCATTGAAGCCCAGCTCGATAAGGGCCGGGGTCCGGTCGCGACCGTGCTGATTCAGTCTGGTACCTTGAAAACCGGTGACGTGGTGCTGGCCGGCTCGACCTATGGCCGCGTGCGTGCCATGCTCGACGAGAATGGCAAACCGATCAAGACCGCGGGTCCTTCCATTCCGGTGGAGATTCAGGGTCTGACCGAAGTGCCTCAGGCCGGTGACGAATTCATGGTGATGACGGACGAGCGCCGCGCCCGCGAAATCGCCACCTACCGCGCCGGCAAGTTCCGCAATACCAAGCTGGCCAAGCAGCAGGCTTCCAAACTGGAAAACATGTTCTCCGACATCTCGGCCGGCGAGGTCAAGATGCTGCCCATCATCATCAAGGCCGATGTGCAGGGTTCGCAGGAGGCGCTCGCGCAGTCGCTGCTCAAGCTCTCGACCGATGAGGTCAAGGTTCAGCTGGTTTACTCCGGCGTCGGCGGTATTTCCGAATCCGACGTGAACCTGGCCATTGCGTCAAAAGCCGTGCTGATCGGGTTCAACACCCGTGCCGATGCGCTGGCGCGTAAACAGGCCGAGAACAACGGCATCGATATTCGCTACTACAACATCATTTATGATGCTGTGGACGAACTCAAGGCCGCCATGTCCGGCATGCTGACGCCCGACAAGAAGGAAGAAGTCATCGGTACCGCCGAGATCCGCCAGGTGTTCAAGGTCAGCAAGATCGGCTCGATTGCCGGCTGTATGGTCACTGCGGGCATTGTTCGCCGCACGGCCAGATTGCGCCTGCTGCGCGATAACGTGGTCATCTTCACCGGTGAACTCGACTCGCTCAAGCGTTTCAAGGACGATGTCAAGGAAGTCAAGGAAAGCTTCGAGTGCGGCTTGAACATCAAGAACTACAACGATATCCAGGAAGGCGATATTCTGGAGTTCTTCGAGATCAAGGAAGTGGCACGTACCTTGTAAGAAAAACAGGCAGTCGGCCAGCCCTTTTGGGGCTGGCGGGCGCCCTGATTGATCATTGCAAGTCCAAACCTTTGTTCCATGCGTAAAAAGTCATCCACCCCCAACCGCGGCTTCCGCGTTGCCGATCAGATCCAGCGGGATCTGACGGAGCTGATCGCGCGCGAGCTGAAAGACCCGCGGGTCGGGATGGTGACCATTCAGGCGGTTGAAGTCACGCCCGACTATGCGCACGCCAAGGTGTTTTTCAGTGTACTGGTCGGCGACCCGAAAGCGTGCGAAGAAGCGCTCAATCAGGCCGCCGGCTTCCTGCGCAACGGCCTGTTCAAGCGCCTGATGACGCACACGGTGCCCACCCTGCATTTCCACTTTGACCGCACCACTGAACGTGCGGCAGACATGAACGCCTTGATTGCCAAGGCGGTTTCTTCCCGCGCACAAGACGACTGAGTTCGCGCCGTTCCCCTTGATGACAGGTTCAGGGACAACGGTGCCAACGGAGCGCTCGGGTGAGTCCCGTTCGCTGAGCCTGTCGAAACTTTATGACGCAAACCTCTACTCATCGCCAGAAGATTCAGCGACGTCCCGTGCACGGCGTGTTGCTGCTCGACAAGCCGCTGGGCCTGTCGAGCAACCAGGCGCTGCAAAAAGCCAAATGGCTGTTGCGCGCCGACAAGGCCGGGCATACGGGTACGCTGGATCCGCTGGCCACTGGCGTGCTGCCGCTGTGCTTTGGGGCTGCGACCAAGTTTAGCCAGATCCAGCTGGACGCCGACAAGACGTATGAAGCCGTGCTCCTGTTGGGCCGGAAAACCACGACGGCCGATGCCGAGGGCGACGTCATCGAGACGCGCCCCGTTCCCGAGATCACCCCCGAACTGCTCGCAGCCCTGACCCGGCGTTTTACCGGCCCGCTGGCGCAGATTCCGCCCATGTATTCCGCGCTCAAGAAAGACGGCAAGGCACTGTACGAATACGCGCGCAAAGGCGAAGACGTGGAACGGGAAGCGCGCCACATCACGATTTACAAGCTGGATATGGCCCTGACCCATGACGAGCGGGCGCCGGCAGCTATCAAAATCACAGTGACGTGCAGCAAAGGCACCTACATTCGCACGCTTGGTGAAGACATCGGCGAGGCGATCGGCTGCGGCGCTCACCTCGGGTCCCTGAGGCGGCTGGAGACCGGCGGCTACGTCGCTTCGCAGTGCGTGGGCCTGCCGGCGCTGGAAGCCATGAGCGAGCAGCAGCGCGAAGCCTGCCTGCTGCCAGTTCAGTCGCTCGTCGCCAACTATCCGGTTGTCACACTCGATGCCGATAATGCAGGGCGCTTTTTGAGCGGCCTGCGCCGTCGCGGCAGCCCTGGCCAATGGGGTCCGGACGCGGCGCTGGTGCAGGTGTACGGTAGCGACCCGGCGGCTTTTCTCGGCTCGGCCCATGTCACGGCCGACGAGTTGATTCCGGGGCGCCTGCTCAGCCCGATTGAAATCCAGGACATGCTGGCCCCGCGTCCGCCTGTTATTTCCAACCCTGCGGCAAGCGCCGCAACGGTTTAGTGCCACCGATTAGAAGTTTTTAGAAAGCGAACCATGAGTCATAAGCAAATCCGCAACATCGCCATCATCGCCCACGTTGACCACGGCAAAACCACCATGGTTGACCAATTGCTGCGTCAGTCCGGCACCTTTGCCGAGCATGAAAAAGTGGTCGACACCGTGATGGACAACAACGCCATCGAAAAAGAGCGTGGCATCACCATTCTGGCCAAGAACTGCGCCGTGACCTGGGAAGGTACGCACATCAACATCGTCGATACCCCCGGCCACGCTGACTTCGGTGGCGAAGTGGAGCGCGCCTTGTCCATGGTTGACGGTGTGGTGCTGCTGATCGATGCGCAGGAAGGCCCCATGCCCCAGACGCGCTTTGTGACCAAGAAAGCGCTGGCCCTGGGCCTGAAGCCCATCCTGGTGGTGAACAAGGTGGACAAGCCCGGTGCGCGCCCCGATTACGTGGTCAATGCCGCATTCGACCTGTTCGACAAGCTAGGTGCCACCGATGAGCAGCTGGATTTTCCCGTGGTCTACGCTTCGGGCATCAATGGCTGGTCTTCGCTGGAAGAGGGTCCGCCAAACGAACAGTGGGGCCCCGACATGTCGGCCCTGTTCAATACCATCCTCAAGCATGTGCCTCACCAGGAAGGTGATCCAGCAGCGCCGCTGCAGTTGCAAATTTCTGCGCTCGATTTTTCGACCTTCGTGGGGCGAATTGGCGTAGGCCGCATTAGCCAGGGCACGATCAAGCCCATGATGGACGTCGTGGTGATGGAAGGCCCGGATGGCAAGGCCGTCAAGGGCCGGATCAACCAGGTGTTGACCTTCCAGGGACTGGAGCGCGTGCAGGCCACGGACGCCGGTCCAGGCGAAATTGTGTTGATCAACGGCCTCACTGACATCGGCATTGGCGTGACCATCACCGACCCGGCCAATCCGGCACCGCTGCCCATGCTCAAGGTCGATGAACCGACCCTGACCATGAACTTCTGCGTCAACACCAGCCCGCTGGCCGGCCGTGAGGGCAAGTACGTCACCAGTCGCCAGATTTGGGACCGCCTGCAAAAAGAACTGCAGCACAACGTCGCCCTGCGCGTCAAGGAAACCGACGAAGAAGGTATCTTTGAAGTCATGGGTCGCGGCGAACTGCACCTGACCATTTTGCTGGAAAACATGCGCCGCGAAGGCTTCGAACTGGCTGTGTCCAAGCCGCGCGTGGTGTTCAAGGATGTGGATGGCGTGCGCCACGAGCCCATCGAAATGGTGACCGCCGACATCGAAGACCAGCACCAGGGCGGCGTGATGCAAGCCTTGGGCGAGCGCAAGGGCGAGCTGGTCAACATGGAGCCGGACGGCCGTGGCCGTGTGCGTCTGGAATACCGCATCCCGGCGCGCGGCCTGATCGGTTTCACCAATGAATTCCTGAACCTGACGCGCGGCACTGGCCTGATCTCCAACATCTTCGACAGCTACGAGCCGCACAAGGGCGACATCGGCGGCCGTAAAAACGGCGTGCTGATCTCCATGGACGACGGCGAAATTTTCACCTACGCCCTTGGCAAGCTGGACGACCGCGGCCGCATGTTCGTCAGGGCCAACGACCCGGTGTACGAAGGCATGATCGTTGGCATTCACAGCCGCGACAACGACCTGGTGGTGAACGCCACACGCACCAAGCAGTTGACCAACTTCCGCGTGTCCGGCAAGGAAGATGCCATCAAGATCACGCCGCCGATTGAGCTGACGCTGGAATACGGTGTCGAGTTCATCGAGGATGACGAACTGGTTGAAATCACGCCCAAGTCCGTCCGCCTGCGCAAGCGCCACCTGAAGGAAAGCGATCGCAAGCGCGCCGGCCGCTAAGCCCAGGCTGCCGCTGCGGCGGCCTTGACAGGGCATTGAATCGGCAACGTAAAAGAGCCGCTGCATGACAGCGGCTCTTTTATCTTTGCATCCATATCACGGGCTCACTGGCTAATGGCATTCATGAAACTCACGCATTCCCGCGCTGTTGTGCTGATGGTTGGTGTGACCCTGATGTGGTCCATCGCCGGGGTTGTTACCCGCCACCTGGAATCCGCCCGCAGCTTTGAAATCACCTTCTGGCGCAGCTTTTTCACCGCGATCTCGCTGCTGGTGATCCTGCCTGTCTTTCAGGGCAGGGCCGTGTTTTCAAAGATCCGCCAAGGCGGCTTCACGTTCTGGCTCTCGGGTATTTGCTGGAGCGTGATGTTCACGGCCTTCATGGTGGCGCTCACGCTGACCACCGTGGCCAATGTGCTGGTGACCATGGCGATTGGCCCATTTCTCACGGCGCTGCTGGCCCGCATCTTTATCGGCCATCGAATCCCCCCGCGGACATGGTTCGCCATAGCCATGGCCGGCGCCGGCATTGCCTGGATGTACGGGGGACAAACGGACCTGGCCAGTCATCTCGGCGGAACCCTGGTGGCGCTGCTGGTGCCACTGGCCGGCGCCAGCAACTGGACCGTTGTGCAACACAGCCATGCACATGGCCAGAAAATTGACCTGGTTCCCGCTGTGCTCTTGGGAGCGGTGATTTCCTCGGTCGTGACCCTGCCGTTGTCATTTCCTTTATCCGCCACCCCGCATGACATGGGCTTGCTGGCACTGCTGGGGCTGGTTCAGTTGGCCATTCCGTGCGTGCTGTCAGTGCTGTGCGCCGGTGTACTCAAAGCCCCGGAAGTGGCATTGCTGGCCCTGTTGGAGGTGATTTTTGGCATTCTTCTGGCCTGGATCGGCGCCAATGAAGTGCCCGGCGCCAGCGTGCTGACGGGTGGGGCGCTGGTGATCGCTGCGCTGGTCATCAATGAATTGGTTGGATGGAGGCAAAGAGCATGAGTGAAAAGAACAGCGGTGAGGAGCACATGAGTGAGGGACACATGGGTGAGGGGAACATGGGCGAGAAGGGCGTGATGACAGGGCCGGCAGGCGCAGAAGTGAAAAGCGACATTCTTGTGGAGCGGCGCGGAAGCGCCGGGCTTATCACCCTGAACCGGCCCAAGGCGCTCAACGCCTTGTCGCTGCAAATGGTCAGGGATCTTTCAGGCATCCTGCGGGCCTGGCGGGACGACCCGTCTGTTCTGCTGGTGGCGATCCGCGGCACCAACAAGATTGGCCGGCCGGGCAGCCCGGAAAGCCTCTTTGGCGGTTTTTGTGCCGGCGGCGATATACGGTTTTTTCACCAGGTTGCGCTGGCAGGAGATCCGGCCCTGGACGACTTTTTCACCGAGGAGTACGCCCTCAATCACCTGATTCATACCTACCCCAAGCCCTACATCGCCTTCATGGATGGCATCGTGATGGGCRGCGGCATGGGCATCAGTCAAGGCGCGAAAGTCCGTATCGTGACCGAGAAAACCAAAATGGCCATGCCCGAAACCCAGATCGGCCTGTTTCCGGACGTCGGGGGCGGCTACTTCCTGAGCCGCTGCCCGGGCCATGCCGGCGAGTACCTGGCGCTGACCGGTGAGGTGATCGGCGCCGACGAAGCGATAGCCTTTGGCCTGGCGGACATCAAGTGCAATGCTGCCCGGTTGCCAGACCTGTGGAACGATCTGGGCAGCCGGCTCTTCACCTCGGCCACTGATGCAGAGGAGTGGATTGCTACTGAATTAATAGCGGAAAATTCCCGCCCCATAATGGCTGACGTCAAAATTGATGCCTATTTTTCCTTGCTTCGCGTGAAGCACATCATTGACGCGCTGGAGGCTGCCGACGATCCTTGGGCGGCGAAAACCGCGGCAAAGCTGCGCATGCGATCGCCCTTGATGCTGCATGTGACGCTGGAACAGATTCGCAAGGCACGCGGTATGAACCTGGCCGACGATTTACGCATGGAGCGGGACATGGTGCATCACTGCTTTCACCTGCATCCGGGCGCACAAAGCGAGACGGTGGAGGGCATACGCGCACTGGCCATCGACAAGGACTACAAGCCCCGCTGGAGTCCGCCACGCATTGAGGACGTGAAGCCGGGCATGACAGATGCCTTTTTTGCCAGCCCCTGGAGTGCAGAACTGCACCCGCTACGCGATCTTTGCTGAGTCGTCCTCTCGCCCAGGCTTTGCGCCTGGGTCCGGCGAAGGCGAAGGGATGCTACCGGCCGGTTGCGACTTCCGTGCGCCAGGCAGGGAAAACGGCGAGGAAACCACCGCGGGAATAAGCAGGCTCGAGGCCGACTCAGCCGCCAGCCTGCCCGCCGGCCCACATCAGTAAGTAGAGGCCAAAACCGGGTCGGCGTCGTCTATCGGCAAACGCAGGCGCCGTCCGACTTTCAGCTTGCCGAAGACATGCTGCAGGTGGGTTTTCACCGTGTTATCACTGATGGTCATCGCCCGGGCGATTTCCTTGTTGGTCATGCCCATGCCGACCCAATGAACGACTTCCCATTCCCTTTTCGTCAGAATCCCGGGCTCCAGTTCAGCCAACAAGTTGTGGTGGCCGGGTCGATGCGACAGCACCTCCAGCGCTTCTGCCATCAGTTTGCGGTTGATCCAGATATCTCCACCATGGACGACCCGAATGGCCTTCAGCCACTGCTCCGGCGGCGATTTTTTGGGGACCAGACCTTTGACGCCATGTGCCGCGGCATCAACAACCTCGCGGTGGCCCATCACGTCACAAAACAGGATGGTTTTTGTTTCCGGGCTGATCATGTGTATTCGAGGCAGGAGTGGCGATCCGTCGTCGAATTGAAAGCGCCAATCCAGTAGAAAAACGTCCGGTGTCACGCTTCGCGTGACGCGCAGGAGCTGCAGGGTATTTCTGACTCCGTCCATCAGGTTAAGGTCGGCGTGGGGGGCCAACGCAGTTCGCCAGGACTCATGAAGGACGATGTCGTCGCTGATATTCAGTACGGTGATGGTGGACATGATGTGTTGATCGCTATCCAAAATCGGACCCGGCGGGTGACTTTGGAGCCGATCCCTCTCTTTTTCCTTCACTTTTGAACTCTAGTCCCGAATAGATTTCATTACCATATCCAGGCGAAAATGGTTACATATTTTTGAAAAAATATAGACATTTTGTGATAAAGGGCACAATTTCCATGCAATGAAGCGCACGCCATTCATGCCTCTCACACGCGGTCGACCATCGATTCCGCATTAACGCGAAACCTGATTGATGGTGAACCGGCTTTCACCGCCTTCCGTATGCATCCGGAGGGCTATCGTGCCGTCGGACATTTCGCCTGCGAATCTGGTGACCAGGATTTGCCCCGTCGACTGCAGCCGGTGACGCGTGGAAAACGACAACTGGTTGCCCATGATTTTGCCGTCCTCGATGCTGCCTTCACCGACCGGAAATGTGGCCGTTCCGGTCAGCTGGCCGTCTGTCGCCCGCAGGTTAAAGCTGACTTGCACCCTGTTTCCACCGCCAACATCCAGCCCGCCGATCCAGCGGCCGGTGACGCCGGCAGTTTCTGTCTTTTGACCGTGCAGGCCAAAAGGCGACGCCAGCATGGCGGATTTTTCTCCCCCCATGTCAGCAGGAGCCTGCCCATTCGAAACCACTGCCGGGACTTCATGGCTGGTGCTTCCGGTGTTCTGCCTGGTCACATACCATGACGACCCACCGATGATGGTCAGCGCTACCAACAGTGCTGCAAAAGGTTTCCACCCTGACTTGTGATCCATGGCGATACCTCTTCAATGCAATGCGTTTAACAAGTTGACTAAATGGGGATGGCGACTTCTTCAGTCGCCATCCCCGGTTGGCTTGGATCAATGCCAAATCGCTATGAAATTACTTGCACAGCGGGCATGTGGCCTCGTTTGGCGCTGAGTTCTGGATGCCTCCGCCAACAATTGCCGGCTTGGTTCCACGGGCCATGACCTGGTCTTTGAACACGGTCAGTTCCGGATCGGCCAGTGTCGACAGGCCTCCCGCTGTCAACGCCTGCGTTGGGTAGTAAGACCCACTGTAAGGGGCCGACGCACCCGCAGCCAGGTTGCCGATGGTATGCGTGGTGTGGGTAACATCGCACGGCGTTTGAGTCCCTGTATAGGTCTGCTCATGAGCCTCGCAAACCTCCACCCCGGTCAAGGCAAGGTCGCCATTGGTCACTGAACCACTGTAGTTGACTTTCAGCGCAAGCTTGCCGCTCACAAGCTCCAGGTCCACGTCGCAGATCTTCGTCACGGACAGGCCCGCGTTGGGAGGCGTTGCGGTGCAGGTGGTACTTGCCGTGCCTGACACCGTGCCAGAACCAGTCGATGCACTTGCGGTCACCGTGTCAAGTGTTGACACGGTATTGGAAGTGTGTTGACCCTTGTAGCATATCGAAGCACCGGCTGCCAGCGTGGCGGGAGACTGCGGTGTTGTGGTCGGCAAACCATTGTTGCAGGTGAAGAATCCAAAGGTGCCTGCATCGAACGCGGGGTTGTCGCCCACCGTGATGTTCGTCAGGGGCCCGCCGCCATCATTCACGACACTGCCTCCGACGGTATTCAATATCGTATTGGTAGCCGACTGGAACTCGGCGCCCAAGCACACCTTGGTCACTGCCAAATGGCACACCGGGAAGCTCGACAGGAGAAAGTTCTTGATCGCTGCATTGGGCTGATCCGACGACCGGCTGGTTGCCATGAACGCAGAAAAGCAGGAGTCGCTGCCTGGCAACAGTTTCTGGATATTCACACCGCCTTCGAAGAACTGCCCCGCCTGTATCGTCCCGTTCCAGGGAAGGGTCAAGTTTCCGCTGCTGGTGGAGCCGCAGAGCTTGTCGTTCGGGTCGCAGGACACCCCGGCGATGTTGGTTTGCGAAACCCCGATCGTTCCCATATCCAGCAGAGCACCGGAGGTCCATTTATACCAATGGACATCAGTTACTGCGCCGCCATTGGTGTACTCGAAAGCCAGCAGTACATCTCCTTCCCCATGCGTCGCTGGCCCGTTGGTGATGGGGTTGATGAAGCTGCCTGTCGCGTCATTCCTTGCCACCGGATTTTTGAAGAACCAGAAGCCCAGGCTTGCCGTGCCGCTAAATTTGGCGCGGTCGGCGCCGAAGTAAATCAGCAGGTCACCGGCCGTGGTGGTGGCGGTGGTGGTGGTGGCGGTATATGCGGCCGCGTAGGCGTGGAGCATGTCGTCTTTGGGCGGCGAAGAGCCCAGGTCATACCGCCAGGCGCTGATGTCCTGGATATCCTTGGAACCGTTGCGGAACACCGCCGGATTGGTATCGTTGATGATTCCGAGGAATGGACCCAAGCTCAGGTCTGGATTCGTAATTCGCGTCGTGTGTCCTTGGCCGGCAGGAAAGCTGTTCCAGTCGTCCGGCAGGCTGGCGCCCGACGGATCCGCGGTGTTACCGTCCAGTTCAAAGAAGCCATCATTCAGAACTGCATGCGCCGGCGTTATTCCCAGCGCCACAGCAATAAGCACGCCGGCGATAGCACCGAATAGCCGGCGACAGACATGGGTAACCGAAAGTGTATTCATGACCTTCCTCCTTGCTACAGTTAGTAAAGTTACAAATCTCAGCCTGGCATTGCGCCCGGGCAACACAGGACTCAAAAGACTCCTGCATTAATGAAATGGTAGTAACAGGGGTGGTGATTCGCTATCATCCGTTCGGAGTACAGCTTGTTGCAGAGGACACAATCCGTCGCACCCGCGCGATAGCTTTTGTGATCGATCTGCGACGGAAATTCTCGGGAAATCGGGAGTACGCCCAGGACGGCCGCGGATGCGGGGAATGGCTTTGGCCAAAGCTCAAGTTGACACCTTGCGCATCAAGCGGCACAAACTCGCAGTCGTGGTCACCTGCAACACGCGGCGCATCCGCCTTACCTGGCCGCCAATTGGTCTGGCACTGACATCTTCGCGCACGCCGTGAGCCAACTTCGCTCACCCTGAACTCCCAACAAGTGCCTGGCCCGCGCGTTGACACCCAAATGGCCTGCAATCCAGGCCGAGGTTGAGGCGGTTGCGACTTACGCCAAACACAAAAACAAACAAATGCCTGCCCGCATCTTTGTGGCCTGAGCGATGACCTCATCCCCCGCAAAATCGGGTTCCAGCCTACCTTGGGGAACCGCGTGAAATATGCGGGTTACGGAGCTTGGCGGGCAAGATCTTTCAATACTCGATTCGGAGTATTGCGAGCCAAAAGTTCGAACTCTAGGATTGGATTGTTCTCCGCTGGATGGACACAAACTGTCAAAAACTCACAGGATGTGAGCGTGGCAAAAGTGGTCTTCGTGCGAAGGATAAAGGGAAGATAAAGGTAAGTTTTTCAATGTAGTAAATGCTTATTACATGGAGGTTGAAATGAGAAAATTGTTATTAGCAACGGCGCTTGCTGTCGTTGCTGGTTCTGCTCTGGCAGCCGCCCATTTCATGAGTGCAGAAGCCAGTGTCAACAGCGACGGAGCCCTTGTGGTGTCTTTCGATGAGACTGGCCTCGGTAACGGGAATGTGAACTACACACTGTCTGCAAATGGTGCTGCTGTGTACGCTTGCTTTAACAAGGGCGGGAAGAACCCTTCAGCGACCAACAAGGTAGGCCCATCGGCCCTGGATGTTGCAGAGGGCACATTCAAGGCCAAAAACGGACGCGTCCAAGGCAGTCTTCTGGCTGGCCCTCCGTCATCTGGAACGTTCTCCTGCCCCTCTGGCCAGGACATGGTGTTAGCCTGCGTCAAATACACGAACGTGGTGCTGACAGACACGACCAATCAGGTTAGTCCAGATGAAATCACAGGAACTTTCGCAAGAATTTTCCGTGCCTCTTTGCAGCAATGCTCCACTCTATGACCCAGGTGCCAAACCGGGTGTCACATCGGGTGTCACATCGGGTGCCATAAGTGAATGCGGGATATCTTTTGTATCCCGCATTTCCGGATCTAAAATTGCTGCAGGCCACGCGTGTTGAAGATGAATCGCCACATGGCCGCGTTGCTCCTGCTTGCTGCCAAATTTGCYGCCATTTGCTGTCATTTGCTATCAAATAGCTTGTCAGGAAGCAGCAGCCTGACCAGGACTTATTTACCCGGCACTGACCGCTTATCGGCTTCTGGACTTCATCGCGCGCTCCACCTCGCGCTTGCCTTCGCGGTCCTTGATGGTGTCCCGCTTGTCGTGCTCGCCCTTGCCCTTGGCCAGGCCGATCTCGCACTTCACCTTGCCCGCTTTCCAGTGCATGTTCAGCGGTACCAGGGTGAAGCCTTTCTGTTCGACCTTGCCTACCAAACGGCGAATCTCGTCCTTGTGCATCAGCAGCTTTTTGGTCCGCACTGAATCAGGGCGAACGTGGGTGGATGCCGTCCCCAGCGGGTTGATCTGGCAGCCAATGATGAAGAGCTCGCCGCCGCGAATCACCACATAGCCATCGGTGAGCTGCACCTTGCCCTCGCGCACAGACTTCACCTCCCAGCCTTCAAGCACCATGCCGGCCTCAAAGCGCTCTTCGATGTGGTAGTTGAAGATGGCTTTCTTGTTGTCGGCAATACGCACTGCGGCCGCTGCTGCCTTGGCGGAAGCTTTGGTGTCAGCTTTTCCCGAGGATGAGGCCGCGGCTGTTTTTTTGGAGGAGGGTGCTTCTTTGGTGGCCATGGCTAAAAAGGTAGGGGCGCCATCGGCTAATACAATTGCGCCCAGCCTTTGATTGTATGAAAACTGTTCACAAGTCCGTTCTGATCTGGTACAGCGCAGCCGAAATGTTTGCATTGGTCACCGACGTCGCCAGCTATCCCCGGTTTTTGCCCTGGTGCGACCAGGCTGCGGTACTTGATGAAACCGAGGCCGGCATGACCGCCAAGGTGGGCATTTCCATCGCCGGCCTGTCGCAGAGCTTCACGACGCGCAACACCCACGAAAAAGACCGTAAAGTCAGCCTCAAGCTGGTAGACGGGCCTTTTTCAAAACTGGATGGCCATTGGGACTTTCACCCGCTGGGTAACGGCAGCCAGCGTGCCTGCAAAGTCGATTTCACTTTGCGCTACGACTTTGACAATGCCGCGCTGGCGGCGCTGGTGGGGCCGGTATTCGACAAGATTGCCGGCAGCCTGGTGGACGCTTTTGTCAAACGGGCTGCCGATGTCTACGGTGAGGTCTGAACCATTGCGTGGCGCGACCTGACGTGACGGGCCGAGTGGGCGTCAAGAATGGCATGAAAATCTGGCTTGTTTATTCACCCGGCCCCCGGCAGGTCCGCGAATGGGTTCTTGAGCTTGCGACGGGCACCACCGTAGCGCAGGCGCTGGTGGCCAGCGGCATTTTTCAAGAATTTCCATCGCTGCGAAATGTCCGCCTTGTGATGGGTATCTGGGGTCGAAAAACCAGCCTGGGCCATACCCTGCATGACTCGGACCGGCTGGAAATCTACCGCGGTCTGCAGGTAGATCCCAAAGTGGCACGGCGCGAGCGGTTTAAACGGCAGGGGGCCAGGACGGCGGGCCTGTTTGTCAAAACCCGCACAGGCGGTAAAGCGGGTTACTGACGGGGGAAAATGTGATCTCCGCAGGAGGGTTCTTGCGGCGAGGGCATGAGGCCATGCGTTTGCCACGCTTGCCCCTCGGGCTTATGCGCTCCGCCTTATTTGCAATCGGCAGCGGTGATGTCCTGCAGCCGTTTGGTCTCAGCAGCGCGAGCCTTGTCATCCATGAATTCCCGTTCACCTTTTGCATTGGTGATGGATACCCGGACACCTGAATCGAAGGTAACAAGGCCACGCTTGGCCCGATCACAGTTTTCAGCCTTGACCTTGGCGAGTTTCTCTTCTTCAGCCTTCTTTTTGGCAACTTGTTCGTCTTCCGCCTGCTTTTTCCTGGCCTCCAGCTGAGCATCCTTGCCTGACAGCTGGGGCGCGCCGGCCTTGCCTGCTGCCGACGCTGCTGCAGCGGGCGACACGGCCGCCTCGGCTGCGGGGACAGGGGCCGTTGTGGCGGCCATTCGTGTGCTGCTGCCAGGCCGTTTCAAAATATCTTTTTCCTTGATGTCGGCTGGCGGTGAGCGGTCGCTAAAGACTTTGCGGCCGTCCTTGTCGATCCATTGCCATTGGGCGGCCGCCGTGAGCGCAAATGATGCGCCGGCGAGAGCCAAAATCAGGGTTTTTGAAGCAAGTTTGAAGTCCATCCGGTCAGTGTAGCGCCGCCGTGGGCGGTTTCCGCATGTTTGCCAAGCGTGCTGTATTTTTGCAACTGAGGCAAGAAATGGGCACAAGGGTTAGTACCGAGGGCTTTTGGGACAAGGGTACAATCGTGTTTTTGGAGCTATCCCTATGCGCCTACTCGGCAAAGCGCTCACCTTCGACGACGTATTGTTGGTGCCAGCGTTCTCCCAGGTCCTGCCCAAGGACACTTCACTTTCCACCCAGTTCTCCCGCAACATCCGCCTGAACCTGCCGCTCGTGTCGGCGGCCATGGACACGGTCACCGAAGCCCGGCTGGCCATTGCCATCGCGCAGGAGGGCGGCATCGGCATCGTCCATAAAAACCTGACGCCCCAGCAGCAGGCCGCCGAAGTGGCGAAAGTCAAGCGCTATGAGAGCGGTGTGCTACGTGACCCGGTGGTCATCACCCCCACCCATACCGTCCGGCAGGTCATGGCCCTGAGCGAGCAACTCGGCATTTCCGGCTTCCCCGTGATCGATGGCGGCAGGGTTGTCGGCATTGTGACGGGGCGCGACATGCGCTTCGAATCCCGCATGGATGTGCCGGTCAGCACCATCATGACGCCGCGCGAGCGCCTGATCACCATCTCCGAAACCGCCTCGCTGGCCGATGCCAAGGCGCTTTTGAACAAACACCGCCTGGAGCGCGTGCTGCTGGTCAATGACAACTTCGAGCTCAAGGGCCTGATCACCGTCAAGGACATCACCAAACAAACCACTTTCCCCAATGCGGCGCGCGATGCACATGGCCAGTTGCGCGTGGGCGCCGCCGTCGGGGTGGGTGAGGGCACCGAAGAGCGCGTTGAAGCGCTGGTCAAGGCCGGGGTGGACGCCATTGTGGTGGACACCGCCCACGGGCATAGCAAAGGCGTGATCGACCGCGTGCGCTGGGTCAAGCGGAACTATCCCCAGGTTGATGTCATTGGCGGCAATATCGCCACCGGCTCAGCCGCGCTGGCGCTGGCAGAAGCCGGTGCAGATGGCGTCAAAGTGGGTATTGGCCCCGGCAGCATCTGTACCACCCGCATCGTTGCCGGTGTCGGGGTGCCGCAGATCATGGCGATCGACAACGTGGCGATGGCCTTGCGGGGCACCGGCGTTCCCCTGATTGGGGATGGCGGCATCCGCTACAGCGGCGACATCGCCAAAGCGATTGCCGCGGGCGCCAATACCGTCATGATGGGCGGCATGTTTGCAGGTACCGAAGAGGCGCCGGGCGAAGTCATCCTGTACCAGGGGCGCAGCTACAAGAGCTACCGCGGCATGGGCAGCATTGGAGCCATGCAGCAGGGCAGCGCGGACCGCTACTTCCAGGAATCCAGCACAGGCAACCCCAATGCCGACAAGCTGGTGCCCGAGGGCATCGAAGGCCGCGTGCCTTACAAAGGCTCCATGGTTGCCATCGTTTTTCAGATGGCCGGCGGCCTGCGTGCCAGCATGGGTTATTGCGGCTGCGCCACCATTGACGACATGCGCAACAAGGCCGAATTTGTGGAAATCACCTCCGCAGGCATTCGCGAGAGCCATGTCCACGACGTGCAGATCACCAAGGAAGCGCCGAACTACCGGGCCGATTGATGTGACCCCCACGTTCGCTCACTTCGTGTAGCTCTCTGCCCCCCGAGGGGGCTGGCCTTGCTTGGGGCGGCCCGGCGCGGCGGCCGCAGTTGGCTTTCACGTTTCCCCGGTTTGCCCTTGTCCGTAGCAACTGACTCAATCAAATGCAACACCAGAAAATCCTCATTCTCGATTTCGGCTCCCAGGTCACCCAGCTGATTGCCCGCCGTGTACGCGACGCTCATGTGTTCTGTGAAGTCCACCCTTGCGACGTCAGCGACGAATGGGTCCGTAACTACGCCAAAGACGGCGCGCTCAAAGGCGTGATTCTCTCCGGCAGCCATGCCAGCATCTACGAAGAAACCACCGACAAGGCGCCCCAGTCGGTCTTCGAGTTGGGCATCCCCGTGCTGGGCATTTGCTACGGCATGCAGGCCATGGCGCACCAGCTAGGCGGCAAGGTCGAAGGCGGGCACAAGCGCGAATTCGGCTCGGCTGACGTTCGGGCTCGCGGCCACACGGCGCTGCTCAAGGACATTGCCGACTACACCACGCCCGAAGGCCAGGGCATGCTCGACGTCTGGATGAGTCACGGCGACAAGGTCACCGAAATGCCGCCAGGCTTCAAGCTCATGGCTTCCACCGATTCATGCCCGATCGCCGGCATGGCCGATGAAGAGCGCCGTTTCTACGCGGTGCAGTTCCACCCCGAAGTCACGCACACCAAGCAGGGCAATGCCATCCTCAAGCGCTTTGTGCTCGACATCTGCGGCACCCGGCAGGACTGGATCATGGGCGACTACATCAGCGAAGCCGTCGAGAAGATCCGCCAGCAGGTCGGCGATGAGGAAGTCATCCTTGGCCTGTCGGGCGGCGTCGACTCCTCCGTCGCGGCGGCCCTGATTCACCGCGCCATCGGCGACCAGCTGACCTGCGTCTTCGTCGACCACGGCCTGCTGCGGCTGAACGAGGGCGACATGGTCATGGACATGTTTGTCGGCAAGCTGCACGCCAGGGTCATCCGGGTGGATGCCAGCGACCAGTTTCTCGGACATCTCGCCGGTGTCAGCGAACCGGAAGCCAAGCGCAAGATCATAGGCCGCGAGTTTGTCGAAGTGTTCAAGGCCGAGGCGGCCAGGCTCAAGGCCGGCGACGGCGGCCACAAAGGCGCCAAATGGCTGGCCCAGGGCACGATCTACCCCGACGTCATCGAATCCGGCGGCGCCAAGAGCAAGAAAGCCGTCACCATCAAGAGCCACCATAACGTCGGCGGCCTGCCCGAGCAGTTGGGCCTGAAGCTGCTCGAGCCGCTGCGCGAGCTGTTCAAGGACGAAGTGCGTGAGCTGGGCGTGGCCTTGGGCCTGCCTCACGACATGGTGTATCGCCATCCTTTCCCCGGGCCGGGCCTGGGTGTGCGCATTCTGGGCGAAGTCAAAAAAGAGTACGCCGACCTGCTGCGCCGGGCCGATGCCATCTTTATCGAAGAACTGCGCAACTTCAGGGATGCCGAGTCCGGCAAGACCTGGTACGACCTGACCAGCCAGGCCTTCACCGTCTTCCTGCCGGTGAAAAGCGTGGGCGTGATGGGCGACGGCCGCACTTATGACTATGTGGTGGCGCTGCGCGCTGTGCAGACCAGCGACTTCATGACCGCCGACTGGGCGGAACTGCCTTACGCCTTGCTCAAGAAGGTCTCCAGCCGCATCATCAATGAAGTGCGCGGCATCAATCGCGTCACTTACGACGTGAGCAGCAAGCCGCCCGCAACGATCGAGTGGGAATAAAGGGCTGACCTCATGCCCGAGCAATCGTCATTACCCGGGTTCGATGCCGCGCCGCAGCAGCCGACGGACAGGCTGTTCTTTGCCATCTTCCCCGACACGAACGCCTCCGCGCGCATCGCAGAGCTTGCGCTGCAGCTGCGCGGCGAGCATGAATTGCATGGCCGGCCGCTCGCGCGGGAGCGTTTCCATGTCACGTTGCATCACCTTGGCGACTACGTGGGTGTGCCGCGTGACGTCGTCGCCATGGCGGACAAAGCGGCAGCGGCCGTCACCAGCATGGCGCCGTTCGAGGTCGCGTTCGAACGGGCGGCGAGCTTCACCAACGCCCCGCGCAACCGGCCCTTCGTGCTGCGCGGGAGCGATGGCGTCGCCGCATTGATGGAATTCCAGCAGGCGCTGGGGATGGCGATGAAGAAGGCCGGGCTCGGGCGCTGGGCCAAACCGGGCTACACGCCGCACGTGACCTTGCTTTACGATGACCGCAGTGTCGCCGAGCAGGCCGTCGAGACCATCAGCTGGACCGCGCACGAGTTCGTCCTCGTGCACAGCCTGCTCGGTCAGACCCGGCATGTGGCCCTCGCACGCTGGCCGTTGCACGGCTGACGGATCACAGGCAAGAGCTCCCCACCGGAGGGATGAGCCAAGGTTCAGGCCTTCTCGGTGTGACAAGCCACGCTGCCATTTTTCGCCTATGCTTTGGGACATGTACTTGTCCCCCCAATTCAAGGGCGACCGCGCGCAGGCCGCGGCGCTGATCAAGGACCATCCCTTCGCCAGCCTGATCAGCGTGGATGACACGGGTCTTCCTTACGTCACCCATTTGCCGCTGCATCTGGAAGAGCGAAACGGCCAGTTGGTGTTGCTGGGCCATGTGGCCAAGCCGAATCAGCATTGGCGTTATCTGCAGGCCCGCCCGCAGGCTGTCGTGACATTTCTCGGGCCGCACGCATACATGTCGCCCAAGGTCTACCCCGACCTGGCGCGTGTACCGACCTGGAACTACCTCGCCGTGCACTGCACCGTCCAGGCAAGCCTGATTGAAGAGCCCGAAGGCAAAGACCGCCTGCTGAAAAAGCTGATCGGTGACCATGAGCCGCCTTATGCCGAACAGTGGCGCGGCCTGGGTGACGAGTTTGCCCGGAAAATGCTGGCCGGTATTGTGGCGTTCGAGCTGCAGGTGACCGACGTGCAGTGCAAGCTGAAAATCAACCAGCACAGGCCCGAAGCGCATGCCGCAATGAAAGCGATCTATGCCTCTGGCAATGAAAATGAGCGGGCCCTGGCCCGCTGGATGGATCAGCTGGGTATGAACGCCGACACCCTCCAGCCCCTGAAAGATTGAAATGCGTATTGCCCTTGGAATTTTGAGCCTGGTGATCGTGCTGGCCACGGTCGGATTGCTGGCGAAAAGGCAGATGAGCGGCTTGTCGGCTGCACCCACCAGAGCGCAGGCGCCGATGGCCAATGACCCGATGGCGTCCGTGCCGGTGCCGCTTCCGGGTGCGACACCCCAGGCGCAGAGCCAGCAGATCCAGCAGCAGGTCCTGCAAACGGTGGAGGGCACCCTGCAACAGGCCCGCCCCATGCCCGATGACAAGTAAGCTGTTAAACCCCCGCCCGCTCAGGCAGGTAATGCTCTTGAGGCTATTAAAATCATAGCAATCATGGATGACGCCTTCTTTATGCAACTCGCGCTGGCGCAGGCCCGTGAAGCCGCGGCGGTGGGGGAAGTGCCGGTGGGGGCTGTCGTGGTGCGACATGGCGAGGTCATTGCCACGGGTCGCAACGCGCCGGTTGACGCGAATGACCCGACGGCACATGCCGAGATCATCGCCCTGCGCGCGGCAGCGCAGGCGTTGGGCAACTACCGGCTGGATGAGTGCGAACTGTTTGTCACGCTGGAGCCCTGCGCCATGTGCAGCGGCGCGATGCTGCACGCCCGGCTCCAGCGCGTGGTGTTCGGCGCGACCGACCCCAAAACCGGCGCGGCAGGCTCGGTCATCAACCTGTTTGCGGAATCCCGGCTGAACCATCAAACCGGGTGGCAAGGTGGCGTATTGGCGGAGGAATGCGGCGAGTTGCTGCAGGCGTTTTTTCGCCGGCGCCGGGCCGACAAGCGCGAAGAGTCCCGGCTGAACCATCCGCTGCGTGACGATGCGCTGCGCACGCCCGATGCGGCTTTCGATGATTTGCCGGGCTATCCGTGGCCGCCCCGCTATGTCAGCGACCTGCCGGCGCTGGACGGGCTGCGCATGCACTACCTTGACGAAGGCGAGGGCGGCCCGGGGGGCTTGACCTATTTGTGCTTGCACGGCAATCCCGCCTGGAGCTACCTGTACCGGAAAATGATCCCGGTCTTTTTGCAGGCAGGCCACCGGGTGGTCGCGCCTGACCTGATCGGTTTTGGCAAAAGCGACAAACCCAAGAAAGACAGCTTTCACAGCTTTGGCGTCCATCGCCAGATCCTCCTGGAACTGGTGGATCGGCTAGACCTGCAAAACGTCGTGCTCGTCGTACAGGACTGGGGCGGGTTGCTTGGCCTGACATTGCCAATGGTTGCTCCGTTGCGCTACAAGGGCCTGCTGGTCATGAACACCATGCTGGCTACCGGTGATGTGTCGCTGTCACCTGGTTTCAGAGCATGGCGCGAGATGTGCGCCAAAAACCCGGATTTCGATGTGGCTCGCCTTTTTGCCCGTGGCAACCCGCAGATGAGTCCTGATGAATGCGCGGCCTACAACGCCCCCTTCCCGGACAAAGGCCATCGTGCTGCGTTGCGCGCCTTTGCGCCGATGGTGCCGGAATCCGAAGACGCCGATGGCGCCGCCATCTCCAGGGAGGCGCGCGAGTTTTGGCAGAACCGCTGGACCGGGCAGACCTTCATGGCTGTCGGCGCCCAGGACCCAGTCCTCGGCCTGCCGGTCATGCAGGCGTTGCAAGGCATTATTCGCGGCTGCGACGCACCCATGGTGCTGGAGCAGGCCGGGCATTTCGTGCAGGAGCACGGTGAGCCAATTGCCAGGCATGCGGTCGGCTTCTTCAAACGGTGACCTGAAACCCCGCATGGATGCAGATCAGCAATGGGATACTCCTGCCTGTGAAAAAACATATCTACATTTACTCGCCTTCCAGCGCCGTGCGCGACAAAGCGAGCTTCAAACGCGGCGTGCGGCGCCTGACGGCGCTGGGCCATGAGGTTGAAATTGACGAGGCTGCGCTGGCCAGGCACCAGCGTTTTGCCGGCGATGACGAAACCCGGCTGGCGGCCATCCACCGCGCGGCTGCCAGCGGCGCCGATGTGGCCCTCATTACCCGCGGCGGCTACGGCCTTACGCGCATCCTGCCGGGCATCAACTACAAGGCTGTGGCCAAGGCCATCGACAAGGGCACGCAATTCGTGGGCCTTAGTGACTTCACTGCGTTTCAGTCGGCTGTGCTGGCCAAAACCGGCGCGGTCACATGGGCGGGGCCGGCGCTGGGCGAAGACTTTGGCACCGAAGTCCCTCCCGACGACATCATGGAAGCCTGTTTTGACGACCTGATCACGGGTCAGGGCGAGGGCACCGGCTGGCAACTCCCGAAATCCGCCATGAATTCAATAGCCGACAACCCGGGTTTGAAGGGGGCTGAAACTCAATTCAGCATCAAGAATGCCGTTCTGTGGGGAGGCAACCTGGCGATTTTGTCGTCATTGGTGGGAACGCCCTACCTGCCCATCGTCAAGGGCGGTATTTTGTTTGTCGAAGATGTTGGCGAACATCCCTACCGGGTGGAGCGCATGTTCACGCAACTGCTGTATGCGGGTGTGCTGGCACAACAAAAGGCGGTCATTTTTGGGCAGTTCACCAATTACAGGCTGGTGCCGCATGACAAGGGTTTCAAACTACCTTCGGTGGCAGCCTGGCTGCAGAGCCAGATCAAGGCGCCGGTGCTGACCGGACTGCCGTTTGGCCACGTGGCGACCAAAGTGCTGCTGCCAGTGGGTTGTAAAACCACGCTGGCTGTTGAGGGCAGGGATGCATTTTTGTTGTGGGGCCACCAGCATTAGATTGATGAGGTTGGTGGTCAACCGCCACTGAGGCCATGCTACCCGCGAGAAAACCCCAAAATACCCAAAAACACCCAAAAATAAACCAGCACAAGGCTGGTTGATGGTGTCAGGTGTCCGAGGTGTCAGGCAGTGAGGGAGCTCGGCCGTGAACTCAGGCCGCGCGGCAACAGGCCTTTAAATTTGTCGTTGATACGATTAATTTTTTCGCGTGCAATGGTTTCTCCGTGGATGGCGGCCAGCACAGCCATCACGTCACCGCGCGCGTACCACAGGCCCTGCGGATCCTGGGCGTACCGTATTCGGCGTGTAATTTTGGGATAGTGTTGCTCGCCGAAGTCGCCCAGCTCATCCAGAATGAACTGGCGAATATCCTCGGTACGGTCTTCCAGCAGAGACGGTGAAGCCTCGCCAGAGCCGAGCAAGACCATCAAACTGCTTTTCAAATGGGTTCTTAACCAATCCATGGAGTTCGAAACTTTCTGCCGGGTTATCCGGGTTGTGCCTACGTTCACGCCTGATCACTTGTTCTGGTAGATTAAGAGCGCTACGGCTTTGATGCAAGTTATTTCGCAAATTGGTTAACGCAAAACAACAAATGAATCAAGGAGTTAGTAACCAAATGTCAAGTCGATTCTGGTTATAAACACTAACTAACTCTTTTGCACTACAGCGCGTACCCCGCGCGTCGCTAAAAGTTCGCCCGTCCGCTTAATTACATTTCCCCACATTTCCCCTGTATTTCCTCTGCATTTCCCCCGCCTTTCAAGACCGACATGACCATGCCCATGACTGCCTATCCAGCCCACTACATCAATGGCCAGTGGGTCACCGCCAGGTCTTCGGAAACCCTGCCGGTTTACGACTCCAGCACCGAAGCCCTGTTGGCGACGGTGCCCAGCGGCACCGCCGCCGAAGCTGAAGCTGCCGTGCTGGCGGCACGTGCCGCTTTTGACAGCTGGTCGACGTTGCCGGTGGAAACCCGCGCGGCTTACCTCGACAAGGTCGCGGCAGGCGTCAAGGCGCGCGCGGAAGACCTGGCGCTCGCCATTGCCCGCGAAGTGGGCATGCCGCTAAAAATGGCGCGGGCTGTGCAGGTTGGCGGCCCGGTCTGGCATTGGGGCAACTTTGCCACAGTCGCGCGCAGCTTTGAGTGGGAGAAAAAAGTTGGCAACTCCCTGGTCGTGCGCGAAGCAGTGGGCGTCGTGGGCTGCATCACGCCGTGGAATTTCCCGCTCAGCCAGATCACGCTCAAAATTGCCCCGGCCATGGCGGCAGGTTGCACCGTGGTGCTCAAACCCAGCGAAATTGCACCTGTCAATGCCATGATCCTGGCCGAGATCATTCACGAAGCCGGCCTGCCGCCCGGTGTTTTCAATCTGGTCAACGGCATGGGGCCGGTAGTGGGTGAGGTGCTGGCCACACATCCTGAAGTCGACATGGTGAGCTTCACCGGGTCGACCCGCGCCGGCAAGCGGGTGAGCGAGCTGGCCAGCCAGACTGTCAAACGCGTGGCGCTGGAGCTGGGTGGCAAGTCGGCGAGCGTCATWCTGGACGATGCCAATCTGGAAGCCGCCGTCAAAGGCACGGTGTCGGCCTGCATGCTCAACAGTGGCCAGACCTGCTCGGCTCACACCCGCATGCTCGTGCCGGCCCATCGTTATGATGAAGCGAAGGCACTGGCGCAAGCGGCCATCGCCAGGTTCAATATTGGTCCCAGCCTGGACGGAACCAGCAAATTGGGGCCCTTGGTCAGCGCGGCGCAACGCGACCGCGTGCTCGCGTTTATCCGCACCGGTATCGAAGAAGGTGCCGAGGTGATTGCCGGTGGCGCCGAAGCGCCTGCCATGGGCAAGGGCTATTTTGTGCAGCCCACCATTTTGGGCATCAAGGCCACCGACACACTGGCGCGGGAAGAGATATTTGGCCCCGTTCTGGTTGTCATTCCTTATAAAGATGAGGAAGAGGCCGTGGCGATAGCCAACAGCACCATCTACGGTCTCGGCGGCGCGGTCTGGAGTGGTAACGACGAGCATGCCATGAAAGTGGCCCGCCGTATTCGCACCGGCCAGGTGGATATCAATGGCGGCCCTTTCAATGGCAATGCGCCTTTTGGAGGTTACAAGCAGTCGGGCAATGGGCGGGAGAATGGCGTCTATGGGTTTGAGGAGTTTCTGGAATTCAAGGCGTTGCAATTCAAATCTGGTACAAGCTGATGTAACGGCAAGACGGTTGCTTTCAGTTGTGCCTATTTGTAATTTCGAGCTGTGTGCGTATGATTGAATAACCCAAAACAACTACAAAATACCAAAAATAACTATGGCAGAAGTCACCGTCGTTTTTGCCGATCTCGCAGGAAGCACTGGAGTTTTCGAATCACTGGGTAATGAAAAAGCTACCCGCGCCATTACGCGCCTGACTCACTGGATCGGCAAGGTCTGTAATGCCCACAGTGGGCGCGTCGTGAAATACCTCGGCGATGGCGTGCTCATCGTGTTTCCCGAGAACAATGACGCAATTGAGGCCGTCACAGAACTGCAGCGGGTGCACCGGGAACGCATTCGTAACTGGCCTGAACTGCTCAAAATGCGGCTTCAGGTTGGTATGGCACGCGGCGAAATCGTGGAGCAGGACGGCGACTGCTTTGGCGATGCGGTCAATGTGGCCTCCCGGCTCAGTGATTTGTCCGGCCCGGGCCAGATTTTTGCCACCGAGACGGTCATCAGCCAGCTGGTGCCGGGCAGCACCGTGCGGTCCCGTAACCTGGGCGCCATGGAGATCCGGGGACGCAGCCAGGCTTGCGCGGTGCATCGGATCGAATGGCAAAACGAATTGCTGTCCGAGTTTTTTACCGTGGCAGACAATCTGGGCCCACCTCCTGTTGCCGAGCCAGTTGCTCCCGCGGGTGCCATCGAGCTATCCTGGAAGCAGGCGAATTCAACTTTTAGCTCGACACAGTTGCCAATTTTTATCGGCCGCGATCTTGAAGCGCAATTTGTCGTGCCGGACCCGCGGGTGTCCCGCATGCACGCCAAAATCGAGTGGCGGGCCGGCAAGTTTTATCTTGAGGATTTCAGCAGCTACGGAACCTGGGTACGGTTCACCGACAGCGCGGCTGCCGTGTCCCTGCGCCGGCAGGAATGCGCGTTGCTGGTCGACGGTGAAATTGCGTTGGGTGCGTCTTTCGAGGATGCCACGATTCCCTCTGTCCGTTTCAAATTCTCTGCCGATCAGCCGGGGCCTTAAAGACCATCATATCTGCAGGTTGGGCCGGGCGTCCGGCGTATCCTTGGGACATAGCAGAATTGAATTCATACCCTGGCCCCTGGCCGCCGACGAGGCTCAGGACTGTCAGCGACAACACCTTACTTCAGCGGGCACCAACCTTGATCCGGTTCAGACTTGTTTTGGCGGCGTTGTCCCGGTTATTGATGGTGGCGCTTGTGCTGCTCCTTGCTGCCGCAGGTTTTTATGTCTACCGGGCTTTTCCTGATCYGGACGGTGAGTTGCAGGTTCCTGGCCTGCGCAGCCGGGTGACAGTGGCGCGAGACCATGCCGATGTAACGCACATACGGGCCCAGTCGCCGCGTGACGCGTGGTTCTCGTTGGGCTACGTGCATGCCCAGGAGCGCGGCTGGCAAATGGAGTTCAACCGCCGGCTGATGCGTGGCGAGCTGTCAGAGGTGTTTGGCCCCTCAACTGTGGACACCGACAAGCTGATGCGCACGCTGGGGATTGTGCGGGCGGCAGCGCGGCAATGGCAAAGCCTGCCGGAAGAGGGGCGGGTGGCGCTGCAGTCCTACAGCGATGGCGTCAATGCTTTTTATGCGAGTTCATCGCAGGCGCTCTCACCCGAATTCCACATGCTGGGGGTCAAGCCCGGTGGTGCTGCCGGCAAGGCCTGGTCGCCGGTAGACAGCCTGGGCTGGTCGCTGATGATGGCCCTCGACCTGGGTGGCAACTGGGGAACCGAATTTGCACGCCTGGCCGCCGCCAGGGTGTTGGACACCCGCCAGCTGTGGGAGTTGTTTCCCCCTTATCCCGGCGAGCAACCGGCCTCCCGGGTCGACTTCTCCAGGCTGTATGCCGGGTTGGGGGTGTACCGGGTGGGCCCAGCAGATGCTCCTAAAATAATAGCTCCAGCTGTCCGTACTTCGGGGGGAGGGACTTTTTTTGATACTGAAATCGCCGGAAAAAAGGTATTCGCCCTGTCGTCAGGCATCAGTGACTGGATGGAGTCGCTGGGCCAAGTCGATGGCAAGGGCTCCAACAACTGGGTGGTGGCGGGCAAGCACAGCAGCAGCGGCAAGCCGCTGCTCGCCAATGATCCCCATTTGGGATTGTCGGCGCCGGCCACCTGGTACTTCGCGCGGCTGCAGGCACCCGACAGCCAGGCCACCATCGGGCTGGACGTCATGGGCGCCACCTTGCCCGGCTTGCCGTTCGTGGTGCTGGGCCGCACCGGCAAGTTGGCCTGGGGCTTTACCAACACCGCGCCGGACGTACAGGATCTGTACCTCGAGCAACTCAACCCGGCCAATCCCCGGCAATACAGAGTGCCAGGGACGGACGATACCAGCAGTGGGACGCGCTGGGAGGACTTCACCGTCCATGAGGAAACCATCCTGGTCAAAGGAGAACCGGATCTGCGCTTGATGGTGCGAGAAAGCCGTCACGGCCCCGTGCTCAGCGATGTTCAAAAGTCGCATGCCGACCTTGTGGACACCCGCAAATACGTGATTGCACTGCGCTGGAGCGCCCTCGACGCAGACAACCAGACCGTACTGGCGGGACTGCAGGCGAATCGGGCGCAGTCGGTTGATGAGTTGATTGCGGCGTATTCGGCCTACCACTCCCCCATGCAAAACGTCGTGGCGGCCGATGTGGCAGGCCGCACGGCCTTCAAGGCTGTCGGCAAGATACCGCTGCGCAAGCCCGACAACGACATTCTGGGAATAGCGCCTTCGCCAGGATGGGACGCCCGTTACGACTGGGCCGGCTGGGTGCCTTACGCGCAAACACCTCAAACAAACCATGCCGCCATTGCCGCCAAAGGTTGGTGGTCTACGGCCAACCAGCGCATCACCCCGCCAGGCTACCCCATCTTCATGGGGCAGGATTGGACCGTTCCCTACCGCTATGACCGCATTGAGCAGTTGCTGGCCGCCAGGCCAACACACGATGTGGATTCGATGCAGAAAATACAGGGCGACCAAATGTCGGCAGCCACGGTTCGGCTACTGCCCTTCATGCAAAAAGCACTGTCGCAATCTTCCGCGCACCCATTGGCCGGTGCCGCCCGGCGCGTCATGGAAGGCTTTGACGGCATCATGCGGTCGGACAGGGCGGCGCCGCTCATTTTTGCGGCGTGGGCGGACGAACTCACGCGGGGCGTCATTGGCGCAAGACTCGGCGAGAGGACATTCGCGGCGCTTTATGGCAAACGCCACTTCAGAAGCACCCTCGAGAACATCCTGGAAAGCAATGACGCCAGCTGGTGCGGCAGCGCAGGATGCACGGCGCAATCCGCCGCCGCGCTGGACCGGGCACTCACCCGTCTGCAGGCCGCCTATGGCGACGACGTCAGCCAGTGGGCGTGGGGCAGGGCGCACTACGCGCTGTCCGCGCACAAGCCCTTTGGCAATGTTCCATGGCTGGCGCGGTTTTTCGACGTTCGGGCACCCACGGGTGGCGATACCTTCACGGTCAATGTGGGCCAGTACTGGCCCAACGGAGACAAAACGCCTTTTGCCAATCGGCAGGCCGCGTCGCTGCGGACCGTGTACGACCTGGCAGATCTGGAAAATTCCCGATTTATCTACCAGACCGGCCAGAGCGGGCTGGTGTTTTCAAGCCGTTATCGCGACATGCGTGACAGCTGGGCGCAGGTAGAGTACCGGCCTTTGCAAATGAATCCGGCGGGATTCGCGCACCAGTTGACGCTATCCCCCTGATCGCTAACCCCTGAGGCTCGCTGCGCGGACTGCATATCGAGCCTGCAGTTCCAGGTCTCAAGCATCAAGCCGGAATGGCGTCGACGTTGAGGCGGTCCCAATGGCGGTGCAATGCGATGGCGGCCATGAAGTCTTGCGACACCTGTCCATCCAGCACCTTGCGCCCATCGGCAATCAGAACACCGGCTGTGGGGACTGTTACCAGCTCGGGATTTTTCCCGTGGCCGAAGCCCAGTGTGCCGAGCAACTGCACCCCATCGTTCACCGCGCAAATGGTTTTGCAGTGTTTGTATGCCTCCAGCACAAAGTGAACCGCCTCGCCGAGCCCGCTCAAAGCTGCGGCGCTGGCCGCACCACCGGGAATCAGAACGGCATCAAACATGACGGACGGCATATTGGCAAAGGTATGGTCGACCGCCAGCTGACGGCCGCTGGCGGTGCTGACCGTTCCCAAATGCGGTGCAACCAGCTTGCACAGGGCGCCTGCTTCTGTCAAATCGTGCTGGATGCGCCTGACGGTGGCGGCCTCGACGCCATCCGCCACCAAAATGGCCACCTTGCGGGTCCTCACCCCGCCGCCAGGCCTTCCGGCCATGCGCAAGGCTGGATCTTCATCGACCTTGTTGGTGATTCGGTAATCCCGAAAGCCTAGCCGGCCCGCCGCGGCTTTGGGGTCCGGGGCGGCGATGCCCAAAGGCGCCGCAATCCGGCTGGCAAGTTTCAGGTCCACATGCGCCAGGTTGTCCACGATGCGCTGCCGGATTTCAGGCACGTCCACTTTGGACAGCTCAAACCTGAACGCTGCGACGATATGGTCTTTCTCGGCAACGCTCTGGCTGTTCCAAAACAGGGTGGCCTGCGAGAAATGATCGTCAAACGAGGGGCTGCGCCGGCGGATTTTGGGCGACTCCAGTTGTTCGGGGTAAGACTGGAAACCTTGCGCAGCGCCATCCACCCGGTATTCCGCGCCACTGCCCAGCGTATTGGGCTCGTAAGCCACGCGTCCCTTGCTGATGGTCTGGCGGTGCATTCCATCCCGCTGGAAGTTATGCATCGGGCACACACTCCGGTTGATGGGAATTTCATGGAAGTTGGCGCCGCCCAATCTGGACAGCTGGGTATCGGTGTACGAGAAGAGCCGCCCCTGCAAAAGGGGGTCGTTTGAAAAATCAATACCCGGTACAAGGTGGCCCGGGTGAAATGCCACTTGCTCGGTTTCCGCGAAAAAATTATCCGGATTGCGGTTGAGCACCAGCTTGCCGATGATCTGGACGGGAACCTGCTCCTCCGGAATGAGTTTGGTGGCGTCCAGGATGTCAAAGCCAAGCTCGGTCTCCTGGCCTTCGTTCACGATCTGAACACCCAACTCCCACTCGGGAAAATGACCGCTCTCAATGGCCTCCCACAAGTCGCGACGGTGAAAGTCAGGGTCCTTGCCGGCAATCTTCTGCGCCTCATCCCACACCAGGCCGTGCACCCCGAGTTTGGGTTTCCAGTGAAATTTGACAAAGTGAGAATCTCCCTGGGCATTGATAAAGCGGAAGGCGTGAATGCCAAACCCTTCCATCATCCGGAAGCTGCGCGGCAATGCGCGATCTGACATCGTCCACATCAACATGTGGGTGGACTCTGGCATCAGGGATGCGAAATCCCAGAAAGTATCGTGGGCACTCGCCGCTTGCGGCATCTCATGGTGTGGTTCGGGCTTGACGGCGTGGATGAGGTCAGGAAATTTGATCGCATCCTGGATAAAGAAAACCGGAATGTTGTTGCCCACCAGGTCATAGTTACCTTCGGTGGTGTAGAACTTGACCGCGAACCCGCGGACATCACGCACCGTGTCTGCCGAACCTCTGGATCCTGCCACTGTCGAAAACCTCACAAATACAGGCGTTTCAATGGCAGGGTCTTGCAAGAAGGCCGCGCGGGTGTACTGCACCATCGACTTGTAAGGCTTGAAATAGCCGTGCGCACCCGCCCCCCGGGCGTGGACGACGCGCTCGGGAATACGTTCGTGGTCAAAATGCGTGATTTTTTCGCGGAGGATGAAGTCCTCCAGCAAGGTCGGGCCGCGAACACCACCCCTGAGGGAGTTGTGGTTGTCCGGAATCTGTAGCCCCTGGCTGGTCGTCAAAATACTGGCTGTGCCGGGAGTAAAAGCATCAAGCTGGGTTTGCTTGTCTCGGGCGCCCTCCGCGGGCCGGATGGGGCCAGCGGCTTTGCGCTTGGGTGGCGGCATGTAAATTCCTTATTTTTAGGGCTTGAGAATTAAAAGGAGAAAAAAAGAAGACCCGCCTCAGCGTCCTGGAAAACCGCCTTGTGCGGCCAGCGCAGAAACAGCGCTGTTGGAGAATTTATGAATCGAGCAGCCCTTCAAGCATCTTCACGCTCGCCAAAAGTGCCAGCGTTGCAACCGTGCCGGCCAGACACCAGCCTATGAACTCCTGGGTGCCCTCGGCCAAATCGTCGGGCAAAAGCAGCGACATCAGGAACAGTCCCGCTGCCCAGACCAGCACCGTCAGAAAGATATGAAGAAAATCTGTCTGTTTAGGGTTGGCGTGAATTCTCCACACCGTCAGCATTCCCGCCGCCAGACTGTTCAAAAGTCCCGCTCCAGATTTCATGGCAATTCCCGTTGAGGTCAACATTAAGGGGGCAACGCAAGGGCCTACAGGACACCATACAAGCCTGCAGCGCTCATGTTGGTAGCCGGACATCCGTGTTGTGTGTAAGGACTGTCTTTTTCTGGCGTAAGACGTCGCTTACTGGACAAGGCCGTCGCAACCATCCCGGTTGGGTTTGGAAAAAGGAGTTCGGGCCTTGCATCGAGCAAGTCCACGCAGGGCCGGGAGGCCGGCCTTTTGCCTTTTACCTCTCGCCTGTCGCTTATCGACTTTCGAACGGCAATGGCGCTTTCTCCTACATGCACTCGCTGGTAACTCCGGCAGTTGAGTGGCCGGTCGTCACTTAGATTGGCGGGGTTACTTTGGTTAATTCCCGCCGGGCGCCCGCGCTTAGTCCTAAAAATGAAGATGAAAACCTACCTGGTCGAAGACAACCCGACCATTCGAGAAAACCTGATCAGCACGCTGGAAGAGCTCGCGCCGGTTGAAACCGTGGGTACGGCAGATACTGAAGAGGAGGGCACCGCCTGGCTCACGGGTCACGATGCCCAATGGGACCTTGCCATCGTTGACGTATTTCTCAAAAGTGGCAGCGGACTGGGGGTACTTGAAGCTTGCCGCACCCGGGGAACGCTGCAAAAAATGGTGGTCTTCAGCAACTACACAAGCCGTGAAATGCGTCTTCGGTGTATCCAGCTGGGCGTGGATGCTGTCTTTGACAAGTCAACAGAAATCGACGCCTTGCTGGATTACTGTGTGGCCCAAAGCGAAAACCTCGACGTGGCCGCGAGCAGGGGCAACTAGGGCTATCAGCGTTCCTCCAGATTCCAAAAGGCGTGAAACCCTTCGAATTCTATTTTTCAATGCCTTTTCCCACTGACCCCACCAACTCCGCCAACCCAGGCGGCTCTGCCTTTTCGGCTACGGCAGACGCTCCCAGGCAACTCAAAGATGAGGTGCTCCAGTCGGCAGAAGAGGCGGTCCTTCTCGAAGCGGGCGCGGTGGAACCGGAAAAATTTTCCGCCTCGCCAACTGTCCCTGAAACCGTTGGTGACCGCCATCATCAAAACCTCCCGTCCCACTACGAGGATACAGTGAGGCGGTACGTGGCGGCTCAACCGTATCAGTCGGCCTTGCTGGCCGCGGTGGCCGGTGCCTTGGTTGCGCTGGCGCTGCATACAGGTTGGCGCCACGGCCGCAGGGCGGTGAAGTGGGGCCCTCGCACACGCTGATACCTGGTTCTACCCATTTCCCTGGCGACTCCATGAGTGCCGCCACCGCCGCCACCGTCCCGCAGCCAGGCCCCGGAATTTATGCACCCAATGAAATTCCGCCGCTGATCGTGYCGCCGGGTGGGCCGAGACCCCCATGTCTATGTTGATCAGCTTGAAGAAGAACTCTTCTGACGCTGGTATTCGGCCTTTTTCATGGTCAGGTAACTATCCCGATCCACTTCATGCAACTGCTGGCGATACTCTTCAGTTGCATCAAACCAGTACTGCAGGCGCTTGTCGAGTTGCTGTGCCGTGGGGTGGCCCAGCGAGGCGAGAAAAGCCTCGATGGCCAGGTAGTAGCGCATGGTGTTTCGCTCAACAGTGCCTCGCATGCCGCCCACGTATCGGGATTTTTGGCCCTCATTAATTTGAGTAAAGCCGATCTTTCCGCTTCCCACCGTTGCCAGATAACCCTGCATGGCCAGCCGGCCAGCCACGCCATACCCATAGGAGTAGCGCAAATGCATGAAGGTTTTGCCCTCTCCAAGAGGGACAGCCTGAAGCTCGATACGGTAATTGCTTGTGCCTAGAGGCCCTTCGGGGGCGTTGAGGTGTGCGGCGATGTAGCTGGGTGAGGCAGCCACCAACTGGTAGGCAAATTCAAGTGCAAATGCATCATGGAGTTCCTGTGCGGTTTTTTTGCCGATCCTCATCTTCAGCGTGCTTGGGCTGGTGTCTGCACCTGCGCGGCAGTACTTGGTATTGATATGCAGGATCAGCACGTCACACCAGTGATTGGGGCTTTTGAAGGTGGCGCTGAATGCGGCAAAAGGCGATTCCAGCACGGCGTAGGCATCGCCGCTGACCATGTTGGTGGTCTCGGAGGACTGCAGAAACAGCGGCCTGCCGTAGGGGTTACTAGCCAATTGCCCAGCCAGTGCCGCGTGCTTTTTAAGTAGCGCAGCATCTCTTGATTCGGCAGGCATCTCTGATGTGCCTTGCGCCAAGGCGTTGTCGCTGGCACCAAGCGCCGGATCAGCCGCAGCCAAAACCGCCAATAACAAAGACCATGCAGCGGGCAGTGCGAGTTTCAAGAGAAAGGTTTTAATCTTTTCCATTTGCCTAGTTTGCACGCAAACAAATGAGATTCTGGCAAGAGACTATCTCGTCCTACAGGTGTCAATGGGAAGCTCCTATGTCAGCTCAGCTATGGCGTCGGCCTTCCCATGGTGACCAAAATTGACTCAACGGCACGCAACCCCACCCGCTGTACCTGGCGCGCGACATGGAAGCCGCGCTGGCGGCTAGAGCCCGGCGGGTGCAGGCCATCATTTCATGCGCCAAGCTAAGCGGATGAGGGGCAGGGAGGGGGAGGGCTTGGCCACAGTGCCGTCAAACGGATGGGCCGAGGTGCCAACCGACTTGAGTATGCGTTGCACATAGGCCCGGGTTTCCAGATACGGCGGAACACCCCGGTAACGCTCGACCGTGCGTTCGCCCGAATTGTAGGCGGCGGCCACCAGCGCCACATCGCCCTCAAAATAGGCCAGCAACCAGCGCAAATAGGTCAGGCCACCCCGAATATTCTGGACTGGGTCGTGGGGATCTTTCACATTGAAGCGTACGCTGGTCTGCGGGATAAGTTGCATCAGCCCTTGGGCCTTTTTGGGTGACACCGCCAGACTGTTGAAGTTAGATTCTGCGGCAATGATTGCCAGCGCCAGCTGCGGCTCTACCTGATACTGAGGCGCCATTTTCATCACCAGATCGAAAATTTTCCGTGGGGCAATCGCCCGATAGTCCACGCTCGTCCCCACCGCCCCGGGCGAAGAGGGTGGCGGTGCAGGATCGCGCATACAGTCGGGTACTTCGGCGGAGGGAACGCCCACGACTTTCAACATGCGCTGGGCGGCTTCGAGCCCCTGCTCCGCGGCCGCATGAAAAAAGAAAGCAGCCAGCGGGTCGCTGCGTTCCACCCCGCGCCCGTTGGCGTGCATCCATCCCAGGTTGTATTGCGCCTCCGCGTCGCCCAAGCGTGCGCCCTTGCAGTAAAGGCTTGCAGCCAGAACAGGATTGCGCGGCACACCTTCGCCATGCTCGTAGGCGATGGCCTCCAGGCGCAGCTTGGAAACCAGGCTGCTGTCAGCGGACGTCTCGGGCGAGACGTCTTGCCCCTGCGCTGCCCCCGCAACACAGAATGTCGCCATCAACATCCGCAGAAGGGGTAAAAAGCGCAAGCGCATAAATGCCAGCAATAAATGCCAGTATCTGCGCTTTTCGCACGTCTGTCACGCTACTGCTGCAGCCTTGTCCGACGTGGTGGGATCTGAGCCTGGCCTGTCGTCGCAGCCAACGCTTATTGCCGCATGTCAGGGCGCTTGCGAAGACCTCATCAGCAAGAAAAGGTGTCCCGAACAGAATTAGTCTTCATTTGATAAATAGCCTCTTGGATTGCTGCGCAGCCAGCGCCAAGTGTCCGCGCACATGGCATCCAAATCCATTTCGGCGCGCCAACCCAGCAATTCAAATGCCCGGGCGGGATCCGCATAGCAAGAAGCAATGTCACCGGTCCGCCGCTCGGCGATCTGATACGCCACACGCTTGCCGCTGGCCTTCTCGAAAGCGCGCACCATTTCCAGCACACTGTAGCCGGTCCCGGTGCCTAAATTAACGGTCAGACATCCGGGGAGGCCCTGCAGGCGTTCCAGCGCTTTGAGATGACCCAGCGCCAGATCGACCACATGGATGTAGTCACGTACGCCGGTACCATCCGGCGTAGGGTAGTCGTTACCCCATATATTCAAAAAATCACGGTGTCCAGCCGCGACCTGGGCAATAGAGGGCATGAGGTTGTTGGGGATGCCTTGCGGGTCTTCTCCAATCAAGCCGCTGGCGTGTGCGCCTGCTGGGTTGAAGTAGCGCAGGATGCCAATCCGCCATGCAGGATCACTTCGATAGACGTCCCGCAACATCTCCTCAATGACAAGCTTGCTTCGTCCATAGGGATTGGTGGCGGAAAGCGGGTGATCTTCAGTCAACGGCAGCCGCTGTGGGTTGCCATAGACTGTGGCTGAAGAACTGAACACAAGCCTGTTGACACCACATTCGCGCATCGCCTCAAGCAGGCAAACGGTGCCAACAACATTGTTGTCGTAATAAATCAGTGGCTTGTCCACCGACTCGCCTACCGCCTTGAGTCCCGCAAAATGGATGACGGCAGAGGCCTTGCTTTCCCTGAGGGCTGCTACCAGCGCAGGGCGATCGCGTACGTCACCCTGGATCATCTCCGGCTGTTTGCCGGTGATGCGCTTCATCCGCACCACTGCCTCGGGGTGGCTGTTGCAAAAATTGTCAAAAATAGTGACATCAAAGCCGGCGTTGAGCAGTTCAACGCAGGTGTGGCTACCAATATAGCCAGCTCCACCAGTGACAAAAATCATGGGCTGTTGCCTGGGTTGTGATGTTGCTACCAGTTTAAGGCGATACGGAGAACAAGAGCTGAAGTGGATGGCTGAAAAAGGGGCATGGTTCAAAAAGTGCTATTTCGTGGTCGCACACACGAAACGGATTGCTGCAACGCCATTTCACTGTCCATTGATGCGGCCAAACAGCTTGGTAACCGATGCCCTGCGTAAGGCGTGTTCCAGGCGTTGTCCGGACTTCGGTCTCATAAGTTCTTTTTTATGGATTCACGCCCAAGTTAAGATCAAGTCAAATCAACGTCGTGTCGAACCTCGGACTATGAAAATACTATTGACCGGAGCGGCGGGCTTCATTGGCATGAGCACAGCGTTGCGCCTGCTGGCGCGCGGGGACGAAGTGGTGGGATTGGACAACCTCAACGACTACTACGACGTCACCCTGAAAGAAAGCCGTCTTAATCGGCTGACACCACACGCAGGTTTTCGCTTTGTCAAAATGGATGTGGCTGATCGGCACGGCATGGCCTTGCTTTTCGCAGCTGAAAAATTTGATCGTGTCATCCACCTTGCCGCCCAAGCAGGTGTTCGCTATTCCCTGCAAAATCCGCATGCCTATGTCGATAGCAATATCGTGGGTTTTGTGAATATCCTTGAAGGTTGCCGCCACGCCAAAGTGCAGCACCTGGTATACGCGTCAAGCTCCAGCGTGTATGGCGGCAACACCAAAATGCCGTTTTCCGAGCATGACAGCGTGGACCACCCAGTCAGCCTGTACGCCGCCACCAAGAAAACCAACGAACTGATGGCCCATACCTATAGCCATCTCTATGGTCTGCCAACCACCGGCTTGCGCTTCTTCACGGTGTACGGTCCCTGGGGTCGGCCCGACATGGCGCTATTCCTGTTCACTAAAGCTATCCTGGAAGGACGTGCTATCGATGTGTTCAACCACGGCGACATGAAACGCGACTTCACCTATGTGGATGATATCGTCGAGGGCGTCATCCGGGTGCTTGACCGCGCGGCCGTTTCCGACCCAGCCTATGACTCAGTTCTGGCCGACCCGGCCACCAGCAACGCACCTTACCGCGTGTTCAACATCGGCAACAATAATCCGGTTGCCCTGCTTGACTTCATTGACTGCATTGAAGAAGCCTTGGGCAAGAAGGCAGAAAAGCGCCTGTTGCCCTTGCAGGATGGTGATGTGCCTGTTACCTATGCCAATACTGACGCGCTGCAGGAATGGGTGGGTTTTGTACCCGGTACCACGGTCCAGCAGGGTGTTGGCCGATTCGTGGCCTGGTTCCGCGGTTACTACAAAATCTGAGCCTGCGCCTTGATGAGGCCCCGCGCGCCAGCCTCGCATAGATCCAGCACCCGCTCGAAGCCGGCCAGGTTGCCGTAATAGGGGTCGGGCACCTCGTCCACGCCAGCCGCGGGAGCAAACTCCAGCAGCAGGTGCAGTTTGCCGAGATGCTGTGGCGGGCAAAGGCGCTGCAGCGCTGCCAGATTGGGCCGATCCATGGCCAAAATCAAGTCAAAGTGCTCGAAGTCCTGATCATTCACGCAGCGCGCTCGCGTATTTCCGGGCTCGTAATCCCGGCTTAAAAGGACGAATCTGGCCCGGGCGTCCGTTTGCTCTCCTGCATGTTGCGCAAGTAATCCCGCCGAGTCGAACTCAAGCTCTTGCGATCGCCCTGCGTCGTGTGCCACCTGCCTCGCCACGGCCTGCGCCATGGGAGAACGGCAGATATTGGCCATGCAGACCATCAAAATCTTCGTCATGGTGAAGATTTTAGGTAGTTGCCAGCCTTGCTCGCCAGGTGGCCGATTTCTTCAAATGACATGAGCCTGTTTTTTCCAATCACATTCTTGCAGCTCATTGCAGCTCATTGCAGGTACTCCATGGAACTTCCTCAAGAACCGGGCCGATAGCCTGTTGCAGAATCGGATAAATGATTTGTTCTCCACAGCCTGGAATGCCGTAATATTTAACTCGGCGGCACTGGAGATTCGCGTGAACCAGGCCTGTAGACAGGCAGCAGCCGTCAGGTGCATGAATAGGGGCGAGAGGTGCTGGAAATTTCAGCGGAACAAACGGGAAATCACCGACCTGTGGCTATTCTCACGCAGGTCGAAAAAACCTATCACATGGATTCAATAAGCGTCCCGGTGATCAACGGGGTCGATATTGTGGTGCGCCGTGCATGTTTCACTGTGCTGATGGGCCCATCCGGCAGCGGCAAGACGACCCTGCTCAACATGATCGGATGTATTGACAAGCCTGACAAAGGCGAAGTCATCGTGGCCGACTGCAAGGTAGGCAATTTGACAGACGACGCGCTGTCGGACTTCCGTGCCAAAAACATCGGGTTCATTTTTCAGAACTTCAACCTGCTGCCGGTCCTGAGTGCATACGAAAATATCGAATACCCTTTGTTGCTGGCGGGCGCCTCGGCAAAAAAACGGGGTGAACGGGTCCTTAAATTGCTGGATGCAGTGGGCTTGGGCGACAAGGCAAAGAATTTTCCAGGTCAATTGTCTGGCGGGCAACGCCAGCGGGTTGCAATAGCCCGTGCCTTGGCCCGAAAGCCAAAGTTGGTTATCGCCGACGAACCGACGGCCAATCTGGACAGCCAGACCGGGGCTGCCATTTTGGCCTTGATGCGCAGGATGGTCGAGCGTTATGAAGTTTCTTTTATTTTCTCGTCTCATGACCCCCATGTGATCAATGCCGCAGACGACACGATTTTCCTGACCGACGGAACGATTCGCGGGGTTCGTCGCAAAGGCGCGGATGACGTGCCATGATGACCTTGACCCTGGCGGTGCGAAATCTTTTGCGTAACCGTCGCCGCTCGTTGGCCACCTTGCTGGCTATGGCGATTGGCGCCACCTCGATACTCTTGTTCGGCGGCTTCAGCACCAATGTCAATTACGAGTTGCACACGAGACACGTGCAAAAGGGTGGACATCTGCAGATTCAGCATCGGGATTTTTATCTTTACGGTAGCGGAAACCCGACAGCCTATGGCATTGCCGACTACACCAACATCCTGGCGGCCATTCAAAGCGATGAAGCGTTGCAAAAAATGGTGCTGGTAGCGACACCCACCTTGCAATTTAGCGGTATTGCGGGGAATTACCCAGCAGGTGTGTCCCGGACCATCATGGGGACCGGGTTCGTCGCAGAAGACATCAACCGTATGCGGCACTGGAACGACTTTGATCTACGCACCAAGGCTCCGCTGTCCGCGCTGGAAGGGGCGGCCGCAGATGCTGCCGTCGTCGGTACCGGCGTGGCCAGGGTACTGCAGTTATGCGACGCATTGAAAATTGAGCGGTGCCCCAAGCCCGAAAAGGAGCAGAAGGCCGACAGCCTGGCGCTTCCCGATGACATCGCTCAACTCAGCCTGCAGGAAACACCTGCTGCGTCCGGCGCCACCGGGGCCAATCCACGCAGGATCGAAGTGCTGGTCGTCAACGCTCGAGGCGCACCGAATGTCACCTCCCTGGAGGTAATTCGTGCAGAAGATCAGGGTATCAAGGAGCTTGATGAAGTCTCCCTCATGATGCGTCTTGCGCAGCTACAACAGTTGATCTATGGGCAAACACCGCCCAAGGCAACTTCGATCATGCTCCAGCTGCGCCACTCCGACCAGATTCCGGCGGCAAAGGCGCGTCTGGCGCCTATCCTGGCCAATTTTTCCACCAAACAACCGTTGGCCATGCTGGACTTCCGGGCGCTGAATCCTTTTTATGTCCAGACCATGCTGATGTTCGACACCATATTTGGTTTCGTTTTTGTGCTGATTGGGGGTATCGTCCTGTTCACGGTCAGCAACACCATGAATACCACGGTTGTCGAACGCACCGTCGAGATTGGTACCCTGCGTGCGATGGGCTTGAGACGTTCCGGTATTCTCAGGCTGTTCGTGACCGAAGGCGCGCTGCTTGGCTTATTCGGGGCAGTGATCGGCGTTGTGCTGGCGCTCGTGTTGTCTGTCGTCATCAACCAGATTGGCATGCCCTGGCTGCCTCCCGGCAACGTTGAGTTGGTGCCCTTCACTGTCAATGTCTGGGGTGAAACCGGCATGATCCTTGGCACAACCTTCGGCCTCATCTGCATTGCGATCCTCTCTGCCTGGTGGCCTGCACACCGGGCTGCGCGACTGGACGTGGTCGAGGCCTTGCGTCACGTTTGATGGAGAAAGGCTTAACGAAAGGCTTGACGAATATGAAACGAATAGCCCTGTTTTCATTCCTCTTCGGCTATGGCCTGGCGTGGTCCGCGCCTGGCGCAGAAGAGATCCTCGCTGCCAGCGATGCCATCCGCAATCCAGGACAGCCGTTCAGTGTGACTGTGACGTTGACTGAATTTCAGGCTGGCAAGCAGGTCGACACCAGTACACTTATCAGCTACTCCCGCACGCCAAAGCAGGGTGGCCAATTCGCCAGCTTGACCCGTTTTGTCCTGCCCGCGCGGGATGCGGGAAAACTGATGCTCAAGAACGGCAATGACATGTGGTTTTACGACCCGACCAGTAAGGCGAGCGTTCGCCTGTCGCCGCAACAGCGCTTGCTTGGGCAGGCATCCAATGGTGATGTGGCTACCGTGAATTTGGCGACGGACTACAGAGCGCAGCTGACTGGCGATGAGGAGATCCTCGACGGCGAACGCCGCACACGCAAGGCCCACAAACTCGCGCTTAGTGCATCGTCGCCGAATGTCACCTATGCAAGCATCGAGCTGTGGGTAGATGTTGAAAACAACCGGCCCCTCAAGGCGCGTTTTTTTGCCGAATCGTCGCGCTTGCTCAAAACGGCCTACTATCGCCGGTTTCAGCCCCAGCTCGGCGCAGAGCGCCCGACCGAGACCGTGATCATTGACGGCCTCGATCCCCAGTTGGTCACGCTCATGCGCTTTTCAGACTACAAGGCACGCGCCATCCCTGATACGTGGATGCAGCGAGACTTCCTGCCTCGTTTTCAGCCGGAGTAACCTCATGCGCTTTTTTACCCGTTCCGTTCCCGCTCTCTTTGTCGCGGTTGTGTTGATCCAGGCGCCTGCCTTGGCCGCGGACGCGGAGGCAGACGCCCTGAGTCTGCAAAGCGACACCAGCCCCCCGGCTGAAGCTGCTCGGGACACCAAGTTTTTCGTCGAGGGCGCGATAGGCAACGCCAGCCAGCGTTACTTGCCTGACAGTCGCAACATCGGTCGCGCCTCACTTGATTTCTCGCATTCGGCCCGGCTTGGCCCGGGACTGCGCGCCGTCATTTCGGACCGCCTTGATCACATTTATCCCAGGGACGCGGGCGCTGACTCGACGGTGAACAGCCTGCGCGAGGCCTATTTGAGCTGGCAGCCCGAAGGAGAAAACACGGTCTTGGAACTTGGACGTATCAACCTGCGTTATGGGCCGGGTTATGGCTACAATCCCACCGATTTTTTTCGTGACGGCAGCTTGCGCGTCCTGACTAGCGCCGATCCCCTTGCGCTTCGGCAGAATCGTCTTGGCAGCGTTATGCTGCGTGCGCAACGGCTTTGGAGCGACGGCTCATTGTCGTATGCGTATTCGCCGAAATTGGCCGATCGCCCGAATCCGGATGGCTGGAGCCTTGACCTCGGATCAACCAACAATCGGGACCGCTCCCTGATTGCGCTCGGCACCCAATTTTCGCAGCGCGTCAGCAGCCAGGTGCTGCTATACAAGGAGAGCGGCCTGTCGCCCGCGCTGGGCGCCAATTTGACGGCGTTGATGTCGGACGCAGCGGTAGCTCATCTCGAGTGGTCACGAGGCCGTGAGCCCGATTTGCTGAGCCGAGCCCTGGCTTTGCCGGAAAATAAAGCCACGCGCAATCGCTTTGTCGGTGGCGTCACGTATACCACCTCTGGCAAGTTGTCAGTCACGGCCGAATACCAATACAACGGCTTCGCGATGGGGCAGCCGGCTTGGGCCGCCCTTGGCACTGCGCCCGCTACCCAGGTGGCGTACCTGCGGGAAGCCCTGCGGCTTCTGGAACTGGCGCCCCGCCGGGCCTATCTGATCTACGCCACACAAAAAAGCCTCTGGCTCAAGGATCTGGATCTGACCGCGTATCTTCGGTTTAATCCCGGCGACCGCAGCCGGCTCGCCTGGCTTGAGTTGCGCCACCACTGGCCAAGCTTCGACCTGAGCTTTCAGCTTCAGCAGAACATGGGTCGTGCCAGCAGCGAGTTTGGGATATTGCCCGATCGCCGCATTATGCAAGTCCTGGGAACCTACTACTTCTAGGCGTCCAAGCGCAGGATCCCATAACAAAAAAGCGCGCCGCAATGGCGCGCTTTTTTTGGGGAGTCTTAACTTGGCGCTTTACTTGTTGCGCCTGCGACGCATCAGCGCCAAGCCTGACAGCGCCAGGCCAAGCAGCGCCAATGTGCCGGGCTCAGGCACTTGGTTAACGAAGAGGTTGCCAGAGCCGTCGGCCGTTGCCGTAAAACTTCCCAGCGTAACCCCGCTGAGTGTCGTTGTGACGCCGGTGGTTTCCATATTCAGGAGGAAAGGTGACGGAGAAGTAAAATACGAATTACCGAAGACCGTCGGCGTAAAGAGCAGGTTGACGTCGAAGTCGCCGTTGGCTAGCGCGGGGGAGAAGATACGGGCCTCGCTGTAAGCGTTCAGTACCCCCGTACCGAGCAAAAGGTCGCCGATGCCGTTTTGGTCGGTGTCAATGAAAAGGTTCAATGCAAATGTGCTGAAGATGGCCAAGATACCCGTTCCGTCGATGCCAGCAACGCCAGTGGCGGTGAAGTCCCCTACTATGGAATAGCCGGCTGGAGGAGGGGAGTTCAGATATGCCGCCTGCGTGAAGATGCCGTCCTTGAAACTGGACGCTTGGATTAAGCCGGTCTCCGTGAACGGGTCATCAAAATTCAGTGTTGGACCGACCAGAGTCTGATTGATTATTGCGCTGTAGGAGTAATCAATCGAATCGGCGGTGATGAGGGGTGCCGCCGCCGGCACGCCAACCACAACTGTCTCATTAACCTGGAAGTCAATACCGGTTCCCACAGCAGCTGCCGGACCGCTGGCGATCAATGCAGCAAGGGCAAACGCAATTGACAGTTTGCTTTTCAACATACAGTCCTCCTTAACGAGATGATTTGCAAATGCAGACTGACGAGGTTCGACAGCCCTGCATTTGCGTTGGATGCATGCAAAGCCCGTGCCCAAAGAGAATTACCTAGTATTGACAAGCACTTAGCGATTTATTTCTCGGCCGATGCTGTGACAGTGTAAAAATATTCGACATTAGCTGGCGTCGCAAGGACTACCAGAATGCAGGCGCCTGCATGGCGTCGGCGCCGGGTGCCAAAGCAGGCATAGCCGGCGCAAGCTGCGAGGAACTTTTCATTGAGATATGTCTTGCCGCGGCGCCGCAGACCGACGCAAGCAACCTGAGTCGTCGAGCTCGTCGAGCAGTTTCCACGTGGCAGGTGCCGACGTTGGCGCCACAGGCTGACTCGGCACTTGGCCGCCCTTGACCCGCCTGACGGCTTGCAACTTGAATTCCAGTGCGCACTTGGCCGGTCGTTTCGTTTCGCTCATTTCATTGTCCTGACGCTGATTTTTAACTATCAGAACTATCAGCCAAGAACTTTTTAAGCGACAAGGTTCAAATATCTGGCAAGGCTCAGCGGCGGGTCGCCGCTTTGGAAAAGCGTGCAAATGGCGCCCCATGAAAAAAGGCCCCGTCAGGGGCCTTCTTGCTTGAGCGTTGCCGTACCAACTGGGGTCAGCCTTGGCGCCGCCGCGTCGTAGCGGCCAGTCCCAGCAGGCCGAGCGCCAGCAGGCCGAGAATTCCTGGTTCCGGGACTTGCGTGACGGTGGTCGACGTGCCGATGAACAGTTGTTCATAGCCATTATTTAGATCTCGGCCAACGCAGTCACCTGTACCCGCTGTCCCACCGCTGGTACCGATGGTATCCGGGTCGCAACCCATTTGAAGTTCAATATGAATATCGGTGTAGCCAGCGAAACCGCCCGAGAGCCAAGCGGCAAGGAAGTCGTTCAGTGTAGGTACGTCGATTGCATAGGCTGCCTGGTTGGCACCCAGGTTGTTGTTGATTGGGCCGGTAACAGCGCCCGGAGAAGAGCAGGAAATAGGCACGCTGGCAGCGTCCAGGCAGATCGCACCACCGGAGAGGACGTAATCCGTGCCAACAGGATCAACATTTGATCCCGCCAAAGGATCCGGAAGGCTCGCCGCAGTTGCGTCTATACCGCCGACTGTGAAGCCCCCAGCTGTACCCAGGAACACACCGCCCCCGCCTTCAGTAAACAAGGCGTAATCATTACTCAAATTGCTGAAGGTGAGATATAGCGTGTTCAGGCCATCCCCTGTCAAACTGATTTGCGCCCAGACCGCAAGGTTTTGGTCAGTCGAAGCACCACTGTTGGTTTGGTTGTTGTTGAAGAAAAATATCGGACTTTCGCCATTGAGGAAAGTGGTAAAGGCAGTAAGTGTGCTGTTCCAAATGTCCGAAAAGTAGTTGCTGCCGCTTACCCCGGAAGGCGTCGATAAGGCATCGTCCATCCCGGCGGGATTGGTATTTACCGGTCCGCCGTCGGCGCCGGTGGCGACAACGATCAGGTCCTTGATTGCGCCTGGGGTGGAGTTGACATAATAGAGGCTCCCGGGCCCGGTGCTGCCAGCAATCACGCCTTCAACCTGCAAGGCGTAGGAATTGGCATCGTCGTAGGTCACGTAGCCAGCGCCTGTGAGGTCAAGCGCGGCCTGGGCCGTCCCTGCCATACCTGCCGCCAGCACTGCCGCAACGGCAAGTCGCTGAAATTTTGTGCTTATACCTTTCATGACATCCTCACTTGGGTGAGCCACCGTGTCAGGGAATCTGATCAGCCATGGTATGCCGAACCCAAGCACTCTTCATGCCAGTCAGCTATTCACTATAAAAATCAAAAGCTTGTTCAATTCCAAAGGAACGCATTAGCGGCAGATGTAAAAAAATCCGACAAAATAATGGGAAAGTTCCATCTCGCTTGCAGGCTGCTGGCAGTGACCTTGGCCGCCGTGCCTGCTCTCAAGCCTGCATCAAAGTTGCCAGGTCGCGCCTGAGCGAGCGACTGTGCGGCACTGGCGAAACGCCAACCCGTGCGAAGAAGCCAAAATCGTCTTCGGGCGTCGAATTGGCAATCCGCTCAAAATCACTGGACAACTTCAACGCTTGTTCAAACAGTCTCGGTTCGGTCGAAAAGTGGCGTCCGGCGCGGGCATACCAACGAAAAATCACCGGGGTCATCTGCGGTTGCAAATGCAAACCCAGGTGCGTCGCCGTGAGCCAGATGCGCTGCACGGCGCGACCCAGGTTTACCCAGTCCGCCAGGCCTGCCGGGGGCTGTTGGGGGCGCAGCAAGAGATGCGCGGCGCAGCATAGCGCGGGCAGCAGGTCGAGCTGGATGCGCGGTGCCACGGTGCCCAACAGGTAGCGATTGAAGAACCCCACCCGCGCCCAGCTTTGCATGACCCATTCCATCAGGCGCGCAGTCGCCGGGTCCACGCCGACAGCCTGCTCCGGGATGCGGTCCTTGCTGTAGCGCGCCCGCCACTCGATAACTTCTTTGTGCACTGGATAGGCCTCTGGGCAAGTCAAACGAATTTTCGCGCTGTCCCACAGCAGACCGGCCACCTTCAGGCGTTCACCCCAGGACTCGAACAGTTGCACGCTAAAGCCTTCGCCCGCCGCGTCGATCAGCGCTTGGCGCTGTGTGCCGGTAAGCGGTGTGGTTTTCATCGGTCGGCGCTGAACAGTGCGGGTTTCGATGCAGTCAAACAGTGGGTCCCGAACCAGGGCAGGGTCCTGCGCCAGACTCACGTCATAGACAGGATTGCGGTGTTCTCCGTGAGAAGAAACAGTCCAACTGGTTGTCAGGCCAAAGCCGGATGCCGCAATCCGCATTGTTTCAAGCAGTGCTCCATGGGCGATGTGGCTCGGATGCCCTTCATAGTCATAAAGAATATGGTCGCGTGTATCAAAGCCATGTACCCGAACCCGGTATTCGTCCACAATCTCAAAACGCCACGGTTGTGTGTTGTCACCACTGGGGGCCCAGCGTGCGAGGTCGAGAATATGGGTCAGCTTGTCAAGGCTCACAGGTATTTCCTTGCGTTGAATCAGGGGTCTCATGCGGGTGTCCAAGGCAAATGCACCTGCGGACCCGCAATCGAAGGCAATCCCTATTTTTACTGTAACGGGGCCAAAGGGATGGTCCCCCGGTTATGCGCCAGAGCACAATAACAATACAGGATTTTGCACATCGAGAGCGTTATGGCAGCCCCAATCACCTTTGATTACGACAGCGCGTTCTCGCGCAATATTGGCTGGACTACACAGGCCGAACAGGCCAAGTTAAGAACGTCTCGTATCGCGATTGCGGGGCTGGGCGGAGTGGGCGGCTCGCACTTGCTGACGCTTACCCGGCTAGGGATCAGTCATTTCAACATCTCCGATTTTGACGACTTCGATGTGCAAAACCTGAACCGGCAGGCTGGCGCTTTCATGCCTTTTATGGGGCAGCCAAAAATCGACACGGTCGCCCGCTTGGCGCGCGACATTAATCCAGAAATCGATTTGCGCTTGTTTCCCCAAGGCATCACCCCCCAAAACATCGACGAATTTCTGCGGGATGCCGATGTCTATGTGGATGGCCTGGATTTCTTTGTGCTGCCAGYTCGCCGCATGGTATTTGCGAAGTGCCGGGAAAAGGGTATTCCTGCAATGACCGCAGCACCGCTGGGCATGGGCACTGCATTTCTCTACTTTCGTCCTGATGGCATGAGTTTTGAGGACTATTTCAAAGTGGAAGGGTACGAGTCGCRGGAGCAATACGCCCGTTTCATTGCCGGCCTGTCACCAGCGATGCTTCAACGCGACTACCTGGTTGCGCCCGAATCGGTAAATTTTCAGGAGAAGAGGGGGCCGTCAACCATCATGGCATGCGACCTTTGCGCTGGCGTGATGGGCGCTAATGTCTTGAAGGTGTTGCTGGGGCGGGGCTCCATCAAGGCCGCTCCGTGGGGAATTCACTTCGACGCCTACCATCAAAAGCTTAAATTGACCTGGCGCCCATTTGGAAATTCCAACCCAATACAGCAGGCGCTGCTGAAGTTTATACGCCCCGTGCTACGCGGAAGATCTGGTGCTTGAGGTGCTTGAGCCCGTCCACAAAACTCCGCAAAATTTAAATCGCAGTGGATTCAAACTTGTCTTATTGCTGACAGCTGGGGAAGGAGCTATAGTCAAAGCTCCAAATCCGGTGCAAACATTTGGGCGCATTTTTAGGGGATATGTTATGAAAATTTTTTTTATGACTATTAAAACCGCGTCCCGTTGGGCCGCTCTGGGTGCGTTAGTCGGTCTGCTATCCGCATGTTCCGGTTTTTCGACCGCGTACCCTCCCGCGCCGACCGTCGCCGCCTCCGTTGATTACAACTATATTGTGGGCGCCGGAGACTCGCTCAACATCATCGTTTGGCGTAACCCGGAGCTTTCCCTGACGGTTCCTGTGCGTCCGGACGGCAAAGTGTCGACGCCATTGGTGGACGAGATCGTCGCGCAAGGAAAGACCCCTGTCGAGTTGGCCCGAGAGGTCGAGAAGGCGTTGAGCAAACTGGTGCGTGACCCTGTTGTGACGATTATCGTTACCAGTTTTGTCGGGCCGTACAGTGAACAAATTCGAGTTGTCGGCGAGGCGACCAAACCGCAGTTCTTGCCTTACAAACAAAAAATGACCGTGCTGGACGTCATGATTGCAGTGGGCGGCTTGACGGACTTCGCCGATGGCAACGGGGCATCCATCACGCGTGCTTCGGAGGGTAACAAGCGCTATTCCGTGCGACTCAAAGATCTGATCAAGCGAGGCGACATATCCGCGAATGTTGAAATGAAGCCTGGCGACATCCTGATCATTCCGCAAGGCTGGTTTTAAGGCCGGCGTCCTTTCTGTTTGCTGCTTCGCTTGACGAAGGTATGGCAGCGTTCGCATTCTGCCGCAAGGACCTGATCTGATGGACGAGCTGATTAAGCAATTATTCATCGCTGCCAGAAGCATGTGGAGGCATCGTTGGCTTGGCCTGCTGGTTGCCTGGGGGGGCGCCGCGATTGGTACGTTTGTGGTGCTTTCAGTGCCTGACAAATATGAAGCATCAACCCGTATTTTTGTCGACACGCAGTCCATATTAAAGCCTTTGATGTCGGGCTTGGCGGTGCAGCCTAACGTCGAACAACAGGTGATCATGCTGAGTCGTACGCTCATCAGCCGTCCCAATGTTGAAAAACTCGTGCGCATGGCTGATCTGGATTTAAAGGTCCAGTCCAAGGACGAGCAGGATGCGCTGATTAATAGGATGATGAAAACGCTTCAAATCAAGAACGAGGGCCGCGACAACCTTTACGTGCTTTCGTATCGCGATGCCAGCCCTGACAAAGCGAAGCGGGTAATCCAGTCGCTGGTGTCAATTTTTGTTGAATCCAGCCTCGGTAACACACGCAAGGACTCCAATACGGCCAAGCAGTTTATTGATGAGCAGATTAAAACTTACTTGGCCAAGCTTGAAGAAGCCGAATCGCGTTTGAAGGAATTCAGGGTCAAAAACATTGAGCTTCAAACTGCCGATGGCACCGACATGGCCGGACAACTCGGTGCCTTGGGCAGTAAGTTGAGCCAGGCCCGCCTTGAATTGCGTGAGGCAGAAAACGCGCGCGATGCGGCCAAGCGTCAGTTGGAGGCCGAAAAATCCCAAAACATTGACATCACGTCCCGCAGTCTTCTTCAAGAATCAGCCCTGTCGATTTCGACACCTGAGATCGACGCGCGCATTGACGTTCAAAAACGAAATCTTGATGCGCTGCTGCAGCGCTTTACAGAGGAACACCCTGACGTTGCCGGCGCCAGGCGCCTGATCAAAGAGCTTGAGACACTCAAACTCAAAGAGGTGGATGAATTGCGCAAAATCGCGATGGCCAACCCAACTTCGTCGTCGACCAACACCTTGGTTTATCAGGAACTCAATCGTATCCTGGCCACTTCGGAGGTGCAGGTGRCCGCTTTGCGCGCCAGGGTAGGTGAGTACGATGCGCGTGTCAATCGGGCACGTGAATTGATAAAAACAGCTCCCCAAATAGAAGCTGAATTTACCCAGTTAAACCGTGATTACGCTATCCATAAAAAAAATTACAACGATCTTGTCGCACGTAGAGAGTCGGCTGCGCTGTCAGGCGATTTGACCAGTGCCGCGGGTGTTGCAGACTTCCGTTTGATAGACCCGCCACGCGTGTCACCCAAGCCGGTGGCACCCAACCGTTTGCTGCTGCTGCCCCTCGCGTTTCTGGCCGCATTGGGCGCCGGGCTTGCGGCCGCCTTTATCGCAAGCCAATTGCGTGCCGTCTTTTATGATGGACGCTCCCTGAGGGAGACGGTGGGTTTGCCGCTGCTGGGCATTGTGACACTGGTGATGGACGACGCGGCTGTACAACAGGAAAAATCCGATCTGAAAAAATTTCTGGGCGCTTCAGGCGGGTTGGTTGCAATTTTCATTGCCGGGATGATCGTGTTTTCCATGATGTCCGGGCGGGCGGGATGAATCAAATATGAGTAGCTTGATCGAGCAGGCGGCACAACGCCTGGAGCAGCTTCGCCAGGCGGGTGTTGAGATGCCTGCGACGCCGCCGCCAGTAGCGCAAATGGATGGGGCTGCCCAAAATCCTGTGAGCGAGGCTCAGTCGGCTCCTCTGTCCCGATCGGTTGAAATTGATCTGGCGGCAATGTCGCAAGCGGGCATTGTCAGCCCCAATGCGCCACGATCCCAAATTGCAGATCAATACCGTGTCATTAAGCGGCCGCTCATTAGCAACGCGATGGGTAAAGGCGCATCCGCTATCGCCTATGGCAACCTGATCATGGTGACTAGCGCGTTGCCCGGTGAAGGCAAGAGTTTTACCGCCATCAATTTAGCCATGAGCATTGCCACTGAACTGGATAACACGGTGATGCTGGTGGACGCCGACGTCACGAGTCCCTCTGTGATGAAAGTGCTTGGGCTGCCCGAAAGCCTCGGTTTGCTCGATCTGGTGCAGGGTGAGTCCAAGGACATGGCGAGGATGCTGCTGAAAACAAACATCGACAAGCTGACCATTCTGCCCTCAGGAACGCCCCATGCCCGCGCTACCGAACTGCTGGCCAGTGATGCGATGATCCGGCTGCTGGATGAAATGGCCAAGCGCTATTCTGACCGCATCATTATTTTTGATTCGCCGCCGCTTCTGCTTGCCACCGAGGCGCGGGTGCTGGCTTCCCATATGGGCCAGGTGGTGATGGTCGTGCAGGCTGGAAAGACTCTGCAGGCGGAGGTTCGGCAAGCGCTGGCCACCATTGAGGCATGTCCAGTCAAATTAATGCTGTTGAATAAAGCAAGATCTGATTCCGAAGGAGGGTATGGATATGGGTATGGGTATGGGTATGGGTATAGTTATGGACAAGGTTCGGGCACGAGCAGCAGCAAGCCTGAATACCCTCGGCATCGATCCCAGTCATGATGTGTAGTTTGCTTTCTCTACGGGCGCTGCGAGTCACGGCCAAGTCTATGCCGGTAGCCGCTGGTTTGGTTATGGTGTCGGCTGGCGCTTTTGCTCAGGAGCCTGACTCAGACTCGGGTCCGAAACAGGCTCTGTCGATTGTGCCGCGTGTCTCCGTTACCGAGACATTGACAGATAACGTGCGCCTGAGCAGTGTCGGTCAGCAGTCAGACCTGATTACCGAAATCAGCCCGGGCATCCGCATTATTATGGATGGTGCCCGAGTCAAGGGCTACTTTGACTATGCCTTGAATGCAATTTCCTATGCTAAAAATTCTTCACGCAGCCACACCCAAAACGCACTGAATACGTTTGGTACGCTGGAGGCTGTTGATAATTGGGCCTTTATTGATTTCAGCGGCTCCATTTCGCAGCAGGCTGTGTCTGCCTTTGGTACGCAGTCAATTGACAACACATCGGTCAACGCCAATCGATCCGAGGTTTCAAACTACCGGTTATCACCCTATCTGCGCGGACGTTTGGGCAGTATCGCCAACTATGAGGCACGTTACAGTCGAGCAGTGACGGACAGTGATGCAGCGATAGCTTCTCGTATCACAACGGTCGACAGTGCTATAAGACTCACGGGTGACAGTCCCTTCACGACTCTTGGTTGGTCGGCTGACGCCAGTCAACAACGTGTTGATTTCAGTGCCGGTCGTTCATCCGAAGCGGACCGTTTTGGCCTTGGCTTGTCCTACAGGATTACTCCCCAATTAAGCGTGTCGGCCAATGCCGGGCGTGAAGCCAATAACTACATAAGCTTCGACAAGCGGAGCTACAGCACAAGCGGCTTCGGGGTGAACTGGTCGCCGTCAGAGCGGACCCGCCTGTCCGCTTCACGCGATCGCCGGTTTTTCGGAAACGCTCACAGCCTGAGTTTTGAGCATCGAACGCCACTCACCGCATGGAAATTTACTGATTCGAAGGATGTTTTAACAACGCCCACCCAGCTTGGCATTGCCAGTCGGGGAACCATCTTCGACCTCTTGCAAAGCCAGTTTGCATCTATCGAACCTGATCCTGTGCTGCGTGCGCAGTTGGTGAGTGTATTCTTACAGGCCACTGGTATAAGTCCCGGTACACCAGTCGTCAGCAGCTTCTTGACGTCGGCTGTGTCCTTGCAACGCCGGCAAGATTTGCTGTTTGCGCTCTTGGGCGTGCGAGACACCATCACGTTTATTGCCACGCGAAGCGAAAGCAGCAGGCTTGACACCGTTTCGAGGGCTGTTGATGATTTCACCAGGTCTTCGTTCATTCGACAGCGCGGCTTCAGCGTCAACTACGCGCACCGTTTAACCCCTGATTATTCACTGGGTGTTCTGGCATCGCAGCAAAAAACCTCTGGGGCGGATAGTCTGCAAAACATCTCTGGGGTGAATAGTCTGCAAAACACCACGTTGCGAGCCCTCAACGTCAACGTCACGGGTAAACTGGGTAAGCAGACCGCTGTTTCCGTGGGGCTGCGCCGCGTGGTTGCCAGAGGCGCTTCGCCATACGATGAAACCGCGGTCCTCGGCAGTTTGACTGTTCAGTTTTGACTCATGTATTCCGATTGTTACAGTCATGTATTCCGATTATTACGGATTAAGCAGCAAGCCTTTTCAGCTCAACCCTGATCCGAATTTTTATTTCGGCAGCAAACAACACCGGCGAGCCAAGGCCTACCTCGACTACGGTGTTCAACGAAACGAAGGTTTCATTGTCATCACGGGTGAGGTTGGGGCGGGCAAGACCATGATGGTACGTGGCCTGCTTGCCAGTCTGGACTCCAAAAAAGTCGTAGCCGCCAACCTTGTGACCACCCAGCTGGATGCCGACGACACCCTGCGAATGGTGGCCGCTACTTTTGGTGTGCGGGTTAAAGACGTTTCAAAGGCCGACATGTTGATGGCGCTGGAGGCTTATCTGGTCCACCAGACAAGCCAGGGAAAACGCTGTCTTCTGATCGTCGACGAGGCCCAGAACCTCACAGCCCGGGCGGTAGAAGAATTGCGTATGCTGTCGAACTTCCAGTTGGGCCAACAAGCGCTGCTACAGACGTTTCTGGTGGGGCAGCCCGAATTTCGAACCATTTTGCAAAGCCCCACCATGCAGCAACTCAGGCAGCGCGTTACGGCGACATGCCACATTGGTCCGCTGTCTTCAGATGAAACACAGGGTTATATTGAGCACCGGTTGAAATGTGCTGGTGCGACGGGGCGTCCCACCTTCGATTCAGCCGCTTTTGAAGCAATTTTCAAAGCCTCCGGCGGCATTCCCCGCCGTGTCAATCTGATTTGTGATCGCTTGTTGCTATTTGGTTTTTTGGACAACAAAGACGCTTTTGGTCTTGAAGATGTCAATAAGGTGGTGTCCGACATTGACAATGAATCGGCGGTTCCTTCCAATAAGGCGCTGGAGGAGAGTTCGGCTCCAGCGTTGGCGGGCACGATTTCCAGTCAAATTCACGCCTTGGGTGTTGAGCTACACGACGAGCGCTTGCGCCATCTGGAGGGAAGCGTGTTCCGCCTGGAACGTATCAACCTCGAAATTCTCGGCATACTGCAAAAGCTTCTCGTGGCGGTCAAAAAGATCAGCCAGGAAAGTTCCCAATGAGCATTTCGGGTCCGGTCATCTGTGTTGTGGGTGCACGGCCGAATTTTATGAAAATGGCGCCCATTCTGCGTGCCATGGCCGCCCATGTTCCGCCCCTGCCCGTGCTCTTGGTACACACCGGTCAGCACTACGACAAAGACATGAGTGATCGCCTGTTTGAAGATCTGAGGCTGCCGCGACCGGACATCAATCTTGAAGTCGGATCTGGCACGCACGCGATCCAGACTGCCGAAGTCATGCGCCGGTTCGAGCCTGTTGTTGATGCGCATAAACCCTCCTGCGTGGCGGTGGTCGGTGATGTGAACTCAACGCTGGCCTGCTCTCTGGTTGCGGTCAAAAAGGGTGTGCCGGTAGTGCACATTGAAGCCGGCTTGCGCAGCTACGACCGAGCCATGCCGGAGGAAATCAACCGAATCCTCACGGACCAAATTTCTGACAGGCTTTACACCACAGAGCGCACCGCTGAAGAAAATCTGGCACGGGAGGGTATACCACCAGATCGGGTTTGCTTTGCGGGAAACGTCATGATTGACTCGGTGATTTTTGGCCGGGCAAACGCCCGCAGCGCCAAGGACACCCTGCAAGCCTGCCACATGGACCCCCTGGTTTTGAGTCATCCCATCGGCTATGGCGTGGTCACACTGCATCGACCCTCCAACGTAGACCATCCCGAAACCCTGCGTGCCTTGCTTGGTGTACTCGGTGAGGTTGCTGCCAGCTTGCCGTTGGTGTTTGCCTTGCATCCCCGCACCCGTAGCAACATCGACCGTTTTGGTCTGGCGGCCATGATTGATCCAGCGCGCATGGCGTTGTTATCGCCACTGGGCTACCTTGAGATGCTGGGGCTGATGGCAGGTGCCACTGTGGTACTCACCGACTCGGGCGGCCTGCAGGAAGAAACTACGGCGCTTGGCGTGCCCTGTCTGACGCTGCGAGAAAACACCGAGCGTCCGATCACTGTTGAGCAAGGTACAAATATCCTCGTGGGGCGTAACCGCGATACGATTTTGAGTGCGATACGAGAAATTCTGGACGGACGGGGCAAGCGTGGCCGGGTGCCTGAATTGTGGGACGGTCATGCCGCCGAACGTATCGCGGCTGATCTGTACAAATGGTTGGAGCCGAAACAGACTGCAATGGCCCTGGAATCAGGCAACACATAGATCAATCTCATAGATCAATCTGTATGCCGACCTCAACCATCACCAACGCGCTGACGATTGATGTCGAAGACTATTTTCAGGTATCGGCATTTGCATCGCACATCGCACGTTCCGAATGGAATACGCGTGAATGCCGCGTCGAGCGGAATGTCAACGCCATTCTTGACATGCTGGCGCGTCGCAATACCAAGGCAACCTTTTTTACTCTGGGCTGGATTGCCGAGCGTTACCCCCAGTTGGTGCGTGAGATAGTCGAGGAGGGCCACGAACTGGCCAGCCACGGTTATGGTCACGAGCGCGCCAGCGACCAGTCCGAAGAAGCTTTTTTTGCCGACATTAATTTGGCCAAGATTGTTCTGGAAGACTTGACGGGCGTTCAAGTCAATGGCTATCGCGCTCCTAGTTTTTCGATAGGCACTGGCAACCTCTGGGCTTTTGACTGCCTGGTTCGGGCCGGTTACCGCTACAGCTCAAGCATTTACCCTATTCGGCACGACCACTATGGCATGCCGGACTCGCCGCGTTTTGCCTACGAGGTGCGCCCCGGCTTGATGGAAATTCCGATCACAACGCTGCGGGTGTTAAACCGCAACCTGCCGTCCAGCGGAGGAGGGTACTTCAGATTGCTGCCTTACGCCCTGTCACGCTGGATGCTCGGCCGGGTGAACAGGCATGATCGACAGTCGGGCGTCTTCTATTTCCATCCTTGGGAGATCGACACCGGGCAGCCGCGCATTGCGGGCATCAGCAGGAAGACGCGCTTTCGGCATTACGTCAACATTAGCCGCATGGAAAGCCGATTGAACTGCTTGCTGGGTGACTTCAAGTGGGGTCGCATGGACGAAATTTTCCTGCACAGGTTTAGCAAACAAAGCCCTTTCGTMTGAAAACGCCATGCTGACCGTCAAACGCCTGGGACCTCAAGACGTCACCGTGGCGGGGTTATGGGATGCGTTCGTTCTGGCATGTCCCGAGGCTACTTTTTTTCATCGTGCCGGTTGGCAGAATATTGTGCGCGGTGTTTTTGGACATGACACCTATTTTTTGTATGCCGAGTCCGATGGCCATATCCAGGGTGTTCTGCCGCTCGGTCATGTCAATAGCTGGCTGTTTGGCAACTCGTTGAGCAGTCTTCCTTTTGCCGTGTACGGCGGCGTCGCAGCGCTCAACGCACAAGCGGCAGAGGCCCTTGAGCTGGAGGCTCAGAAAATTGCCCAACGCCTCGGTGTGGCTCACCTTGAATTGCGCAACGTTAATCCGCGTCACAGCGATTGGCCCACACAGGACCTGTACGTCACTTTCCGCAAAGAAATTCTTGCTTCCGAGGAGGCCAACCTGCTGGCCATCCCGCGCAAGCAGCGCGCCATGGTGCGAAAAGGTATCCGAAACGGGCTGGCCAGTGAAATTGACGATAACGTTGATCGCTTCTTTACTCTTTTTGCCGATAACGCCCACCGTCACGGCACCCCGGCAATGCCCAAAAAATACTTTTTGGCATTGCAAACCGAATTCGGTCCTGACTGCGAAGTGCTCACCGTCCTTGCGCCCGATGGTCGCCCCTTGAGCGGCGTCTTGAGTTTTTACTTTCGCAATGAAGTCCTGCCTTATTACGCCGGCGACTTTGAGCTCGCTCGCGAGTTCGCTGCCAATGACTTCAAATATTGGGAGCTCATGCGTCGCGCCTGCGCCCGCGGCCTCAAGGTATTTGATTACGGCCGCAGCAAGCAAGGCACAGGCACTYACGCATTCAAGAAAAACTGGGGTTTTGAACCAACGCCGCTGCACTACGAGTACCGGCTTTACAAGCGTCACGCCATTCCGCAAAACAACCCGAGCAATGCCCAGTACAGACTTATGATTAAGGCCTGGCGTCGCCTGCCTCTTGGTTTGGCCAACTGGTTGGGGCCGGTTGTTGTACGTAATCTCGGATAACCACCACCATGGGTAATCTGCTTTATTTGGTGCACAGGCTTCCCTATCCTCCCAACAAGGGCGACAAGGTGCGCTCGTACCATTTGCTCAAACACCTGCGGCAACAGCACCGTGTTTTTCTGGGTACCTTTGTGGACGACCCGGAAGACGAGGCCTATGTGGACATCGTGCGTGCGATTTGCCCCGACCTGCATGTGGCGCGACTTACCCCCCGCACAGCGAGGCTGCGAAGCTTAAGTGGCTTGTTAACGCACCAGGCGCTAAGCCTGCGTTACTACCAGAATACAGGTTTGCAGGCGTGGGTCAACCAGACGCTGGAAGCTAACAAAATGGACGCCACGATCATTTTTTCCTCCGTCATGGCGCAGTATGTTTCGGGCACGTCCGGCGGCGCTCTCCCGCCCATGCTGGTGGATTTTGTCGATGTGGATTCTGCCAAGTGGACGCAATACGCCACCAGCCACAAATGGCCGCTGTCTTGGCTGTACCGGCGTGAGGGCGAGCGCTTGCTGGCCTACGAGCGCGCGGTGGCGGCCCGCGCGCAACGATCGTTTTTTGTCACGGCAAACGAAACTGCCTTGTTTTGCCACAAGGCCCCCGAGAGCGCCAACCGGGTTGGAGTCATCTGCAACGGTGTTGATGCTGAGTATTTTTCGCCCAACCCCAGCTATAGCTCCCCTTTTTCCGGCAGCGGGGTCCACCCGGAGCAAATACCGCTGGTGTTCACCGGCGCCATGGACTACTGGCCCAATATCGACGCCGTGACCTGGTTTGTGCAGGATATCCTTCCCGTTCTGCGTCAGACCTGGCCACAGTTGCGCTTCTACATTGTGGGGCGCAGCCCATCGCCCGCCGTTTTGGCACTTGCATCCAATGCCGTCGTAGTCACCGGTACCGTGCCAGACGTTCGGCCTTACCTGCAACACGCCGCAGTCGTCGTTGCGCCCTTACGCGTGGCCCGTGGCATACAAAACAAAATTCTCGAAGCGATGGCCATGGCCCGCCCCGTGGTGGCGTCGCAGGCTTGTGTCGAAGTAATTGATTCCCGACCCGGCGAAGAGTTGGTCTCTGCCGCAGAGGCCGCTGACTTTGTTCGTGAAATCGATGCGTTGCTGAGATCTCCTGCCCGAGCAGCTGCAGTGGGTCAGTCTGGCCGGCAGCGTGTAGTACAAAGTTACAGCTGGGACGCCCATATGGCGAGTCTGGACCGCTATCTGGGCGACCCACCACTTGCACACGGCAACGCATGAACTCAATCGTCAGTCAGAACCTGCTCAAGGGCGAGGTCCGCCTGGCGCAACCGTGGCGTCAGGCCGTCCCGGCTCTGCTCCTGTTACTGGCCTGGACCTTGTTTCTATACCGCGATACCGGCATCGCCATGGTGACCATCTGGGCCCGGTCTGAAACCTTTACCCATGCTTTTTTGGTGCCACCTATTGTGCTGTGGCTCGTCTGGCGCCGTCGCCAGCTCATGGCAGCGCAAACACCACAGCCGGCGCTTGGCGTTTTTCTGTTGGCGGCCTGCGCGGCCTTTGCCTGGTTTTTGGGCGATTTGGTGGCAGTCAATGCCGTCACCCAATTGGCATTTGTGGCGCTGCTGGTTTTGGCGGTGCCTGCTGCGCTGGGCTGGTCCGTTACGCGGCTGATAGTTTTTCCGCTGGGCTTCCTGTTTTTTGCCGTGCCTATTGGTGAGTTCGTCATGCCCCAGCTCATGGATTGGACAGCCGATTTCACTATTTTTGCTTTGCGCCTGAGCGGCATTCCCGTCTACCGGGAAGGCTTGCAGTTTGTCATTCCCTCTGGCAACTGGTCTGTGGTGGAGGCTTGCAGTGGTGTGCGCTATTTGATCGCATCTCTCACCGTCGGCACCATCTTTGCCTATCTGAACTACCAATCGGCCAAGCGCCGTATCCTGTTCGTGATCATTTCCATACTGGTGCCCATTGCTGCCAACTGGGTGCGCGCCTACATGATCGTCATGGTGGGCCACGTCTCGGGCAACAAATTCGCAGTAGGCGTTGATCACCTGATTTACGGCTGGCTCTTTTTTGGCATCGTTATCATGCTGATGTTCGCCATTGGCGCCCGCTGGGCCGAGCCCGAGAAAGCGATCGATGTGCGCAGCACAGAGCAACCCGCCGAGCAGACTTTATCCGCTGCCAGGCTGTGGGCCACCATGGCCTGCTTTGCGGCGCTGGTGGCTATGCCGCACATCGCATTGTGGTTCATTGACCGGGCTGAGGGCGACGCCTCGGTGTCACTCATCGCGCCGACGACTCTGGCTGCAGATTGGCAAGCCGCCGCACCCGTTGCGGCAAGCTTCAAACCGGCTTTCCAGAATCCATCTGCCGTCATCAACAAAAGCTACGCCAGCCAGGGTCACATCGTCGGGCTGTATCTGGGCTACTACCGGCATCAGGACTACGATCGCAAGCTGGTCAGTTCGAGCAATGTGCTGGTCAACAGCAATGATTCCCAATGGGCCAAGGTGGCCGGYAGTAGTCGCACTGTCAAGGTGGGCAACAAAGTGGTGAGCGTGCGCACCGCCGAGCTGCGCGGAGCGGCTCTGTCGGCGCAGGGCAATCCAGGTCGTCTGGCGGTTTGGCAAATATATTGGATCAACGGCACTTTGACCGCCAGTGACCACGTTGCCAAAGCATACAGCGCGTTTTATCGTTTGACGGGACAAGGCGATGACTCTGCAGTCATTGTTGTTTACACCCCCCAAGCTCCGGCTGGAGCTGAACAAGCTGTGCTGGAATCCTTTTTGTCGACTAACTACGAAGCCGTCGAGGCACTGTTGTTGAAGGCGCGGCAAAGCAAGTGATAACAATTTTGAATGCGATGGAGATTTCAAAATGACTGTAGTTGCTGTGATCGGTTTGGGTTATGTGGGTCTGCCGTTGGTGGTGGAGTTTGGTAAGCACCTGCGCACCATCGGGTTTGATATTGCAGTATCCAAAGTAAAGTCATGCCTTGAAGGCATTGACCCGTCTCGTGAGCTGTCAGACGAGGAAATGCGGGCGTCTCTCCACGCCGTGTACACCGCAGACCCCAGCATGCTGGCCGAGGCTGACATCATCATCGTGGCTGTGCCAACACCTGTAGACAACGCCCATATTCCCGATTTTCGTCCGCTCATCGGCTCCAGCACCAGCGTCGGACGTCACATGAAGAAAGGTGTGATCGTGGTCTATGAATCCACCGTTTATCCAGGCGCCACCGAGGAGGTTTGCATCCCCGTGCTGGAGCGTGAATCCGGCCTCAAGTGGAAGCAGGACTTTTTCGTGGGCTATTCGCCGGAACGAATCAACCCTGGCGACAAGGAGCACACTCTCACCAAAATCCTCAAAATTGTCTCGGGCGATTCCCCTGAGACGCTGGACAAAGTGGCCAGGCTCTACGAGACCATCATCGTGCCCGGTGTGCACCGCGCCTCCAGCATCAAGACCGCAGAAGCCGCCAAAGTGATCGAAAACACCCAGCGCGATCTGAATATTTCCCTGATGAACGAGTTGTCCATCCTTTTCGACAAGCTCGGCATTGACACGACGGAGGTACTCGAAGCCGCTGGTACCAAATGGAATTTTCTTAAATTCAAGCCGGGACTGGTGGGCGGCCACTGCATTGGCGTTGACCCCTACTACCTGACCCACAAGGCCGAAATGCTGGGCTATAACCCCCAGGTTATTTTGGCCGGCCGCCGCATCAACGACGGCATGGGGAAATTCATTGCAGAGCAGACCATCAAGCAGATGATTGCAGCGGGCAGCCACATCAAGGGTGCGAAGGTGAACGTGCTCGGGCTCACGTTCAAGGAGAACTGTGGCGATCTGCGCAACTCCAAAGTCATTGACATCATCAATGAGCTCAAGTCATATGGTGTAGAAGTGTATGTGACAGACCCGCTGGCTGAATCTGATGCGGCCGTGCATGAGTACGGTGTGCCGCTGTTGGCCTGGGCTGATTTGCCCAGGGCTGATGCGATCGTAGCTGCGGTTGCTCATAAGGAATTTGCCGAATTAAGCATGGACGATTTTGCAAAAAAACTGGTAAAAGGTGGCGCGTTCATTGACGTTAAAGCGGCTTTCGACCGTAGCGCCATTGAAGGCGCTGGTTACCGGCTCTGGCGCCTGTAAAGACGCCTGTAAAGACGCCTGTAAAAGGGCCTGTAAAAGGTTATGGCAGCACGATGCGGTCATCAAAGGCTGTATATGCAGGGTGATCCTCGTCCACTTGTGCTCCACGTGATGTACCGCTTCGACACTGGCGGGCTAAAAAATGGCATTGCCAACCTCATCAACCTCATCAACCTCATCAACCTCATCAACCACATGCCCTACCAGGCGTATCGGCATTCTGTGCTGGCTCCGACCGAGGTTACAGATTTCTCCCGGCGCATTCAGCGCACCGATGTTGAATTCATCTCGCTGCGCAAGCCACCAGGCCACGGCTTCTGGCAATACCCCAAGCTATTCAAACTGTTCCGTCGACTCTGCCCCGCCATCGTCCACAGCCGAAACCTTGCCGCGCTCGAAGTGCAGGCCCCAGCTTGTGCAGCGGGCGTGCCGGTTCCACGGTGAACATGGCCGTGATGTGGGCGACCTGGACGGCAGCAACGTCGCCTACCAGCGCATACGCCGTTTCTACAAGCCGTTCGTTCACCACTACTTGGCCCTGTCGCGTGACCTGGACGACTACTTGGTGGACAAGGTGAAGGTGCGGCACGACAAAATAACTCAGGCCTACAACGGGGTTGACACCGAGCACTTTTACCCGGCGTGTGATGGGCCGCAGCGCATAGCCGGTTGCCCGTTCGAGCCCGCACGACACTGGCTTATCGGAACAGTGGGGCGCATGCAGACCGTCAAAAATCAGGTCATGCTGGCGAACGCGTTTGTTCGGACTCTTGCTCTGGCACCTGAACTTGAAACCCGGATTCGATTGGTCATGGTGGGGGAGGGGCCCTTGCGCGCGCAAGCCCTGGCTGTGCTGGAGGCCGCAGGAGTGGCCCACTTGGCATGGCTGTCCGGTGAGCGAATCGATGTGGCCAACATCATGCGTGGCTTGCACGCCTTTGCCTTACCGTCACTGGCCGAAGGCATTTCCAACGCCATTCTGGAGGCTATGGCCAGCGGCCTGACGGTGATTGCCACAGCGGTGGGTGGCAATGCTGATCTGGTGGTGCATGGGCGGACCGGGTACATGGTTCCGCCTGCCAATCCGCAGGCAATGGCTCACCAATTGGTGGCGCTTGCGTCAAATCCGGAACAGGCCCGCAGCATGGGTGAAGCAGGTCGCCAGCGCATGCAGGCGAATTTCAGCATACGGGCTATGGTATCCACTTACCAGTCTGTGTACGATTAGCAGATGCGGCTCAATTGCTTCATTCAACAAGATTAGCAGGCAACATGTGCGGAATCACCGGAATTTTTGACACCCGCGGCGCCAGTGACATCGACCGCGGCGTACTCCAGTGCATGAACAACTCGCAGTTGCACCGCGGCCCGGACGAAGGCAGTCTGCACATCGAGCCCGGCGTGGGCCTGGGCCACCGGCGCCTGTCCATCATCGACATTGCCACCGGCCAGCAGCCGCTATTTAACGAAGACGGTTCAGTGGTGGTTATCTTCAACGGAGAGATCTACAACTACCAGCAACTTATCCCCGAACTGCTGGCGCTAGGCCATGTGTTCCATACCAAGAGCGACACCGAAGTCATCGTCCACGCATGGGAGTCCTGGGGTGTCGACTGCGTCAAGCGCTTTCGCGGCATGTTTGCCTTTGCCCTGTGGGACCGCAACCAGCAGACCCTCTTCATGGCGCGGGACCGGTTGGGCGTCAAACCCATGTACTACGCGCTGCTGGACGATGGCATGCTGTTGTTCGGCTCCGAACTCAAGTCCCTACTTGCACACGGTGGCCTGCGTCGCGACATCGATCCCCTGGCGGTGGAAGAGTATTTTGCACTGGGCTATGTAGCCGAACCCCGCACCATCTTCAAGCAAGCCAACAAGCTGCCGCCGGCCCACACCCTCACCATCCGGCGTGGCCAGCCGATGCGTGAGCCGGTGGCGTACTGGGATGTCAAGTTCAGCCTGGACAATCCCATCTCGGAGGCCGACGCCCGGGCCGAGCTGGTGGAGCGACTGAAGGAGTCTGTTCGCCTGCGCATGATCGCCGAAGTGCCATTGGGTGCTTTCCTGTCGGGTGGTGTTGATTCCAGCGCGGTGGTGGCCACCATGGCCGGCTTGAGCGCTGACCCCGTCAACACCTGCTCGATCGCCTTTGACGACCCGGCCTTCAACGAGTCCGCGTTTGCGCAAAAAGTCGCCGACCGGTACCACACCAACCACCGCGTTGAAACCGTCGAGAGCGACGATTTCGACCTCATCGACACGCTGGCTCGCCTGTACGATGAACCCTATGCCGACAGTTCAGCCATCCCCACTTACCGGGTTTGCCAGCTGGCGCGCAAGCACGTGACTGTAGCGTTATCAGGGGATGGTGGCGACGAGACTTTTGGAGGTTACCGCCGTTATCGCACGCATCTGCTAGAACAAAAATTGCGTGTGACATTGCCGCTCGGATTGCGCCGTGCGGTATTTGGTGCGCTGGGGCGATGGTATCCAAAAGCTGATTGGGCGCCCCGCATCTTCCGTGCAAAGACCACTTTTGAAGCGCAGGCACGCGATTCGGTCGAGGCGTATTTCCATACGATGTCTCTAATTCGTGAGCCCCTGCGCAGTCAGCTTTACAGTGACTCATTCAAAAGGGAGCTTGGTGGGTACAGTGCTAGGGAGGTGTTTCGCTGGCACGCCAACCTCGCTGGTACGGCTGATCCGCTTGCGCTAGTCCAGTACCTTGATCTCAAAACTTATCTGGTCGGGGATATCAATACCAAGGTCGATCGTGCCAGCATGGCCCATTCCCTGGAGGTGCGCGATCCGCTGATGGACCATGAACTGGTGGAATGGGTGGCAACGCTGCCATCAGCATTCAAGATGCGGGGATCAGAAGGAAAGTACATCTTCAAGCGGTCCCTGGAACCCCACTTGCCACACGATGTGCTGTACCGGCCCAAGATGGGATTTGCAGTTCCCTTGGCGCAATGGTTTCGCGGTCCATTGCGCATGAGAGTGCGCGAGGCACTCTTGGGTAGTTATGTGGCTGATTCTGGATGGTTCAATCCCACCACGATCCGTCATTTGCTCGAGCAGCATGAGTCAGGCGCTCGTGATCACAGTACGCCGCTCTGGGCGCTGCTGATGTACGACGCCTTCTTGCGCAACGTCACGTACAAGGTTTAATGGAAGCCACGCCCGTGTTGCATATATGAAAATTCTTTATCATCATCGAACCGCATCTCGTGACGGCCAGTCCACGCATATTGAAGAGATGATTCGTGGGCTCAGGTCCAATGGCCATATCGTCAGGGAATGTGCGCCCAGTGTGGATGGGCACAACCCCTCTGGGGGCAGTGCCGGATGGGTGGGGCGACTCAAGGTATTTCTGCCCAGATCGGTTTACGAGCTGGCGGAACTGGCCTACTCGCTGGTGGCCTACAGGCGCTTGGTTCGAAATATCCGGGAATTTCAACCAGATGGCATCTACGAGCGCTACAACCTTTACCTGTTGTCTGGCGTATGGGTGAAGAAGCGGTTCGGTTTGCCACTGATACTCGAAGTGAATGCGCCCATGGCAGTTGAGCGGCGTCAGTATGGTGGTCTCGCATGGCCAAGACTTGCAGATAAGCTGGAGCTGTACGTCTGGAAAAATGCTGATGTGATCCTGCCAGTCACTCAGGTCCTTGCAGACTACATGGTTTCAAAGGGAGTGGATCCCGGTCGGATTCGGGTCATTCCCAACGCCATCAATGAGAACCACTACGCTGTTCTTCCCTCATGTGCAGAAGCGAAGGCATTGCTCGGGTTGACCGGGCGTGTCGTCGTGGGTTTTACCGGTTTTGTTCGCGAGTGGGACAGGCTCGACAGAATCGTGAAATGGATCGCACTGCGGGCTGCCGATCAAAATGTTCACCTACTCGTAATTGGAGATGGACCCGCTCGCCTCGAAGTGGAGCAGTGTGCGGCAAGCCACGGCGTGTCAGATCGACTCACATTCACGGGTGCCGTGGAACGTGAGAAGGTTCCCGCCCTGTCCATGGCTTTTGATATTGCCTTGCAGACTGCTTTAGTACCTTACGCCTCTCCCCTTTGTTTGTTCGAGTACCTGGCGCTCTCAAAAGCCGTCATCGCGCCCGATCAGCCCAACCATCACGAAATCCTTACCCATGGTGTAGATGCCCTTTTGTACGACCCCCAAGGTCCGGACGGTATCGAGAAAGCGCTCGATACACTTTCCGGTAATGTGGAGTTGCGTGAGCGGGTCGCTGCTGCTGCCGGCGAGGTCATCACACGGAAACAACTTACATGGAGACAGCATGCTGAAAAGGTGGTCAGCTTGTTTTCAGAAATCAGAAAAGGAAATGCCCCCCGTGCAAGCCAACTGGGCTCTGCTGGGTCGTGAACGAGGGAGATGATGTGAAGATCGAAATTATCCGTTTGCTGCCCTTTTCGACGCTCTATCAAAGCATGTCCGAAGCGCGGGTCGGTCTGATTAGTGGCTTCGCAGCCCAGGTACTGGGGTCAGTCCATGCGTGACTTGGTACTCGGCCCAGTCATCGTTGGTATTGCGGCATATGGTCTATTGCACCCCTGGATCGGCATTCTGGGTTGGACCTGGATCAGTATCATGAACCCGCATTCGTACACTTGGCACCTGAGCAGCATGCCGGTCGCTGCTACCGTCGCCGGGGCGACCCTGCTGGGCGTGTTGCTCACCCGTGACCGACGCCAGTTCTTTGTGACACGTGAAACAGTCGTGCTGATGCTGTTCATGCTTTGGATGTGCATTACTTTGCCATTCTCGTTTCATTTTGATCTAAGTTTCCCCTTGTGGAATCGGGTCATGAAGATCGACCTGATGGTACTCGTCGCCATGGTGGTGCTTTATTCAAAAAAGCACATCATGCTGTTGGCATGGGTGTTGGTAGGTTCCCTTGGTTTTTACGGTGTTAAAGGGGGGCTGTTCACTTTGACAACCGGAGGGAGTTACAGGGTCTGGGGGCCAGCTGGAAGTTTCATTGAAGGCAATAACGAGATCGCCTTGGCCTTGATAATGATCATTCCGTTTATGCGCTTTTTGCAGCTGACGACTGAGTCGGTATGGATCAAACGCGGGCTATTTGTAGCCATGCTGCTGTGTGCCACTGCAGCATTGGGTAGCTACTCCCGCGGTGCCCTGCTTGCCATCGCGGCCATGGGGGTCGTGTTGTGGTGGCGCAGCGACAAGAAATTTGTAGGGGCCGGCCTGCTCGTGGTTGTGAGCGTCATCTTATTGTCGTTCATGCCAGAGCCATGGTGGGCAAGGATGGAAACGATCGGCACCTACAGCGAAGATACATCCTTTACCGGGCGCATCAACGCCTGGTGGATGGCCTGGAACTTGGCGAAAGCCAATTTTTTGGGCGGTGGATTCATGATCTACGAGCCTGCTCTGTTTGCCTTGTATGCGCCCAATCCTCTGGACATTCATGCCGCGCACAGCATCTACTTCATGGTGCTGGGTGAGCATGGCTTTGTGGGCCTCTTCCTGTTCTTGCTGCTTTGGATTTTGGTCTGGCGTTCGGCTGGGCGTTTGCGACTACAAGGGCAAGAACTACCTCAAACCCATTGGCTCTCTCACTTGGGGGCTATGTGTCAGGTTAGCCTGGCTGGCTATGCAGTGGGGGGCGCTTTCCTCAGCCTGTCGTATTACGACCTGCCCTACAACATTATTATTCTCGTCGTGCTGGGCCGCCGCTGGATGGATGGCAAAGCGTGGATCAAAGAGGTTGAGCAAGAAGCTTCCGCGCAAGTTGGAGTACTGAGCAAGAATGCCAAGCCGACCCAGCCATGACGCTGCTCACGCCACTGTTCCATTTGATGTCGCCCGCTGGCCCCCGTGCCCGACTGCCGGTGCTCATCTTTCACCGGGTATTGCCAGAGCCCGACCCGCTGTTTCCTGATGAGTTGCATGCCCGCCGGTTTGATGAGGTCTGTGGCTGGCTCAAGTCGTGGTTCAACGTATTGCCACTTGACCAAGCTGTGGCCCGCCTAAAATCCGGGACGCTCCCTGCACGCGCCGCCTGCATCACCTTTGACGACGGCTATGCCGACAATCACCACATCGCCTTGCCCATCCTGCAGCGCCACGGCTTGAGTGCCACTTTCTTCATTGCCACCGGTTTTCTGGATGGCGGCCGCATGTGGAACGACACCATCATCGAGACCATTCGTGCCAGCAAAACACCGTTGCTGGATTTTTCTTCACTGGGTTTTGGGCAATACCCCGTTAGGACCCTTGATGAAAAGAAGGACGCTATTGCTGCCCTCATTAATCAAATCAAGTACCGGCCCGTTGCTGAACGAATCAGCATCACCGAACAACTGGCTCATCTGGCCCAGGTGCAGCCACCTGACGACCTGATGATGACTTCACACGAGGTGAAAGCCATGCGCCATGCTGGCATGCAGATCGGTGCTCACACGGTTTCTCATCCCATCCTGGCCCGGCTCACCGAGGAGCAGGCCCGAAAGGAAATAGGGGACAGCAAGATTTTTTTAGAGCAACTGCTGGGTGAGCGCGTTGGCCTGTTCGCATATCCCAACGGCAAACCGGGTGAAGACTACATACCGGAAAGTGTGGAAGTGGTGCGCAGCCTGGGCTTTGATGCTGCCGTTAGCACAGAGTGGGGCGCCTCCCGCACGGGCGACGATCTGCTTCAAATCCGCCGCTTCACGCCATGGGACCAAACCCGATTGAAGTTTGGGAGCCGTCTTTTAGCGAATTTGCGCACTTAGAGCCGCTAACAAAACCCAGCGAAGCGGTCCTGGCTAGGCGTGCCGCCGCAGACAGTGCT
>NZ_JBFUJT010000025.1:0-88200 GCF_056401235.1 Polaromonas sp. P4_F9 | reverse complement strand
CCCCATGGCAGGACGCGCAAGAGAAGTCGTAAGGGCCGCCGCGCAGGTAGAACACCTTCTTGCCGACTTCATRCATCAGCTTTTCCTGCGCGTGGGCCTGGGGCAGGTTGAAGTTCATGCCGCGCGATTCGCCCGAAATATAGGCGACCAGCGACTCGATGGTTTTTTGCTCGCCAGCACCGAAGCTGGTTTTGGCGATTTCGGCCGCGTTGAAACCCTGCAGCTGCTCCATGCAAGTGAGCAGGCGCGACTCGAGGTCCTGCACGCGCCGGGTGTCCGCAAAGAAGCGTGGCAACTCGACAAAAGCGCCCTTCACCACGCCGGGACCTTTGCCCAGGTCGCATTTTTCGAGCGAAGCATTCTTCGGACCGCGTGCCTGTTTCCAGATCAGCTCGCCCTTGGCCTCATACAGCTCGGCAGGGTTGCCATCGGCCAGCATCGCACGGTACTCGGCAATGCCCTCGGCGGTGCTTTTCTGCGCGGCCGCGGACAGGGGAAAAACCGCCAGCGCGGCCAGTGCCGCAAGCCCTAACAGGCTTAATTTCATCGTGGTCTCCTCAAGCGTTATTCGCGTTATTCGTTATGGTGGGGTCGCACCCGAAGCTGGTGCGGCGCGGGTGCGATATCGATACTTCGATACTGCCGTTCAGGCAATGACGGCTTCGTCGCTTCGTTTGTCGCCGTGGTTGTCGGTCCAGCTCACCACGATCTTGTCACCGGCTTTGCCGCCCTTGAAGCTGAACTGCACAAAGGGATTTTTGGACACGGCCGTACCCCATTGGGCGCTCATCACGGTTTTGCCGTTCCAGGTGGCGTTGATGGTCTGGATAAACCAGGCGGGCACGGTCTTGCCTGCGGCGTCCTTGCGCTGACCGCTCTCCATTTCGTGGCTCACCAGCACTCGGACCGTGGTTTTATCACCTTGGGCCTGGGCCCGGATTCGCATTGGATCTGACATTTTTTCTCCTGACTTGAACTGTGATTGACGTGAGACCGGGGCGCGGCAACCTAGCCGCCGCAACCGCCCAGCGTGACTTTCACTTCTTTCACAGCGTAAAAATACTTGTCGCCGACTTTGGCCAGCGCATACACATTGGACGACTGGCCCATCTTGATGTTGGTCGAGACGCTGGCATCGGTGCCGGCCGGAATATCGAACAGCGCCGCCAGTGCGCTGGGATTTTTTTCAACCACGAAGGCAATCTGAGTGGTGTTGGCCATGCTGCTTTGCGCGCCAACGCGCACCACGCTGCCGTTTTCGGCAATCTCCGGGGCTTGCAATACCAGTTCCTTGCTTTCAACCGGTGCGCTGGTGGCGCCCAGGGCTTTGGCGGCCTCCGCGAAGGATTTGCTTTCAAAAGCCACCTTGTTCCAGGCAGGCGCATTTTGCGCGTAGGCCGGCGCCAAGCCAGAAGCAGCAGCGAGGGCCAGCGCAGTGGCGCCAGAACTGCTGGCTAAAAATTCACGACGTTCCATGATTTGAACTCCTTATCCTTATTTATCTAACTTCGATGTCTTGAAACCTGAGCATCATTGGACACAAACCGAAACCACCGGGCACCGGGAGAGGATTTCTCCCAAACGATATTTCGGCGCAGTACCCACCATTGTTCATTGTTCCGGTGCCGGTCTTTCAACGCGCACCAGTTTTAACACTTCACCCTTCATTGCCTGGCACCCAAGGCCAACCACCGGGCAACCCGGGCCGATTCGGCCGGGCTCAAGGACTGCGCAGGCATGGCCATGGAGCCCCAGACGCCCTGTCCACCTGCCTGGATTTTGCCCGAGAGGTAATTCACCGCATCGGCATGATCTTTATATTTGGCGGCAATCTCCCTGAACGATGGGCCGACAAGTTTGCTGTTCATGCCGTGGCAGGCGACGCAGGCATTCTTCTGCAGCAGCGGCATGACCTCCGCAGAACCTGCGGGGACAGCCATGGCAGTGGGAGCGGCGGATGCCATCGCGACAGTTGCTACTTTTTCCGTAGCGCTACCACTCGACCGCTCGTATTGGGCTACATCACGATGCGACCCAAAATCCGGGGCCTGGGGCGGCCGTGTGGTGTCGGCCCCGCGGCTGACGCCCACCAGGCGCGACTGGTCCGCCAGGTTACCGTGCGCATTGCGCGCGTAGTCCGGCAAAAAGCTTTTGACAACAGCTTCAGCCTTGCAGTCTTTCATGCAGGCCGAGCCCTGCACGTCGGGCCGCGCCACACCACCGAGTTCCTTGCCGGGCCATAGCGCGTGCGCGGTGGTCATGCCATGGCGGTTGGGGAGACGGGCCTGCACCTCGCGGATGTTGCTGTCCGACAGCGTGAAGTCTGCGGGCAGCACATTGCCCAGATGCAGGATATAGGCGGTAGCGGCATACACCTCATCGGCCGTCAACGTTTTGGGTGCATTCCAGGGCATGGCACGGTTGATGTAGTCCCACAGGGTAGACAGCGTGGACAACTTCATCAGCGTGGTGCGATGGGGCTGGTTGGCTCCCGGCAGCAGGCCGTCCACCCGGCCGGACTGAATGTCCCGGGCCGTCACGCCCCCCACCAGCGGCGTGAATATCTCCGACGACTCGGCAAAACTGCCGTGACAGGAAGCACACTGGGCTTCCCACAAGACCTCACCCTGGCGTACCGAGCCCTGCCCCTTGGGAAGCCCCTTGAAGTCAGGCCGGACATCAATGTCCCAGGCCCTGATTTCTGCGGGCGTGGCGGTTCGACCAACACCCGCAATCCCCGGACCCGCACCCGCACCCGCCGGCGAAACCAGCGCTGCTGTCTGCTTTGGCGCTGGCAGGGATTGCGCCTGGCTTGCGCCCGCACCGAGCATCCAGGCACAAGCGGTCAGCCGCCAGGCTCCCTGGAGCAGCCTGAACCTAGATCTGGACATTTTTCACCTCGCCGTTTTCCTCCAGCAGCCATGACTGGATGGCGTTGTTGTGATAGATGCTGCGCGAGGCGCGCACCTTGCGCAATTCGGCGTAGGTCGGCTGGATCTGCCCGGTTTCATCCACGGCCCGGCTCTGGAAAATCACCGGCTTGCCGTCCCAGACAAAGTCAGCGTTAAAGCGCGTCAGGCATTTGGAAAGCACCGGCCCCTCGAGCCTGGCTGGTGCCCAGTTGCGCCCGCCGTCGGTCGATACGTCCACCCGCCGGATCTTGCCGCGCCCGCTCCAGGCCAGGCCCGTGATGGTGTGAAAACCCTTTTGCAGCAGCACCTGGCCGCCACTGGGCGAGGTGACCACGCTTTTAACTTCCTGGATGCTGGTGTACTGGCGGTGCGTGCCGTCGGGCAGCAAATCGACGTAGTGGATGGTCTCGTCCTTCGCACCGTAGGGCATGTCACCCACTTCAATGCGCCGCAGGTACTTGACCCAGCTGACGCCCTGCACGCCCGGCACGATCAGGCGCAAGGGATAACCGTTTTCGGGCCGCAGCATCTCGCCGTTTTGCCCGTAAGCAACCAGCACCTCACCATTCATGATCAGGCTCATGGGAATGGTGCGCGTCATGCCAGAGCCGTCCGCGCCTTCTGCCAGGATGAATTTGGCGCGCCGGAAGTCCGCACCGCACAACTCCAGAAGGGTGCGCAAGGGCACGCCGGTGAATTCACTGCAGCTGAGCATGCCGTGGGTGTATTGCACCGTGGGCACTGCCGCATTGCCCCACTCCATGCCGGTGTTGGCTCCGCACTCGATGAAATGCATGCGGCTGACACTCGGCAGGCGCATCACGTCGTCCATGCTGAACACTATGGGGCGCTTGAGCATGCCCTCGTCGGAGCCATTGACCATCAGCCGGTGCTGGGACGGATCAATATCCCACCAGCCTTGGTGGTGCCGTTCAAAATGCAGGCCGCTGGGCGTGATGATGCCGAAAAGTCCCTGAAGCGGACAAAAGCTGACACTCGACTGGGCGACCCGCGTCAGGCCCGGGCTTTCACGGCGTTGCAGGTTCTTTTCCCACTCGCTGGGCAGGCCATAGCCCCTGGCCGCCACTGGCTGGCCGAGGCCCTTGCCATGAGCCGGCAGGTTGAGGATTTCGTCGGCACCCGCCCCCAACGCAGTCGCTGCACTTGCGTTCGCGGCTGTCTGGGCACGGGCCTGACCTGCCGCCATCACCCCGGCGGCGGCTGAAAACGCTCCCGCCAGAAAACCGCGGCGTCCTGCCCTTACTTCCTGGATCTGCTCGCGGCTCAAAAAGTTTTCAGGCGCACGTTGAATGAATCCGCTCAACATAGAGATCAAACTTTCGGGGTCAGGCTGGGCGGCCGCGGGTATTGGCTTGGGGAGCTTTGGGCGTGAGGCTCTCGGTCACCGGCACGGCATCGGGCTCATCCAGCTCGATGGCAATCTGGGTACAAACACTTCGGCACAAGGCCACGGCCTTTTCGCTTTGCACGCGGTAAATCACCTGCGTGCCTTCCTTGCGCTTGGCCAGCACACCAGTGCGGTAGAGCACCGCCAGATGCTGCGACAGATTGGGCTGCGTGGTGTCGATTTCAGACAGCAGCTCATTGACCGACTTTTCCCGCTCGCACAAGGCGCTCAGCACTCGCAGGCGCATCGGCGTGGCCAGCACCGCAAACAACTCGGCGGCCAGTTCAAACACGCGCCCCTGCTCGGTCTTCGCACCGGCCTGGATCATCTGGTTCATTGGGTTTTCACGGGCTTGACCCTTAAATATAAGCAATTACTGATATTTTGATCGCGCGCCGTTAAATGTGGCTCCGTAGATACCCTTGGATAGACCTGGAAGGGCTGCGCCTCCAGGCATCTATTCCGCTGCACCTTGCGAAGGATGGCGCCTTGCTCAGGCGTGGCAGCATGAGAACCTGCCTTGAAGGCGCCGGTTAAAACGCCTTCAAAGCGATCTCAGGAAATCCTCGAACGACAGGGGGGCGTTGCAGGACGCCGGAAGTCAGCAGCGCTTTGCCGCAGGTGCTCTCAGACGCCTGCCACGCGGTCGCGGATCTGCTGCAGTGCCGCCGGGTCGTCCATGGTGGTCAGATCACCCGCATCGCGCCCTTCGCACACCGCCTGGATGGCGCGGCGAAGCAGCTTGCCGCTGCGGGTTTTGGGCAGCGCCGTGACAAAGCGAACCCTGGCAGGCCTCGCGACCGCGCCCAGGTCACCATCCACGCGCTTCATGATCTCGCCTTCCAGCTTGAGCATCGCCGCGCCGTCCTGCAACAAACTCGCATCCTTGAGCACGGCAAACGCCATGGCCACCTGCCCTTTCAGCGCGTCGGCCACGCCCACCACCGCCACCTCGGCCACCAGGGAATGGCCGGAAATGCTTTCCTCAATCTCGCGCGTGCCCAGACGGTGCCCGGCTACATTGATCACGTCGTCGGTTCGGCCCAGGATGAAGTAGTAACCGTCTTCGTCGCGTATGCCCCAGTCGAAGGTGCTGTAGACCATCTTGCCCGGCACGGTCTTCCAGTAGGTGTTGACAAAGCGCGCGTCGTCTTGCCAGACGGTTTGCATGAAGCCTGGCGGCGTGGGGCCTTCAAGCACCACAACGCCTTTTTCGTTGGGCAGCGTCAGCTCTTCGCCGGTGGACTCATGCAGCAGCTTGACGCGGTAGCCATACATCGGAACCCCGGGGCTGCCAAACTTGCTGGGCGTGCGCTCCACACCGTTGGCCACCGTCAGCAGCGGCCAGCCCGACTCGGTTTGCCAGTAGTTGTCGATGATGGGCACACCCAGCCCATCGCTGATCCAGCGTGCCGTCGGCTCATCGAGCGGCTCGCCCGCCAGAAACAGCGCACGCAGGCTGGACAAATCGTGTTTTTTCAGCAGCGCCGGGTCCTGCTTTTTCAGCACGCGAACCGCGGTGGGCGCGCTGAACATCGCCGTCACCTTGTATTTTTCGACCAGGCTCCACCAGATCGCGCCGTCGGGCTGGCCGTCCATGCCCTGCGTCGGCAGGCCCTCATACATGATGGTCGCCATGCCGGCGATGAGCGGGCCATAGACGATGTAGCTGTGCCCGACCACCCAGCCAATGTCGCTGGTGGAGAAATAGGTTTCACCCGGCCGGCCGTCAAAAATATGTTTCATGCTGGCCGCCAGCGCCACGGCGTAACCGCCCGTGTCGCGCTGCACGCCCTTGGGTTTGCCAGTGGTTCCGCTGGTGTAAATCGTGTAGCTGATGGCGGTGGAGTCCAGCCACTCACACGGCACCTGCGCATCGACGTGCTGCTGGCGCAAATCGCCCCACAGAAGATCACGCCCCGCCACCAGCGCCATGGGCGCCAGCTTCCGGTCCACCAGCAACACCGATTCGGGCTGGTGGCTTGAAAGGCGTATGGCTTCGTCGAGCAGCGGCTTGTACGCCACCACCTTGCCGCCGCGCGAGCCGGCATCCGCGCTGACAACCACTTTGGGTGTGGCGTCGTCAATGCGCGAAGCCAGCGAGCCGCTGGCAAAGCCGCCAAACACCACGCAGTGAATGGCACCAATGCGTGCGCAGGCCAGCATGGCAAATGCCGCCTCGGCAATCATCGGCATGTAGATCAGCACGCGATCTCCCTTTTGCACACCCAGCGCCTTCAGGCTGGCCGCCATGCGCTGCACTTCCACATGCAGCTCGGCAAAGGTATAGGTTTTTTCCTGGCCGGTTTCGCTCGACACATAAATCAGCGCCGCCTGATCTGCCCGCTCCTTGAGGTGCCGGTCTACCGCGTTGTGGCACAGGTTGGTCTGCCCGCCCTCATACCATTGCACAAACGGCGGCTTGTCGTAGTTGCACACCCGGTCAAACGGCTTGTGCCAGTCGATCAGTCGGGCCTGCTCGGCCCAGAAGGCGTCGGGCTGGTCTATCGAGCGCTGGTAGAACGCTTTGTAAGTTTCTGCCTGCGTGTTGCTCATCGTGTTGCTCATCGCTTTGTCTCCGGTTTTATCGCTTGTCGGCTTCATGCCCCACTTCATAGCTTCATAGCTTCATATCTTGACGACCACCCGGCCGCGCACCTTGCCTGCCATCAGGTCGGCAGCCCTGGCAGGCGCCTGGGCCAGTGGCACTTCTTCAATCATGGCGTCGAGTTTGGCCGGATCCAGATCCTGCGCGAGACGAGCCCAGGCTTTCTGGCGCCTGGGCAGTGGCGCCATCACGCTGTCGATACCCACCAGCGTCACGCCGCGCAAAATAAACGGCATCACGGTCGCCGGAAAATCCGCCCCCTGCGCCAGCCCGCAGGCCGCCACCACACCGCCGTAACGCGTTTGTGCGCAGGCATTGGCCAGCGTGTGCGAACCCACCGCGTCTACCACGGCAGCCCAGCGCTCTTTTTGCAGCGGTTTGCCGGGGGCCGAGAGTTCGGCCCGGTCCATCACCCCCGCGGCACCCAATTGCTTCAGGTAGGCCTCTTCACTGGCCTTGCCCGTGGCGGCCACCACGGTATAGCCCAGCTTGCTGAGCAGGGCCACGGCCACACTGCCCACACCACCCGTGGCCCCGGTGACCAGCACTTCACCGCCCGCAGGCTGCACCCCATGCTGCTCCAGAGCCAGCACGCACAGCATGGCGGTGTAGCCCGCGGTGCCGATGGCCATCGCCTGGCGGGTGGTGAACGCAGCCGGCAGCTTCACCAGCCAATCGCCCTGCAGCCGCGCGCGCTCAGACATCAGGCCCCAGCGCGTTTCACCCAGACCCCAGCCGTTGTGCACAAACCGGTCGCCCGGCTTCCAGTCCGCATGGCTGGACTCGAGCACGGTGCCGGCGCCGTCAACGCCCGCCACCATGGGCCAATTGCGCACCACCGGCCCCTGGTTGGTGATGGCCAAGCCATCTTTGTAATTGAGCGTGGAGTACTCCACCATGGCCAGTACATCGCCTGCCGGCAATTGTGATTCGTCGATATCGGTGATGGCGGCGGCAAAACCGGCGTCGGCGTCGGATTTGGTGAGTTGAAGTGCTTTGAACACGCGTTGTCTCCGTAATGTTTATCATCAAACTGAATTCTTAATTATTGATAACAGACTTGCGGCTAGCTGACGAGAGCCGGGAAATAGGGTGCGACTCCGGTTTTTGCACTGCTTCGGCCCGGATCGGCATTCGGGCACTGTAGCCCCCTGGACCTTCAGGCTCGAAACCACCCCATATTCACGGGCGCAAGGCTCATCTTGAATAAATCCGCCCTCCCCCTTCCCCGATTTGCCGCTTGGCGCACCATCGCAGTTTCATCGCAGTGCTCCTCTGAATTAACTATGATGAAACAGGACAAGCAAGCGCGGTAGCCACTGTGAAAGGCCTTTGCGCACAAGGGCTACGGATCCTTGCGGTGGCGCCGGGTCCGATTTTTCGGAAGCCTTGACCCATGGACAAAAACACTCGTCAGTGGTCAGAGTCGTCGGAAGTCATTTCGATGTTTCCCAGCCTGGTCTGGAAGACCCAGGTTGAGCCAGGCCTGCGTGATGCCATCTGCACGCGTATCCTGGCAGCACTGGCCGACATCAGGCGCGACGCGCCCCCGCTCAAGGCGGGACAGGGATGGCAATCGGTACAGGATTTTCACCAACACGAAGCGATGCGCGAACTCGTCCCGTGCATCGACCACTGTGCAGCCGGCATCCTCCGATTCCTGTGCATTGGCAAGATGGACTACGAGATCACCGGCTGCTGGGCCACCGTTTTGGCCCCCGGGGCATCGCACAAGCTGCACAGCCACCCCAACAACTTTCTCAGCGGCGTTTACTACGTCCGCACCGGTGAAGGCGCCGACACCATCAACTTCCACGACCCCAGAAAGCAAGCCAGCGTCATCAGGCCGCCAGTCACCGAACTCACGGCGCAGAACACTGACCAGGTCGTGGTCCGGGTGCGCGAGGGCACGCTTTTATTGTTCCCCTCCTACCTGGAGCACTCCGTCGATGCCAACGGGAGCGCAGACGAGAGAGTCAGCATCAGTTTTAACCTGATGTTTTCCTCGTTCGCCCAGCAACTCAGCAAGCCGCTTTGGTGAGAACGTTCGAAGCGCAAGAAACCTGTCACCCGTGATTCAAATCAGCGAGGTCGTTGTGGGGTGAGACGTCGCGGTCCGGCTCCAGCATGGAGCTGCCGTTGGGTCCATCGGGGTCACCCGGGCTCAGCAGGCTCTGAACCGCGCGAACCCCGCGTGGAGTTCATGCACCCGCACAATCCCGTTCCCCAACATCCGGGCCTTTTGTCGCATCTGCTCCACCAGCTCGTCGCTCGGCTTGCCGTAAACGTCTATCGTCAGCAGCTTGATGAACTCCGCGAACCTGGGGAATAAGGGGCCCGCAACCTTCATGTGGAAACCCAATGAAGCGGAGTCAGCATGGACATGGACGACGCTCATCCGGGTGCCGTCTCCCCCAAAGTACACGTTGTAGGCAATCAGCCTCGGTTCGTTGGCCTCAATGAACTCGACCAACTCGCTCATGGCCGTCTTGAGCTCCTTGAGCTTTCCGTCACGAATCTCGGAGTTGTCGATGTAGACGATAGGCTCAGACATGCTGCGTTCTCCTGTCTTGTCCAAAGTGCACTGTGCACACCGCCCGGCATCCAAAGTAAGTCGACGCCGCAGGCATTGACCGATGGCATGGACTCCCCCGTTTTTGCCTGTGTTCGGCAACCTCGCTGATATCAGCAACCTTCAGCGCCTCGCAAACTTCAGATGCGTCACCTTTGGCCTGGCGACCGTCCGCACAAGATCGAGGCCGTTCAGGTTGTCGCCGACTCCCTCGAACAACCGCTCACCGCTGCCAAGAAGCGTCGGTACGAGATTGATTTCCATCTCGTCCACGAGTCCGGCTGCGAGATACTGCCGGGCAGCATTCGCCCCACCTGCGAGCGACACATCCTTGCCGCCCGCTGCCTGACGCGCGCGTTCGAGCGCCGCGTGGATGCCGTCGGTCACAAACGTGAAGGTCGTCCCTCCCTCCAGTTCAAGTGGTTCACGCGCGTAATGCGTGAGTACAAACACGGGATGATGGAACGGCGGATTGACGCCCCACCAGCCCTTCCATGGATTTTTGGCATCCCAGGGGCCGGGGTGTCCGCCAAACATGTTGCGCCCCATCACCGTCGCGCCGATGTTGGCGATCGACTCCTCGACGACCGGGGTACTTTCGTTGACCTCCCCGCCTTCCAGACCAAGGAGTTCACGAAACACCGCAAGCTGAAAGGCCCACTCATGAAGACGCCCGCCGCCGATCCCGAGCGGGTTCTTCACGCTCTGGTGGGGACCCGCAACAAAGCCATCAAGCGACATTGAGATTTTGAAGCGCAGTCTGGACATGTCTCAATCTCCTGTTGAATCCTGGTGACTTCTGATGACTCCTTGTGACCTGTTCCAGTCAAAGATCAGGCGCTATTCATGCCTTCAGCTCGACTACATACGATATGAGGCGCTGAATCTTTGCGCCCCGCGTTTCAAAAACATCGCAGAAAACTGCATCAAGTACACCGCCGGCCCTCCTGGCGCATTGCACCGTACCCTCGGCCACCACGACGTCACCCTCTTCGGTCATGCGAGTAACGCCTATGGTGGGCCTTCCCACGAATGCATCGTTCTCGATCTCCCTGTCGAAGGCAGCCTTTCCCCTGAGGTGAACCGCGCCCGGGATGACCCACTCCACATCATCGGTCAGGCACGCTAAAACGCCCGCGTGGTCAGACCGGGCGAAGGCCTCCATGTATCTCTGCACTGTTTCCTTTTTCTCGCTCATGTTTTGTCCTTCGCTGAATTTGAGGCCGCATTCGTAGCCAAACAGCACTGGCGGCACCACAAGGTGGAAGAGTCAGGTGGCGGTGTCGGTTTCCTTCCCCGGCTGCCGGGCGTAGCTGACCGTCAGGGCTTCCCACACGTGTCCGTCCGGTTCATTCCAATAGACGATCCGGCCGCCATGCTGAGTATTGATCTGCATATCAACCGGGCCGTGCGGGGTGCTCCTGTACTCAATGCCACAGGCCCTGATTCTGGACAGGATGTCGTCAAACTCGGCCTCGCTCACGCGAAAGCAGTAATGCAGGATGGGAAAGGTGCCATCGGCCTGGTCGAAGTCCAGCGTCAAGCCCTCATTGACATAGACCGGGCAAAACGGGCCGACGCCGGACTCTGCCCACGGCACGCCCAGCAGAGTAGCCAGCAACTGAGCCGCAGCTTTTCTGTCCCGGGCCGGAACAATCGCGTGGTCAAGTTGAACGCTCATTGTGAAGTCCTTCACCTGTAGCTGCGGATCGGCGGGTCGTGACGCCTGACGAGCGAAAGAGCCCTCCCCGTCCCGAGCCAGCCGCGCGTCGCGAGACTTGCGGCTTACGGCTTACGGCTTACGGCTTACGGCATCAAAGTGCCACGGTGGAAAGCTGAAGCCCTTCACCAAACGCCTTCGGCCGGGGCAATCATGGGAATTATCACCATCGGAGTCGATCTCGCCAAGCGCATCCCTGCCATGCACGGAATGCGCCAACAGATATGCCGGCATTGCTCATGGGACGCCAACGACGCAGTTCGCCGGGCGGTACGAGCGACGCTCCTGCGACGCCGGAGCATTCGATGGTTCGGCGTCATCGGGACGAAGCGCAAGCGCGCCCAGCCGCAGGGAATGGCTGCAGCCAAAATTGGCGGGAGATGCGGCAAAGCCGCATTCCCGGCGGCTGCGATTTCAATCCTTTGTCGCGACGAGCGAGACGCTCTTCACGCCGTATTTTCGCGTCGCACCTTGGGCATTTTTCGAAATGAACTGGTACTGCGGGTTGTCCCTCACCTGTGTCACTCGCAACCCCGCGGCCTCGATCGCCGAGGTGTAATCGCCGACCTGCATCGCGCCTCCGATGCAAGCGGCCCAGAGCGTCGCGTCGCAGGTGATGCCTTCGGGCAACTGCGTTTCGGTGACGATATCGGCGAGGGCAAGCCGCCCTCCCGGCTTGAGCAGACGCGCGGCCTCGCGAAAGACCGTCCTTTTGTCCGGCGCGAGGTTGATCACGCCGTTGCTGATGACCGCGTCGCACGACGCGTCAGCAAGTCCGGTCGCGTCGATATAGCCCTTGCGGTAGGCGACATTGCCGAATCCCGCTGCGGCGCGCAGGCGATCCGCTTTGGCGAGTTGCTCGTCGGTCATGTCGACGCCGATCACGGTGCCAGTCTTGCCGACCTTGCCGGCGGCGATGAAGCTGTCCATCCCCGATCCGCTGCCGAGATCGACCACCGTCTCGCCTGCCTTCAGTTGGGCGAGGTCAAAGTAGTAGCCCACGCCTGCAAACGAATCGATGGCTTCGCTCGGGATGGCATCGAGGTCGGCGGGCGCATAGCCGAGCCGCTCCGCAAGCGCACGTCCCATTTCGAAGTGGAACTCGCCCTGCGGATTGAGGGCTACGTCGCGATACATCGCCTTGACCTTTTGCTCGAGCGCCGTCGTGTCGAGGCGCCCTGTAAGTTCTGTTGCGGTTTCCATTTTCAAGATCTCCTTGGTGAGTTGACGTGTCCCAGAAACGCTGCCCTCATTGCCCAGGATACGGTCGCATCAAAATCAGCTTCAGCCGGTTGCCCCGTGACGCGCGGGGCGACGCTGGACGAGCTGATGCGACCACAAGCGGGATGAGCGTAATTCTTCTCCATGCTTTCTCCTCGTTGGTGCTGCCCGAACGCGCCTCATTTAAGCGGAGCGACGACTACGCCGCGCAGGCCGGCCCGCTCGATCGCGGACTTGACCAGCCCCGCCGCTTTCGCCTCCTCGACGAACTTGCCGACGTACACAGCGGCGGCGGCATTGCGCCCCTTGGGCACGCCCAGGCTGATCGGCTCGACCAGAATCCGGCCGTCGAGAACCCGTGAGCCCGGCCGGCTCGCGGCCCCGACGAAGAGAGCTGGTTTGGTTGCGGCAATCAGGTCGGCTTTTGCGGTATCCAGCAGGGCGTAGTTTTCGTCGAGGCTCTTGACGCGAACCAACGCCGCATTCTTCAAAGTGCTTGAAAGATGGAGGTCTCCGCCGGACTTTTCGAGTACCCCGATCCGGATCCCGGCCTTGTCCACGTCCGACGCCGTGGCGCTGGAAACCCCAGCGCGGGCAAGGTACCCGTACTCGACTTCCATGTAAGGCGCCGAGAAATCCATCGCCGCCGCGCGCTCGGCATTGCTTCCCATCAGCGCGACGTCCCATTCGCCAGACTTCGCGCCGCCGAGCAACGCGGGCGGGTTGGGATAAACAACCGGATGGAACGGCACGCTCACGCGGCGCGCAAGTTCCTTCCCGAGATCGACCGCAACACCTTTGAACTCGCCTGTCGCGGAATCCTTGGTCGCATAGATTGGCGCCGAGAGGAATGCGACCCGGAGCTTGCCCGTCGGCGCTACTGCAGCTCTTGTCTCCGGGGTCACACCACCGAGCATTCCCGCGCAGCCCCCAATGAACAGCCCGACAACCCCGGCACATAACCAGTCACGCATTCGCATGGCGTCCTCCTTTGAAGTTACCGTTGCTCACAACGAATTGAGGTGAACAACGGCCAACGAGGCTACAGACCAGGACGGAGTTCGCCAGTGTGCCCCACCGGTGGATGTCCGTTCGACTGATGGACTCCCCCGTTTTCTGCGTCACATTGGCGCACTGGCCTTCATTGGCGCGCGGATCAGTGTCTCCAAACAACGGGAGTCCGACATGAATGCTACTACCGTTCCCATCGCTCTTGCAATGTCTGTCTGCCATTTGGGGCCGATGAGCACTGGCGGCTTATTGAAACTGAACGCTGGTTTGTCAACGGAGCCAGGGCTGCTCATCATGGTGTCTTGCGGTTCGGTCCACACACAACCAGGCCCACTGACTCGATGAGCGGGAACGATGAAATAGACAACACCGCCCACCTGGCAGTCGTCGCCAGTGTGCTCGGTCAGGAAGATTGTTTGACCACCACGCGTCAATTGCAGGAACAGGGGGAAGCCAGGCTCAAACTGATGCTGCCAATCGGCCGAAAAGCCCAGGCCTTCCACGTAAAACGCCAAGCCGCCACGTGCGTTCGTGATTCTGAGTTGCGGGAATAACTGTTTGCGTTACAGGCTCATTCTCCCATTCCGTCTTCCGTCGTTGCAGCCTGCGACCAGTGAGATGCCAGCACACACATTGCCGTTAAAAGCCTCTCCGGCCGAGGCACACGCAAGGAACGCAGTGCGTGTCGGGCTCTACCGCACGCTCGCTACTGCACTCGTCCAGTCGATAATTTCCTTGATCGAAGCCGATGGTGCGCCCAAGTGACTGGAGTTTGGCTCATACAACCTGGTACGAGGATTCCTTGGAAGCGCATCAAACATTTGCTGCTTGATTTTAAGCAGCCCCGGATAGTCGTTCGTCGGGACGATGAACAAGACAGGGGTGGCCGGATTCATGCCTTGAACTGCTTCCAGCTGGTTCATGGCGCCCTGCGGATCGAACCAGGTCAAGTAGGCTGCAGGAGGGGCAATCACAGGGTAGGCTCCCTTGGAGCCCTCAAAATCAAAAAGCCGTGCTTTCTCGACACCCTTGCCTTCGGCGACGAGCCTGCGTGCCAGCTCGACGGATTCACCCAGCTTTTCCCGAAATAACGAGCTGCCAACACTTCCCCCGGGAGCAATCGCAATCACACCATCGATCGCATGCCTGGTTCCGAAATACAGTGCGAACAGCCCGCCCTGGCTGTGCCCGGCAACAAATACCTTTTGAGCACCTTTGCCGCGTAGCGAACTCAATACCGCCTCAACTTCTGTTTCAGCCGCACCGACAGGGACATCGTAATTTCGGCCTCCAGACCAGGGCATCTCCAGATTTGCGACGAGATATCCCTGCCCCTCAAGTGGCGAGACCAGATCCGCGATATGTCTCATCGGGGAGCCACCCTTGCCATGCATAAGCACGATGCCAATCTTGTTGCTGGTTTCAGCGATCGCACTCTGCGCCAGGATTGCGCCAACGATCGGAAAAGTCAGGGCGAACAAAATGCGGTAAAAAATTGAAGCCATTACTTTCTCCTTAAAAGGGCCAACCGTTTGACTTGAGCTGTGCCGTCAGGCGTCGCTTGGAGGAAGGTTAGGCCTCGAGGGACTTACTGTAGGAATGGTGGAGCGACCGGCGCCATCGCCACCCACAACATGGTGCCGCTCTTTCTCGTGGCGCTGGAAGCGTCCCCCGAAAACTGAGCACAGCCACCGAAAATGGGCACACGATCAGCCCCTCCCAACTGCTTCACCCCAGCGCGAACCGGCCCCCGCTGCGTGCCACCACCCACCATCCTGCTGCTGCGCGATACGCCAGGCGGCATCGAGGTACTAATGACACGCAGCTCGGTGCGGCGGTCATTGGAGTCAGATTCCAGTTTCCACTACTTCACCAACCCCAAAAAATCATTGAACGCCGGGTGCTCCGCCGTCCGCAGCCACTCAAACGCCACCATCTCGGTCGTCACCAGCTCGGCGCCGTTGCCAGCCAGTCGGTCAAAGGCAGCGTCGCGGTTGCGCTCGCTGCGTGAGCTGCAGGCGTCGGTGACGACCCAGACCTCAAACTCTTCTTCCAGCAGCTCCAGCGCGGTCTGCAGCAGGCACACATGGGCTTCGCAGCCGGCGATGACGATGGTGGTGCCCCTGCCCGCCTCTTCCTGCGGCGCTGGCTTCTGCAGGTGCTTGGGCAGGCTGCGCGCATTACCTCCCCCTGAAGCGCCGGCGGTCGCCTTGCGCACCGGTGGCCGCAGCCAGTCGCCCAGGCCATCGGCCACGGCGCTGAAATGCATCTTGGCCAGCGTCTTGCCGCCCGCGGCTTCAATGGCAGCCTGCACCTCGGGCACGTTGGGGCCCAACTTGTCGGTATTTTCCGTAGTGCCCCACACCGGCACCTCCAGCGCCTGCGCCATGCGAGCCAGGCGCACGGCGTTGGCGATCACGAGTTCGTTTTCGAAAATGGCGGGCATCAGGCGAACCTGGTAGTCCACCAGTACGAGTTGGGAGTCATCAGCATCAAGCAGCATGTCAAGTTCCGGGTTTTGTGAAGGGTTCAATTCGCGCAGGCACTGCCCTGCAAACGCTCGACCAGGTTGCTACTGGCCTTTTTGATGCTCGTATTTTGGCATTGCCGCACTACCGGGCAGGCAGTTGCGCAAACTTGAGCAGTTGGGTTGCCAGCAGCGTCTCGGCCAAAAAGCACACCAAGGCCAGCAGAAAACAGACCACGCCGGACAAAAAGCACACGGTGGCGATCTTGAGGGTGGGCAGATCACTCGTCTCGCCCAAAAACAGCAAAATAATGGTGGTACCGATCAGCATCGCGCAAAAAGTCAGCAAGGCAATGCAGCTGTTGACCAGCCATCCGCGATGCCTCAGTTGCTGCAGCTCGGCGTACATCTTCATGGCCCGGCTTTCCTCCACGCCGCCCGCTTCCAGCCGGTTTTCAAGAAGCCGTGCCCGGTCAATGATGCGGGCCAGGCGGCCAGCGACGGCGGCGATCATTCCAGACACCGCGGTCAACAAAAACACAGGCGCTACGGCCAGTTGGATGCCGTGGGTGACCGTCGCAAGGTCGGGCGCAAAATTCATGGGAGGCTCCAGATTTCGGGGGTGAAGTTCAGGGGTGATGTATTGTCAAACGGCAAGCAAGCACCGTGCAAGAACCCGGCAAGGCTCAGCCTGCAGCAGCCTGGCGGCCGGCACTGCCTGCGCGCCTGCGCCGCCAGCTCTGCACCGCGTCGCACGCTTCAAAATGCCGTAGCAGGTTCTGCTTCTGCTTGTCCAGCAAAGTGCTGCCTTCAATCAGGGCCGGCCAGGCGGTGCAGGCTTTTCCCACTGCGTCATTGAGCACGCCGCGCACACGGGTCTCGAACATGCCCGCGGCGTTGCAAAAGCTGCGCACAGTCTGCGGAGTGAGCCGCGCCTGTTTTTCGCCACCGGGCACAAAGCGCAAGGCATGGCCGCGGCCTCCCAGGTAGGCGGCATAGGCCACCACGTCATAGGCTGGAGACAGTTCCGGTGTGCGGCCATCGCGGTAGAGCACCCCGAAATTCTTCACATGCGCGTCGTAGTTGCCCAGCATCTCATTGATCATTGCGCGGCGGATCAGCTCTTCGGCTGCATCCTCGCCGCGCCGCCCCAGACCCATGCCGCCCCGTAGCGTGCTGGCCATGGTGGCGTAGGTAGCGGCCGGGTGCGTGTATTTTTCTTCGGGCTGTATGCGCAGGATCTGCGCGAAGTCTTCGCAATGAATGTGCCCCTCGGGCCCGCGGTCAAAGCGCCTGACCGCCAGGAAATGCCTGCTTTCGCCCAGTACAAAGGGCTGCTCGGCCACTATCTGCTCCAAGGGGGCCAGCCATGCGGTGCAGACGTCTGCGCCCGCGGCCTGCGCCAGCCGCAGCGACAACTCTTCCACCTCGGGCAGCAAGGCATATTCAACCGTCGGCAGCTTAGCAATGATGTGCGTGCCCTGCACGTCCCGGGTCCGCGCCACATAACGCCCATGCTGCGCGACCAGTGCAAGCTTGGGTTGCACGCCCGACAAGGAGGTGGCCTCGGGCAGAGGGTCGGCCGTGACGGACATCTCCAGCGCATCGTTGTGCTGGGTCACCACAGCGGCGAGTGCGTCGGTATCCAGGTGAGCAGGGTACGCATAGACATTGCCCGGCAAGTCGGTGCCGCAGGCGGCCAGCAGGTCGAAGTGGTCACCCGGCCCGCAGCCGCGCAGCTCTTCCAGGTGGCGGCGCAGCGGCCCCTCGGGCAGCAGGTTCTGGAAAAAAGCCGGCAGGCGGCCACCTTCCGCATTGAAAAAAGGCGTGCTGACGTAGCTGCGCCAGAAAATTTCACGGCGCTGGGGATCGTCATCGGTGGCGGCCCACGAAAGAACCGGTGCGTCAGGCCGGGACCAGAAGGATGGGTCAGGAACAAAGCGCGTGAGCGCGGTGTTGCCCGTGCCGTACCGGAACAGCAGCCCGGCACGCAGGGAGCCCACGTAGATGTCGAGTGCCAGGACGTTCATTTGGGCAATTGGCCTTTGGCACCGGCCTGGGAGCGAAGCCGGGTTTGCGCAATGATGCGGTCCACCTGGGAAAGCGCCGGCTCAGGCCCCTCTGCAGTACCCGCACCAGCGTGCGCCTCCAGCCCCGCCGCAAGTACTTTGGGCAGCAAAAGCACTTCCAGCCCCAGTTGGTCGGCAATGGCCATCAAGGTGGTGATGCGCGGTGCGGTACGGCCCTGCAAGGCGCTGCGCACCGACAGGGGCGTCAACCCAGTCTTCTCGGCAATGGTCTGGTAGTCGAGCTTGAGGCGCTGCCGCTCGGCCTCCAGCTTGGTCGCCATCTCAAACAGGGTTTTCATGATAGAAAAGTATCTCTTTCCATGTAATGGATAGTATTTTATCCATCAATCCCAGAAATACAATATTTAACTATTCTTTTTTGCAAATAACAATATAAAACTATTGCTACGCTACATGGTGGAGGCCAGCCCCGTTCAGTCTTGAAGGCGAGGGGTTGCTGCGCAACTCCGGACTCTCTCCGGGCTCGATCAGATGCTCTTGCGCTATCAGTGCTTTAGGTGCCCTGCTAGGCAAACTTGCGGCTGGCATCCAGCGCAAGCCCGGCCCCAATGCTGCCGAACAGGTCACCTTCCACCCAATGGGCGTCGGGCATCAGCGCAAGAATTCTCTCGCGCAGCAAAGGTACGCCGCTGGAGCCACCCGTGAAAAACACCGTGTCAATGCCTGAGGCCGCGACACCGGCGTCACGCAGCAGCCGTGCCACGGTTTGCGCCACAGAAGCCACCAGCCCCTCGATGGCACCGTCCAGATCCGCCCGTTGCAGCGTCACCGTCTCCCCGGCAGCGATACGGCCGATGTCAATTTGCGCCTCGGCTGCGTTCGACAGGGTAATCTTGGCCTCTTCAACCTGCAGCGCGAGCCAGTGGCCGGCGCGCTGCCTGACCACGCTCTGCAGCCGCTCCAGCTTGACCTTGTCACGCGCTTCGCGGTGCATGTCGCTGATCTGCGACCAGGACTTTTTGCTGTAGGCCTGGTTGATGGTGTGCCAGGTCGCGAGGTTGAAGTACTGCGCTGACGGAACTTCGCGGCCGCTCTTGAGCAGGCTGCCCAACCCCAGGATAGGCATCATGCTGGAAAGGCTCAGGTACTTGTCGAAATCCGTGCCACCAATATGCACGCCACCGCTGGCCAGGATGTCGTCGCGCCGCTCCGGGCGGCCGGCACGCTCGGGCGACAGCCGGATCAACGCAAAGTCTGAGGTGCCGCCGCCAATGTCAACCACCAGCACCAGTTCTTCACGGGTGATCTGCGACTCGTAGTCAAAGGCCGCAGCAATCGGCTCGTACTGGAAAGCGATGTCGCGCAGGCCGGCCTTGCGGGCAACCTCTTCCAGCGTACGTTCGGCGCGCTGGTCGGCCTTGGGATCGTCGTCCACAAAAAATACCGGCCGGCCGAGCACGGCACGGGTAAATTCACGCCCGGCCGCGTGCTCGGCGCGGCGCTTGAGCTCGCCCACAAACTGCGCCAGCAAATCCCTGAACGGCAAGGCCCGGCCCATCACCTCGGTGTGGTCGTCCATCATCGAGGTGCCGAGCAGGCTCTTGAGGGAACGCATCAGGCGGCCCTCATGCCCCGCCAGATAGTCCGCCAGTGCGGCACGCCCATAGCTGACGTGGGCATCTTCGGCGTGAAAAAACACCACCGAGGGCAGCGTCAACTTGCCGTCTTCGAGCGGCAGCAACAGGGAGGATGGAGCGCTTTGCCCGGGCCGTCTCCAGCCCGTCGTGGAGTTGGACGTCCCGAAGTCAATCCCGCATGCGTCAGCCACGTCAGTCAGGCTGCTCATCGCTCAGCCGGCTTGCGAAAGTCGTTCTCAACCCAGGCCACCGCGCTGGCACGGCTGAGCTTGAAGGACGGCTGCACGCGAACCTGCGCCAGCTGCTCGCCGCTGTCGTCATGGGCGGTAAGCAGGGCATGGGGGTTGTCTTCGTCCGGGACGATGTCGAGCGAGACGGTGACTCTGGATGATTTTGCCGTCACCGTGATGCGCTGGTGCAGCGTGGCATGCAGTTGCTGCTCGTGCCTGCGGACAAATTCGGAGGCGGTTTTCACCAGCGTGCTAAAGGCCGGCCCGTCAAGCGGTTTGGGGTTCTTCTTGTCGCGCCCCATGGTCCAGGGGCCGACCAGCGCGGGCTCCGGCTGGCCATCCTTGATCATGGCGACCGCCCAGCCGTCGTCGTCTTCGTTCTTGAGGACTTGCGCCGTCCATCCGTCGCCGCGCCACAGGCGGGCCTCTTGTGTTTTGGGGAAATGCGCGGAAGCGGGTTCTGCGGCGAGATCAGGCGGCGGGATGCGGGAGTCGGTCAATGCTCAATCACTCAGGTCAGGAAGGCAGGCCCATGACCGCTCGGTAAGCGGCACTGCGGGTTGGGGGCCAGATTTTACAGTTTGCCCCCGCCGGAGTGGCCGCCCGGCCAGGAGACCTTCAAACAGCGCCTTCCGCCCGCCCGTTCAAAGCCCCAAATCGCTCAGGCCCGGATGGTCATCCGGCCGGCGGCCCAGCGGCCAATGGAACTTGCGGTCGGCCGGCTTGATGGGCAGGTCGTTGATACACGCGTGCCGCACGGCCATCAGGCCATTGCTTTCAAACTCCCAGTTTTCGTTGCCGTAGGAGCGGAACCAGTTGCCTGCGTCGTCGTGCCACTCATAGGCAAAGCGCACGGCAATGCGGTTGCCGGCAAAAGCCCAGATCTCCTTGATGAGGCGGTAGTCCAGCTCGCGGGCCCATTTGCGTGACAACAAGCCGACGATTTCCGCACGGCCAGTCACAAACTCCGCCCGATTGCGCCACTTGCTGTCGGCCGTATAGGCCAGCGATACCCGCTCCGGATCGCGCGAGTTCCAGCCGTCTTCAGCGGCACGCACTTTCTGCACTGCGGTTTCGAAGGTAAAAGGTGGCAGTGGTGGTCTTGTTTCCATGAGGACTCCTTGAGTTTGAACAGTTGGGTAGTTGAATACACAGTGAATACGCAGCAGGTAGACAAACTTGTCTACCTGTCGGAATTTTGACACAAGTAGACAGATCTGTCTACAATACCTTCATCGCTATTGAATGGATGTTTGAATGGATGTTCCGATGGACACTTCGACCCTGCCCGCGCGAGAACGCATCCTCGTGACCGCGCATGAGCTTTTCTACCGCGATGGCCTGCGCGCCACCGGCATCGACCGCATCATTGCCGAGTCCGGCGTGGCCAAGCTCACCTTTTACCGGCACTTTCCCAGCAAGGACGAGCTGATTCGAACCTTTCTCGATTACCGCCACGAGCGCTGGATGGCGTGGTTTGTCGACTCGCTGGGGCGCCATGGTGCGGCACCGGGCGGCGGGCTGAAGCCGCTCTGGAACGCCATGGCCGAGTGGTTCAATGAACCGGCATTTCGCGGCTGCGCCTTCATCAACGCGGTGGCCGAGGTGGGTGGCACCCTGCCCGGCGTGGTGCAGATTGCGCAGCGCCACAAGCAGGACATGCGCCATGTCATCGCCGACCTGCTGCCTGACGGCCCGGGCCGGGCAACCACGGCCGCAGCCGCAGCGCTGGCCGTTGACGGCGCCATTGTGCGGGCGCAAATGGATGGCAGCACCCCGGCGCTTGCCGGATTGCGCCGGTTGCTTGATGCGCTGGAGTCAACCGCCAAAACCGCACTCACAAGCTGAACCACCGCGACAAACCGCGACCCGGCTGCGGGATGAAGCCCGCAACGCCGCCCAAGTCCCGATGCACCCAATGCCCGATACCCGCTGCCGCGGAGCGGGCGCCACCGATTGCGGCGTGAACCCATTGTCGTTACCATCCCATTTCAGGGCTGGCATTTTTTTACAAAACAATGTTCAAGCCCAGTATGCTCAGCGGCATATAGCTACGTTTTTAATAGCAACATCACACCCGGAAAACCACATGCAGCCCCACCTGACCAAGCAGCAACCAGAGGTTTTCCATGAGTGAATGGGTCACAAAAATGCTGGCACTTGTTAAAAGTGGCAATACCTCGGCGGCGCTGGCCCAGATCAAGGCCACCACCAGCAGCAAGGATTTACACCACCTGCATGCGGCACTGGACAAAGCCCAACTGCTGCCGCGCCTGCCGGACCTGGGCACAGCCATTGACGACCAGCTGCAAGCGCTGGCGTCCCCGCGTTTGAGCCGCTCGCCTTAAACAGGCCCCGCTGTGTTCAGTGTTCAAGTCAGGGCGCGAATCTCGAACTGTGCATCGCCCATGTAGCGGTTTGGCCCCAGGGCGGCCGTCATCGCCGCGGATTCAGCTGCCTGCCACTGCGTGAAAATTTCAAGCTCAGCGGGTGTCAGGGCATCTTCCGCCGGTGTCTCGCCATAGGTCGCCACGAGCTTCATGTAGGCGGCATAGACGGGCGCGACCAGGCTGGCGTCTCCCAGTGTGGCTTCCAGCGCCTCCTTGAAGCGCCGCTGCGCCGCCTGCAGTTCCTCGTGGGAGGCGTCCTCAAAGGCGTAAAGCTTGAGGGTGTAGCTCAACTGGCGTTACTCACTTGTTACTCACTTGTTTTCTTTCGGCATTTCTTTTGCAGTTTCTTTTGCGGACGACTTTGCCCCTGAAGCGCTGCTCTGCGTGATGTCCATGCGCCGGCGCAACCGGGCGGCTTCTTCGAGGTCTCCGCCCTGCTCTGCACGCTGGGCCTGCACGCCCAGCCACGCCAGCAGCGGACGCCGCCAGCCCTGGGCCGAGGCGGTGTCGATAGCCTGCGCGATGACAGCCGGGTTGGCTTTGCCGGTTTGCAGCAGCACACCCGCGGCGACCAGTTGCGACAGCGGATCGGTCATGGACTTCAGGGCACCGGCATCGCCTACTGCTGCGGCGCGTTGTGGCGCCGGGAGCAAGGCGACGTCCTGGGGCTGAACCCGCCCGCCCAGGTAATCTGCATAGGCGCGCTGCGGCGCCGGCACATCCTGGCGCAGTTTCTCAAAGGCGGCGCAGGGTTCAAACACGAGGCTGGCCACACGGGTGGCGCAGTGCAGCAGTTCTGCTGTGGCCAGCAGGTCGGCGCGGCCGGTGCGCGCGAGCTGACTGCGTGCGCGCTCCAGCTCGGCCTGTTCCACACGGGAATTGCCTTCCATATATGCGGCCACGGAACGCTCCATGGAACCTTTCGCTTCGAGTTGCCAGTCTGGCGGCTTCGGGCCGCTGGCACACGCGCTGAGCAACAAGAGGGCAAGCGCTCCGAAGAGCGCCGTCAATTTCAGGGGGATGCTCATGGCGATACTCATGGCAGTTTCATCTCCGCATCACGGGCAAACGGCCATTTGCGGTTGATCTCGTTGACCAGGCTGTCCACCTTGCGCAAGCTGACGTCGACATCGGCCCGCAAGGCGCCCAGGTCGGCCGTGGCCTCTTTGGCGTTGGACGTGACGGCCTGCGCGTCTTGCAGCAGGGCATCCACCTTTTTCAGGCTGGTGCGGGCCTCGCCCAGCATGGTATTGAGTTGAACAATGGTGGCGCGGGTTTCGGGCATCACGCCATTGGCGCCAAAGACCTGGGTGTCGGTCTTGGCGGCAATGGCGTCGAGCTTGGTCAGCAGCGCATTGGTGCGGTCCAGCGTGGCGACCAGCTTTTGGGCCTCGGCTTCGCTGCCCAGCATGACGGTCAGCACGCCGCCGGGTCCGTTGAGCCGTTCGGTCAGGATCTGCAGGTTGGCCATGCTGGCGCCCACCGCGCCGGTGCTTCCCGTCAGAGTGTTGAGGTTTTCGATCAGATCCTTGGCGGCAGCAATGACCTTGGGGACTTCCGCGCTGGCGTCACCCTGGAGCACGGTTCGCACTGCGCCATCGGGCAACGGCGGGTCTTTCAGCAGGCCGGTGTAGGCGCGAATGTTGGTGCCGCCCACAATGCCGCGAACCAAGGTAAACACGCTGGTGGTGCGCAGCCAGTGGGCGTCCTTGCTGGCCACATCAACCAGGATACGGGCCTTGCCGTCTTCCGCGAGTTCTATGCGCCGCACACGGCCGATGGGAAAACCTGAAAACGTGAGATCCATGCCGACGACGACGCCTTCGGAATCCTCGGAAATCAACACCAGCCGCTGGGTGCTTTCAAACGCGCCCCGGGCATACATCACATAAAGCGCCGAGCCGCACACCAGCAGCAGCATAAAGATCAGCAGCAGCCGTGCCTTGAACTCCAGGTTGGCCACCTGCGCCGGTGATGGGGCGGACGCGCGCGCCGGCTGGAGCGGGTCCGACGAGCCGGGGTCCGGCGGGGTGGAGGGATCGTGGGGTGAACTCATGGGTATGCGGTTTCCAGGTCAATAGTAGTTGCCGACCAGCGAGGCCACTTCGATCAGCAAAATCACGGCGAACATGCGGACCAGCCCGCGCATCTCGGCGCTGGTGCGTACGCTGGTGCCGGCCATGCCGTACAAGGCCGAGGCCATGGGGATCAGCGACACGGCCAGGCAGAAAAACAGGGTTTTGAGGACGAAGATCAGCGTCACCGCGGGGCTGAACACCTGGCCAAAAAGACGGGTGTAGGCGGCCAGGCCCGACAGGGAAAAGCCATAGGTCGCCAGGTAGGCCACCACCAGCGCCACCACGCTGCTCAGGGCCGCAAGCGTGATGCCGGAAAACATGCCCGCCACCACCCGCGGCAGCACCTCGCGCCGCACCGGCTCGATGCCTTGGCGCCGCATCTCGTCAAGTTCGCCGCTGGCCTGCATCGCCATGAGTTCGGCGCCGTCGGGGATGGTGCAGCGCAGCGCTACAAACAGCGCCGCGGTCAGGGGAATCAGCTCCAGCACCAGCACGCGGATGACGACCTGCAGCGCGTATTGCGACAGGCCGTAGCTCAGCGCCGTGACCAGCACGATGCGCGTGAGCACCACGGTGACCAGCGCGCACAGCACGGTAAACCCCAGCAGGATGGGCGCGGTATTGAGGTAGATGTGGCGCGACAGCACCAGGCGGCTTTCGCGGTTGTAGCTCGAAGGCGACAGCGTCAGCACCAGAATCAGCGCGCCCAGGTGCACCAGGCGCCACCATTCGATCACCCACCGCTGGGCAGCACGGCCTGTTTGCGTGAGTCGACCTTGCCAGGATGCCGTTGAAGCCATTGAACCATGATACCTGTGGGTAAACTTGATGCATGTAGGAGGCGTGCGTTTTCGCGCCTCTCCATCCACTCCATCCTCTTCGAACCGCTTCCGTACGCGTAGTCCCTGACCCCTCATCACCGCAAAAAACCCATGGCCATTGACACCTGGACCGCCTATTTCCTCGCCTCCATCCTGATTGCGATTTCACCGGGCTCGGGCGCCGTCCTGGCCATGAGCCACGGCCTGAGCTACGGCGTTAAACGCACGCAGGCCACCATCGCCGGGCTGCAGGCCGGTTTGCTGATGATCCTGGTGGTTGCCGGCGCAGGCGTTGGCTCGCTGCTGTTGGCATCGGAGCTGGCTTTCAACATTGTCAAAACCCTGGGGGCCGCCTACCTGATGTACATAGGCTGGTCACAGTGGCGTTCATCGGACGCCATCATGACGGATGATGTGGGTGCCCCAGCAAACGACGCGAGCGTTCCGTCATCGCGCAAACGCTGCCTCACAGGCTTGCTGACCAATGCGACCAACCCCAAAGGCATCCTCTTCATGGTGGCCGTACTGCCGCAGTTCATCAGTCAGAGCCGCCCGCTCTGGCTCCAGCTGCTGGTCATTGGCATGACCACGGTGGCGGTGGACACCGTGGTGATGCACGGCTATGCCTTTGCCGCCAGCAGACTGCAACCCCTGTTTAAAGATGCCCGCGCCATCAAGGTGCAGAACCGCCTGTTTGGCGGCCTGCTGATGGCGGTGGGTACGGGCCTGTTTTTCGTCAAGCGCGGCCAGCAGGCTGCGCATTAGACATTTCATTTGCCATTAAAACGATAGCTGTCTGCATCAGAAAATAAAAGGCTTGGTGAAGGGCTTGGCAAAGACCATGCACATCCCCGCATAAACACGCGTTCAGACCGGAGGCTCCAGAACCTGCGCCGACACGATGGCGGCCAGTTTGCGCAGAGCCTGATCGACCTCACTGGAAAACGGAGAGGCGCAACTGATGCGCAGGAAGTGGTCAAAACGGCTGGAGTTGGAAAACATCGAGCCGGGCGCAACCCGAATGCCCTGACGGATCGCGGCGTCGAACACGGCCTGCGCGGAGGTGCCGGGCGGCAGCTCCACCCACAACAACATGCTGCCACCGGGTACGGACAGTCGGGTACCCGCCGGGAAGTGCGCCGCAATCGCCTCGGCCATCTGTTCGCGCTGCACATTGAGCAGGCGGCGCAGGCGGAGCATGTGACGGTCGTAGGCGCTGGAGGCCATGAACTCGGCGACGGTGATCTGGGCCAGCGCCTCATTGGACCGACTCTGCGCGTACTTCAGCATCTGGATGCGGGCCTGCCAGCGACCGCCGGCCATCCAGCCCAGGCGCAGGCCGGGCGCCAAAATCTTGCGCAGTGACGCACAATAAATCACCGAGCCGCTGCGGTCCCAGGCCTTGGCCGCCTTCAGCGGAATGTCATCATGGCCCAGCGAGCCGTAGGTGTCGTCTTCAATCAGCGCCACCTGCTGGCCCTCGCACAGGGCGACCAGCTTTTCCTTCTCGGCATCGGGCATCACGCTGCCCAGTGGGTTATGGAAATTGGGCATGACCACCACGGCCCGAATCCTGTCGTGTGTCTGGAAGGCGAGGTCCAGTGCTTCCACGGAAAGACCCAGCTTGGGACTGGTGGGAATCTCCAGCGCGCGCAGGCCCAGGCTTTCCAGGACCTGCAGCAAGCCGTAATAGGTCGGGGATTCGACGGCGATGGTGTCGCCCGGCTGCGCCACCGCCCGCAGCGCGATGTTGAGCGCTTCAATACAGCCGTGCGTCACCACAATCTCGTCAGCCGACAACTGCATCCCTGCGGCCAGCGCGCGCCGGGCCAGCACGGTCTTCAGCGATGAATCGCCGGGCAAATCCACCGCGCTGACGAGCAGGTGGGGATGCTTGCGCAAGGCCCGGGTGGCCGCGTTCTTCAGAGCCTCGGAGGGATAGACCTCGGGTAGGCCATGCGCGGCGGCCAGGTTGGTGATCAAGGGGTACACATTGCATTTGGCCACATAGTCCGAGACACGGTCATGGATGCCGACATACTGCGCCGGGTCCAGCTTGCGGCCGGCCTCGGGCTCACTGGGCGGCTGGATGTCCACGCGGCGCCGCCTGAGCACAAAGTAGCCCGAGCGGGGCCGCGCTTCCAGCAGGCCTTCGTCTTCCAGCGTATGGCAGGCCTCCACGGCTGTAGACAGGCTGACCTGGTGCAGCCGGGTCAGGGCCCGAACCGAGGGCATGCGCTGGCCGGGCAGCAACACACCCGACTGGATGGCCTGGCGGTAGTGGCTGGAGAGCCGGAGGTAAAGCGGTTGCGCGTCCATAAGCAAGATAAAACCAGATGATCCGCGAAGGAAAAGCGGTAACACAGCCACAGATGGCCTGAAATCGGACCATAACAGATGGATGAATGACAATCTGTGCCGATACAGAAAGGCTTTGACTGCCTCTGTCGGAAAGAAGGCCTGCTCACTAACCTAGGGGCTTCTATTCCTGAACGGAGTTCCCATGCAAGCCCCTGATTTTCAGCACCCCGTCCAGCTTGACGCCGGCGAATCCCTGGTTTTTCAGCTCCAAGCGGGGAGCTCCCTGACCAGCACCTCAGGCAGCCTGATCGTGACCGGCACCCCGCTCTGGCTGGGCGAGCAGGTCTTTCGCACCAGGACGCCGCTGGAACCCGGGCAGGTGCACCTTATCGAGCAGGACGGCTGGATCACACTGACGGCCGGCCCGCAGGGAAAAGCCGTTTGCCTGGTGAGCCCGAAAGACCGCCCATTGCTGATGCGCGCCTTGGGCAAGGCGGGCAAGCAGCTTCTCAGCCGCTTTCCCGGAATCGCCAGGATCGCCGGCGCCCGATTTCGCGGTGCCGAGCCTGTCTAGTACTTCGGATCGAAGTACCAACGACTGCCTTGCTAAGGTAAATTCCACTCCTGCCATTTCTCATTTTTCGATTTCTCAACTCTGCGCCCATGACCCCCTCCGCCTGGCTCCTGTTCATCACCATTTCGCTGGTCACCGCCTTCAGCCCCGGGCCGGGCATTTTGCTGGCCGTCTCCAACGCCGTCGCCTGGGGGCCGCGCAAAACGCTGTGCAGCTCAGCCGGCAATGTGCTGGGCGTGTTCGCCGTCTCCGGCGCAGCGGTGGCGGGCCTGGGCACCTTGCTGCACACCTCGGCCTGGCTGTTTACGGTACTCAAGACCTTGGGTGCGGTGTACCTGGTCTACCTCGGTTACCGTCAATGGACGAGCAAAACCTCGATGTTCGACAAGCCCTTGCCCACCGAGGCGCGGCCCGGAAAAACCAATGCCGGTTTGTTCCGGCAGGGCCTGCTGGTGGCGCTGACCAACCCTAAAAGCATCCTGTTCTTCACCGCGCTGTTTCCCCAGTTCATCCACCCGGACGCCCCGGTACTGCCGCAATTCCTCGCGCTGACCAGCGCCTTCACCGCCTGCGTGCTGACATCCCACGTGGCCTACGTGCTGCTGGCGAAGCGCACCCACCGCTGGTTCGGCACCGCCCACCGAGCCCGCCTGTTCAACCGCATCTGCGGCGGCGCCTTCGGCCTGCTGGGTGTCAGCCTGTTGCGGCTGAAGAGCCCCAACTGAATGGCCGCACCGCGCAACGCCACCGGCGACTCGTTTTTTGCCTGGGACGGGGATGTGCTGGTGGTCAATATCCTGGGCAAGCCCGCCGCCAGCCGCGACGCCATTGGCAAGCCCAAAGGCACGCAACTCAAAGTCAGCGTCACCGCCGCGCCGAAGAGCGGCAAGGCCACCGACCACATGGTGCGCTTCCTGGCGCCGCTGTTCGGCGTGGCGGTGGCCGACATCGAGGTGGTGTTTGGCCAGGAAAACGTCAACAAGCAGCTGCGCATCAAGGCGCCCAAAAAACTGCCCGCGGTGTTCACCGCCAAGTGAAACGCGGGAGTTTTCCCTCCGCCGGGATAGTTTCCCCATCAGTCAAACGCAACCGAACCACTTGCAAAGAAACCCACAGAAAGAACCCACAGTTCATGGAAGACTCACGCGAAACCCGGTTCGCCGCCGCAGCAGCCGCACTCGGCTACAACTTCGACGGTGAAATCAAAATCGGCGGAAATTACGTCCCCGTCGTGCAACACGGCGACCAGGTCTACGTCAGCGGCCAGATCCCGCGCGTCGGAAATACCGTCGTCGTCACGGGCCGCGTCGGAGTGGAGGTTTCAGTTCCTCAGGCCCAGCTGGCGGCCAAGGTCTGTGCCATGCGCGCACTCGCACTGCTGCGGCAAAGCCTCGGAAGCCTGGAGCGGGTGAAACACATTCTTCGCATGACGGTCTACGTGCAATCGGCTCAAGACTTCACTCAGCAAAGCGAGGTCGCCGATGCCGCGTCTGAGGTGCTGTATGCCGTTCTGGGCCCTGCCGGCGTTCACACGCGCACTTCGGTGGGCGTCGTCCAGCTCCCCAAAAACGCGTCGGTCGAGCTCGATCTCATTGCCGCAGCAGCGTAGCCCGCGCAGCTCGCGTTACCCGCCAGGCAGCAGGCGTATCAGCTTGCCGTTGCGGCTGTCCGTCAGCACGTAAAGCAGGCCATCGGGGCCTTGCCTCACATCGCGAATGCGCTCGCCCACGTCGACCAGAAGCTTGCTTTCACGAAGCACCTTGCCTCCGAAAGGCGCCGACAGCTCGATGCGGTCCAGGTAGGCAAACTTGAGCGAGCCTACAAACAGGTTGCCCTGCCAGGCCTTGCCGTAACGCTCGCTGGTCAGAAACGCCATGCCCGAAGGCGCAATCGACGGGACCCAGTAATGCAGGGGCTGCTCCATGCCCGCTTTGGCCGTCAGGCCCTCGCCGATCTTGCCACCGCCATAATTTTCCCCATACGTGATGACCGGCCAGCCGTAATTGGCGCCGGCCCGGGGAAGATTGATTTCATCTCCACCCTGCGGTCCGTGCTCATGCATCCAGAAACTGCCATCGGGTGCGAGCGTGGCACCCTGGGGATTGCGATGGCCATAGCTCCAGATTTCCGGTAAGGCCCCGGCTTTTCCGACAAAGGGGTTGTCCGGGGGTACGGAGCCGTCCTTGTTGATGCGGACGATCTTGCCGTGGTGGTTGTCGAGTTTTTGGGCATCTTCCCGGCGCGAAAAACGCTCGCCCAAGGTCAAAAACAGCTTGCCGTCAGGCCGGCCGTTCACGCCGGGGCTGCGGCTTTCAACGATGCGGCAGCCAAAGTGGGCCGAACTGGCGAATTTTGGCTTTTGGCTGAAGATGATCCTGACGTCGTCCAGCCGGGCCTGGTCTGCGCTCAGGGTAGCGCGTGCCAAGGCTGTGCTGTTGCCGTTGCCCGTCGCGGCTGGCTCGGAAAAACAGAAGTAAAGGCTGCGGTTGCTCGCAAAATCGGCGTCAAGCACCACATCGAGCAAACCGCCCTGCCCGCCGGCGTCGATCCGGGGCAGCCCGGCAAGGGGGGCTCCCAGTCTGCCGTCCGGCTGGACCACCCGCATCCGGCCCGGTCGTTCCGTCACCAGAAAACGCCCACCCGGCAAAAAAGCCACACCCCACGGGTGCTCCAGGCCCGCCGCCACAGTTTCCGGGCGAACAGGCTGCGCCTGGTTTTGGGCGCGAGCCGACAGTGCTGGCGTGAAAATTGCTGCAAAAATAATAGCTAAAAATGCCTGTTTCAACCCGGTTAATGCCATATTTTTCTCCCTCAATAGCCTTCCCGGCGTCCATTGTCTGGGTGACGGATGACGGCCTGGAATCAATTTTTTCACGTGGCTTCCCGACCAGATAATCCCACGGCGGGCTTGTTTTTTCCGCTCGGGCCAGTGAACGCATCGGGCTCCGATGCAAACGTTTTCGTAAGCAAACATAGCACTTTCTCATTAGAAGATGCTTTATCGTCGTATTGAGTCGTTTTAAGTCGTTACAAATCAATGGGTTGTAATCGCAATCAAGAAACAACATGAGATTGACGCAAGACCAATCCTTCAAGTAAGCTCCACGCCATGCGAATGTTTGCCCCTGCCCTCGTCATTGTCTCTGCCGCCTTGCTGATGGTCAGTGCACACGCAGCGCCCGGCAACTCTGCTGACGACATGGACAGGCTGCTGGCCGACAAGGGCCTGCTCACCCGAATTGACCAGGTTCGCCAGAACGTCCGCGACAGGGCGTCCGAGCTGGTCGTCAATGCCATGGGCTTCCTGGGCGTGCCTTACAAACGGGGCGGCAACAACCTTGAAACCGGTTTTGACTGCAGCGGTTTTGTGCGTGCCATTTATGAGCAAAGCGTGGGCCTGTTGCTGCCGCGCAAGGCTGAGCAGCAGGCTGCGGCCACTCAAAGCATTGACAAAAACGACTTGCAGCCCGGCGATCTGGTGTTTTTCAACACCCTGAGGCGCGCGTTCAGCCACGTGGGCATTTACGTTGGCGACGGCAAGTTCATCCACTCCCCCAAGCCGGGCGCTGAAGTCCGGGTGGAGAGCATGGGCGTCGATTACTGGGCGCGCCGCTTTGATGGCGCCCGCCGCGTGCAAGGCAGCGCGCCGCCAGCCAACCCGGCTGGCGAATAGGTCCGCGCAGGCAGCGCCTGCCTGTCTATTGATCAGTCGGCCTTGACGCCGGCATCTCTGATCACCTTCGCCCATTTGGCCGTTTCAGCCGCAATAAACGCATCAAATTCCTCCGGCGTGCCCCCGGCAGCAAAAGTGCCCATGGCGTCCAGCCGGGCCCGGGTTTCATCGCTGCGAATGATGCGCCCAACTTCTTCTGACATACGCCTGATGATGTCTTTGGGCGTAGCTGCCGGCGCCAGCATGCCGGCCCAGGTGCTGCCGGTGAAGCCGGCAAATCCCTGCTCGATGAAGGTCGGCACGTCGGGCACAGCCGGCAGGCGGCGGTCGCTGGACACGCCAATCAGCCGGACCTTGCCGGCCTTGCCCTGGTTGATCAGTCCGGTGGCGGCATCAAAAAACAGCTGGATCTGCCCGCCCATCAAATCGGTGAGCGCCGGCACGGCGCCGCGGTAGGGAATGTGCACCATGTAGGTTTTGGTGAGGGACTTGAGCAGTTCGGTGGTCAGGTGCGCAGCCGAGCCATTGCCGGATGAGCCAAAACTGACCTTACCGGGATGGGCCCGTGCGTAGTCAATCAGCTCTTTCGCGGTTTTGAAAGGTGCGTCGTTGTTGACGGCGGCCAGCAGCGGCGACACGCCCATCAGCGAAACGCCGGTCAAATCCTTGCGCGGGTCGTAAGGAAGTTTGGGGTACAGCGTGGTGTTGGCGGCATAGGCCGCGATGACCACCGCAAACGTACTGCCATCGGCCGGGGCCTTGGCCAGCATGTCCACGCCAATGATGCTGTTGGCGCCGGGCTTGTTGTCCACCGTGACGGCTTGCTGCAGGCGGTTTTGCAGACCGACCTGAACGATGCGCGCCATCTGGTCGGTGAAGCCACCGGGCGTGTAAGGCACGATCAGGCGTATCGGCTTGTTCGGCCAGGCAGGCTGGGCAAACAGCGGCGCGCACACCGCACTGGCGCCGGCCGTGATGGCCAGGTTGAAATGGCGGCGTGACAAACGACCCACGAAACGACCAACGGACCGGGCTTCGGACATGGCTTCTCCAGATAAGAGCAGCCATTCTCGGCCAGGCGGCTTGCGACAGCCATCGGGTTTGCACCACAAGAGCGGATGACATGGGGCGTGACCGGAAAAGCCGTGAAACCGGATAAAAGACAACTGATCTAAATACCACTGAGTTCAGGCCGCCCAATGCGCCTGTCCGGAAAGCCGGCGGCAAAAAAAAAGCCCGGACCTGCGAAGGTCCGGGCTGGTAGGGGGTTAGCAGGGCTGCTTACTTGCGCGCCGGCGGAATATCGGTACAGCTGCCATGCGCCACCTCGGCCGCCAGGCCCATGCTCTCACCGAGCGTAGGGTGCGGGTGAATGGTTTTGCCAATGTCGACGGCATCCGCGCCCATTTCAATCGCCAGGGCAATCTCGCCAATCAGGTCGCCGGCGTGCGTGCCCACAATGCCGCCGCCGAGGATCTTGCCATGGCCATGCGCTTCGGGGCTGTCGTCAAACAGCAGCTTGGTGAAACCTTCATCGCGGCCGTTGGCAATCGCGCGGCCCGAGGCCGTCCAGGGGAACAGGCCTTTCTTGACCTTGATGCCCTGCGCCTTGGCCTGGTCTTCGGTCAGGCCGACCCAGGCAATTTCAGGGTCGGTGTAAGCCACGCTCGGGATCACGCGGGCATTGAAAGCGGCGCTCGCCAGTTCCTTGTTGCCCTGCAGTTCGCCGGCAATCACTTCAGCCGCCACATGCGCTTCATGCACCGCCTTGTGCGCCAGCATGGGCTGGCCCACGACATCGCCAATCGCGAAGATATGCGGCACGTTGGTGCGCATCTGGATGTCGACGGGGATGAAGCCGCGGTCGGTCACGGTGATGCCAGCTTTTTCAGCCGCGATCTTTTTGCCGTTGGGCGTGCGGCCCACGGCCTGCAGCACCAGGTCGTAGGTTTGCGGTGCGGGAGCGCCCTCGCCTTCAAAGCTGACTTCAATGCCAGCCGCGGTCGCCTTGGCCGCCACCGTTTTGGTCTTGAGCATGATGTTGTCAAAGCGCGGTGCATTCATCTTCTGCCAGACCTTGACCAGGTCACGATCCGCGCCCTGCATCAGGCCGTCCAGCATCTCAACCACGTCCAGGCGCGCGCCCAGCGAGGAATAGACCGTGCCCATTTCCAGGCCGATGATGCCGCCGCCAAGAATCAGCATGCGCTTGGGCACTTCTTTCATGTTCAGCGCACCCGTCGAGTCCACCACGCGCGGGTCCTCGGGCATGAAAGGCAGGCGCACCGCTTGCGAGCCTGCGGCAATCACGCAATGCTTGAAGGCAATGGTCTGCTTCTTGCCGGTGGTCTCTTGCGCGGCACCCGAGGTTTCCTGCACCTCGACATGGTGCGCCCCCACAAAACTGCCGTAACCGCGGACCACGGTGACCTTGCGCATCTTGGCCATGGCGGCGAGCCCGCCCGTCAGCTTGCCGACGACTTTTTCCTTGTGCGTGCGCAGTTTGTTGATGTCCAGTACCGGCTCGCCAAAGCTCACGCCCAGGCTGTCGAAATGCCTGACTTCATCCATGACGGCTGCCACATGCAGCAGCGCCTTGGACGGAATGCAGCCCACGTTGAGGCAGACGCCGCCAAGGGTCGCGTAGCGCTCCACCAGCACGACCTTGAGGCCCAGGTCGGCAGCGCGAAACGCAGCCGAATAGCCGCCAGGGCCCGCGCCCAGCACCAGCACGTCGCAGTCGAGGTCTGCCGTGTCGGAGTAGCTACTGGCAACGGGCGCGGAAAGTGCGTCACTCCCTCCCCCTTTGGGGGAGGGTTGGGGTGGGGGCGCGGCGGCAGTTGCGCCGGCAGTCCCCAGAGGGGGCGGGGAAGAAGGTGCAGACGCCGCGGCCGTGCCTTCAATGGTCAGCACCACGGAACCCTGCTTGACCTTGTCGCCAATCTTGACCTTGACTTCCTTGACCACGCCGGCCTGGCTCGACGGAATTTCCATCGACGCCTTGTCGCTTTCCACGGTGATCAGGCTCTGCTCGGCCTTGATGGTGTCGCCGGCCTTGACCAGCACTTCAATCACGGACACTTCGTCAAAGTCGCCAATGTCCGGTACCTTGATATCGATGAGACTCGAAGATGCGCTCATTTGGAGGCTTTCAATTTGAGAGTAAATACTTCAACGGGTCCAGCGGAGTTCTTGTCGAACTCGCAACCGGCATTCATACCCGCCATGGCCACTTCGCGGGCGGTTTTGGCCTTGTCCCAGCAGGCGTGCATGGCCCCCAGCGCAAAACTGCGACCCGACCCAATGCCCCAGAACTCCTTGAACTCAAAGACTTCACGGTAGCTGTAGAGGCCGTAAATGCCGCTGGCGTTGGCAATCACCACGGTGAACTGGCTGGACTCGTAAGGGTCGTTGTCGTCTTCCTTGGTTTGCAGGAAAAACGTGTCTTTCAGCAGAGGGTGCAGCTTGATGAAGGTGTCAAACACTTCGTCGCGGGACCCCAGCCTGAGCTGCTCCTTGGGCAGCGCGGCCATGGCCTTGCGCAGTGCGGGAAAGTGCGCCACCGTGCCCGCCATCCCGATGTAGCTCGGGCCGACCACGGGCGCATCCACCTTGAATATCTTGCTGTTGGCCTCAAACCGGTGGGTCAGGCTGGTATCGCCGAACGTGACCAGTGTGTCCGCGGCAATGGCAATCTGGCCCGCCTTCTTGACGACTACAAGTGTTGTCATGACGTGCGCAGCGCCGGGCCGCCCCAAGCAAGCACCGCCCCCTCGGGGGGCAGCGCCTTACACGAAGTGAAAAGCGTGGGGGCCATCACAACAGGACGCGGCGGAAGTCGGCGAGGATTTGTCCGAGATAGGCGTTGAAGCGCGCGGCGCCGGCGCCGTCGATCACGCGGTGGTCCCAGGCCAGCGATATGGGCAGCATCAGGCGCGGCTGGAAGGCCTTGCCATCCCACACAGGTTCCATCTGGCTCTTGGAGACGCCGAGGATGGCGACTTCCGGCGCGTTGATGATGGGCGTGAAGTAACGCCCGCCAATGCCGCCCAGCGACGAGATGGTGAAGCTGGCGCCCTGCATTTCGGCGGGCGTGAGCTTGCCGTCGCGCGCCTTCTTCGCGAGTTCGCCCATTTCCTGGCTGATCTGCAGTACGCCTTTTTTGTCGGCATCCTTGAGCACGGGAACGACCAGCCCGTTGGGCGTGTCGGCGGCAAAACCGATGTGGTAGTACTGCTTGTAAACCAGTTGGTCGCCGTCCAGCGAGGCATTGAATTCGGGGAATTTCTTCAGCGCCGCAACGCTGGCCTTGATCAGGAAGGCCAGCATGGTGACCTTCAGGCCTGCCTTCTCGTTTTCCTTGTTGGTCGAAACGCGGAAGGCTTCCAGCTCGGTGATGTCGGCATCGTCATGGTTGGTGACGTGCGGGATCATCACGTAGTTGCGAAGCAGGTTGGCGCCGCTGATCTTCTTGATGCGGGACATGTCCTTGCGCTCGACCGGCCCGAACTTGGTGAAGTCGACCTTGGGCCACGGCAGCAAGTCCAGACCCACGCCGCCACCGGAGGCTGCGGGCGCCTTGGCGGCCTGCGCCTGGGTCCGGGTATCGCCGGCCATCACGGCCTTGGTGAAGGCCTGCACGTCGTCCTGTGTGATGCGGCCTTTCGGGCCCGAGCCTTTGACCTCTGCCAGGGGCACGCCAAGCTCGCGGGCGAATTTACGCACCGACGGTGAGGCGTGCGGCAAATTGCCCTGCAGGGCCGTGGCGGGTTCATGCGCTGGCAAGGCTGCGGCAGCCGGTGCGCTGACCGACGCGGCGGCTGGCGCAGCAACAGGTGCAGCGGCGACTGGCGCAGCCGGCGCTGGTGCTGACGGTGTTCCGGCAGTTGCCGTGGTGCCCTCCAGCACGGCCAGCAGGTCGCCGATGTTGACGATGTCGCCCAACTTGACCTTGAGCTCCTTGAGCACGCCCGCAGCCGACGACGGAATTTCCATCGAGGCCTTGTCGGACTCCACGGTGACCAGGGACTGCTCGACCTTGATGGTGTCGCCCGGCTTGACGAGCACCTCGATGACGGACACGTCCTTGAAGTCGCCGATGTCGGGCACACGGACTTCGACCGGGCCGACAGCTGCTGCCGGGGCGGCCGCAGGTGCGGGGGCAGGCGCCGATACCGGGGCACTGCTTGTGGCTGGCGCCGGTGCAGCTGCCGCTGCGGCCGGTGCCGGCGCAGCGCCGGCTGACGCTTCCAGCGTCAGCACGACAGAACCTTGCTTGACCTTGTCTCCGAGCTTGACCTTGAGCTCCTTGACCACGCCAGCCTGGCTGGACGGAATCTCCATGGATGCCTTGTCGGACTCCACCGTGATCAGCGATTGCTCGGCCTTCACGGTGTCACCCGGTTTGACGAGCAACTCAATAACCGTTACTTCGTCGAAATCCCCAATATCAGGAACTTGAATTTCTACCACTGCCATATTGTTGTCTCCGATTGCTTGCTGGCTGATGCGTCAAACCTGCATCAGGCATAAAGGGGATTGATCTTGTCGGCATTGATACCGTACTTTTTGATAGCTTCGGCAACCTTGGCAGCCGGAACCGTGCCTTCTTCGCTGAGCGCCTTCAAGGCCGCAACCACGATGTAGTGGCGGTTGATTTCAAAGTGCTCGCGCAGTTTGCTGCGGAAATCGCTGCGGCCAAATCCATCGGTGCCCAGCACTTTGTAGGTGCGCCCTTTGGGGATAAACGGCCGAATCTGCTCGGCGTAAGCCTTCATGTAGTCGGTCGATGCCACAACGGGGCCGGCGTGCTTGTCGAGCTGCTCGCCCACAAAAGGCACGCGGGGTTTGTCGGTCGGGTGCAGCAGGTTCCAGCGTTCGGTGTTCTGGCCGTCGCGGGCCAGCTCATTGAAGCTCGGGCAGCTCCACACGTTGGCGGCAACACCCCACTCTTTCTCAAGCAGTTCCTGCGCGGCAATCGATTCACGCAGGATGGTGCCGGAGCCCAGGAGCTGCACGCGCGGCGTGAGCTTGGCGCCTTCCTTGCAGAGGTACATACCCTTGATGATCTGCTCTTCGGTACCGGGCTGGAGGCCTGGCATCGGATAGTTTTCATTGAGCAGCGTGAGGTAAAAATACACGTTGTCCTGCTTTTCCACCATGCGCTTCAAGCCATGGTGCAGGATGACGCCCACCTCATGGGCAAAGGTCGGGTCGTAGCTGATGCAATTGGGAATCGTGCCCGCCAGGATGTGGCTGTGGCCGTCTTCGTGCTGCAGGCCCTCGCCATTCAACGTGGTACGCCCGGAGGTGCCGCCCAACAGGAAGCCGCGCGCCTGCATGTCGCCCGCCGCCCAGGCCAGGTCGCCGACGCGCTGGAAGCCGAACATCGAGTAGTACACGTAAAACGGGACCATGATCCGGTTGTTGGTGCTGTACGAGGTGGCCGCCGCGATCCAGCTGCTCATGCCGCCGGCTTCGTTGATGCCTTCCTGCAGGATCTGACCCTTGATGTCTTCCTTGTAATACATCACCTGGTCTTTATCGACCGGCGTGTACTTCTGGCCCTCAGGGTTGTAGATGCCCACCTGGCGGAACAGGCCTTCCATGCCGAAGGTGCGGGCTTCATCGACCAGGATAGGCACCACGCGCGGGCCGAGCGCCTGGTCACGCAGCAGCTGGGTGAGGAAGCGCACGTAGGCTTGCGTGGTGGAAATTTCACGGCCTTCGGCGGTCGGCTCGAGTACGGCCTTGAAGGTTTCCAGCGCGGGCACGGTGAAGCTCTCGTCGGCCTTGACGCGGCGGTGCGGCAGGTAGCCGCCCAGGGCCTTGCGCCGCTCATGCAGGTAGCGCATCTCGGGCGTATCGTCAGCGGGTTTGTAAAACGGAAGGTCGGCCAGCTGGCTGTCTGGAATGGGGATGTTGAAGCGGTCGCGGAAAATCTTGATGTCATCGTCCGTCAGCTTCTTCGTCTGATGCACCGTGTTTTTGCCCTCGCCAATCTTGCCCATGCCAAAACCCTTGACGGTCTTGATCAGCAACACACTGGGCTGGCCGGTATGGTTGACGGCCGAATGGAAGGCCGCATAAACCTTTTGCGAATCGTGGCCGCCACGGCGCAGGTTCCAGATGTCGTCGTCGCTCATCTTGGAGACCATCTCCAGCGTCTTGGGGTTCTGGCCAAAGAAATGCTTGCGCACGTAAGCGCCGTCGTTGGCCTTCATGGCCTGGTAGTCGCCGTCCAGCGTGTCCATCATGACCTTGCGCAAGGCGCCGTCCTTGTCGCGCGCCAGCAATGGATCCCAGTTACTGCCCCAGATCAGCTTGATGACATTCCAGCCGGCGCCGCGGAACTCGCCTTCGAGTTCCTGGATGATCTTGCCGTTGCCGCGGACCGGGCCGTCTAGACGCTGCAGGTTGCAGTTGATGACAAACACCAGGTTGTCGAGCTTCTCGCGCGCAGCCAGGCCGATGGCGCCCATCGATTCGACTTCATCCATCTCACCGTCGCCGCAGAACACCCACACCTTGCGGTTTTCGGTGTTGGCGATGCCGCGGGCGTGCAGGTATTTGAGAAAGCGCGCCTGGTAAATCGCCATCAGGGGACCAAGGCCCATCGAGACCGTCGGGAACTGCCAGAACTCGGGCATCAGCTTGGGATGCGGGTAGCTGGAAAGCCCCTTGCCATCGACTTCCTGGCGGAAATTCAGCAGCTGCTCTTCCGTCAGGCGGCCTTCCATGTAGGCGCGTGCATACACGCCCGGCGACACATGCCCCTGGATGTAGAGACAGTCGCCGCCGTGGTTTTCGCTCTCGGCATGCCAGAAGTGGTTAAAGCCAGCGCCGAAGAGACTGGCCAGCGAAGCAAATGAGCCAATGTGGCCACCCAGATCGCCCCCATCCGCAGGGTGCAGGCGGTTGGCCTTGACCACCATGGCCATGGCATTCCAGCGCATGTAGGCGCGCAGGCGCTCTTCAATTTCGAGGTTGCCGGGGGAGCGCTCTTCCTGGTCGGTTTCTATGGTGTTGACGTAAGCGGTGTTGGCCGAAAAAGGCATGTCAATGCTTTTCTGGCGGGCATGTTCGAGCAGTTGCTCCAACAGGAAGTGGGCACGTTCAGGGCCTTCGCTCTCGATGACCGCTGAGAGCGCGTCCATCCATTCCCGGGTTTCCTGTTTGTCTTTGTCCAGGGCGTCTTCGCCCAAGGCGTCGTTGGCGGCGGTGCGTAAGTTGTCAGCACCGGCTTCATTTGGATTGGCAGCCATTTTTGTCTCCTGAGTAACGCTAGTTAACCTGATCCACAACTTTGGGGCTGCGCACAAAGCTTGTGTCTAACTTGTCTCTAAGGCGTGTTTTAAACGCAAATTAGATTCAAGTCTCTAGTTTCTCATAATATTTAAGAAATTTCAAATAGTGCTTCTTGATTTCATATTATGGAAATGCTATTTCGCGGCCAGTCCGGCGAAAACCCGGGCGCAAACCTTGCATGCCAGCAATCGGGGCCGAAGTTCACCCCGAAAGATCACCATCACGCAAGCTCGCCTGGAACATCTCCCTTAAACTGCGAGATTGCCCTATGTCCAAACCCGCTCCCTATTCCGACACCGCTGCGGCGAGTCCCGCCTCCCTCGCTTTCTGGCACCGATGGTGGGGCAAACAGTCACCATCGCGGCAGGACCGCTTCATTACATTGGGTCCGCTGCTGGCAGTGGTACTTTTCCTGGCGGCCGTCATCGCGGCCTTCGGCTACCTGCGAATTGAGGAAATAGACCGGGAACAGCAGGCCGTCAAACGCGATGTCGAATACGCCCAGCAAAGGCTGCGCCTGCGACTGCTCGAAAGGCAGGAGCAGCTCATGCGCATTGGCCGGGATGTATCGAACAAGGAGGTGGACGCCGAAGAGTTCATCGTCCAGGCGGAATCGCTGGTCAACCAGTACCCCGAACTGATGGCGGTAACGTGGGTCGACAGCAAACGCCGGGTGAAGGTCGCTTATGCATCGCCCAGCGCCCACCCGAGCCAGTCGCGCAGCGCGGGCGAGCAGCTCAAGGTCGGCGAGACGGACGGCACCTATGAGCTGGCGCGAGACCTGCGCCAGCCGGTGTACTCCCGCCCCCTGGTGGCCAACGAAAACAGCGGCCACGTCCCTACCCTGCAATTGCAGGTACCGCTCGACGACCAGGGAAAATTTGACGGCGTCATCATGGGCGAATACTCCATTGACGGATTGCTGCGCTTCGGTGTACCGACCGAAGTGACCGCCAAATACGCCGTGACCCTGGTGAATGATAAAAACCTGGTGCTGGCTGGCAACTTGCCACCCCGGCGCAATCCGGCGGCCCGGCTGCTGCCCTGGTCCGACGCCGCGGCCGAATACGAAATCCCCGTCTCTCCCGTGGGCAATGGGCTGCTGATACGCGCCGAAGGCTACCGTGCCTCGCTGGGTGTGGTGGGCAGCGGATTTTTCTGGCTGGTCAGCGCCCTCAGCGCCCTGACCGTCTGGATGCTGCTGGGCACCTGGCGTCACACCCGCCGCCGTGTCCAGGCGCAGCAGGCGCTGATATCCGAGACCAACTTTCGCCGCGCGATGGAAAACTCCATGCTCACCGGCATGCGCGCGCTGGATTTGCAGGGCCGCATTACCTATGTCAACCCGGCTTTCTGCCAGATGACGGGCTTTACCGAAAATGAGCTCGTGGGCCGCACACCACCCTTTCCGCACTGGCCTGAAGCAGAGCTCGACATCCTGATGGCACGGCTTGACGACGAATTGCATGGCCGAACGCCTCCCGGTGGATTCGAAGTCCGTGTCAAACGCAAAAACGGCCAGATCTTTGATGCCCGGATGTATGTGTCACCGCTGATTGATCCGCGCGGGCAACAGACGGGCTGGATGACGTCCATGACGGACATCACCGAGCCCAAGCGCATTCGTGAAGAGTTGTCGGCCTCGTATGAACGCTTCACCACCGTGCTCGAAGGGCTTGATGCAGCAGTCTCCGTGGCGCCGCTGGGCAGTGAAGAACTGCTGTTTGCCAACAAGCTTTACCGGTCCTGGTTTGGCGGTGAGGTGTCCGGGCACATGAATCTGATCGCGCAGGCCGGCGTGCCGGCGGCCATGCCTACCGAGGACGCCATTGATCCAGTGGACGGCATGGCCGGATTCCCCACCGACACCCTGACCACCGCCCAGACGGAAAACGCCGAGATCTTTGTGCCCGACCTGGGCAAGTGGCTGGAAGTGCGTTCGCGCTACCTCACCTGGGTGGACGGCCGCCTGGCGCAAATGGTGATTGCGACCGATATCACGCCGCGGCGCCATGCCGAAGAACAGGCCGCGCAGCAAAACGAACGCGCCCAGACTGCGAGCCGGCTCATCACCATGGGCGAAATGGCATCGAGCGTGGCCCACGAGCTCAACCAGCCACTGACCGCCATCAACAATTATTGCAACGGCATGGTATCGCGCATCAAAGGCCGGCAAATCAGCAACGAGGACCTGCTGGTCGCACTGGACAAGACCGCCCGGCAGGCGCATCGCGCCGGCCAGATCATCCAGCGCATCCGCTCGTTTGTGAAACGCAGCGAGCCCAACCGCACGGCGGCCGATGTGGCCACCATGGTCAGCAATGCCATGGAACTGGCCGACATCGAACTCAGGCGTCATCATGTGCGGCTGAGCCACTACATCGCCGCCCGCCTGCCCCCTGTCATGGTGGACCCCATCCTGATCGAGCAGGTGCTGATCAACCTGATGAAAAATGCGGCCGAGTCGATTGAGCAGGCGCACCTGCCCACCGCCCGCCGCAGCGTTGAATTGCGCGTCGTGCCCAAGCATATTGAGGACCAGAGCGTGGTGGAGTTTTCGGTCCTTGACTCAGGCCACGGCCTGTCGCCGGAAGTCAAGGCACGGCTCTATGAAGCCTTCTATTCCACCAAGGCCGAGGGCATGGGCATCGGCCTGAAACTGTGCCGCAGCATTGTCGAGTCCCACCAGGGCAGGATGGAGGCCGAGAACCTCTACAATGGGGACGAAGTGGTGGGGTGCCGGTTTACTTTCTGGATCCCCGTGACGCCCCTGCTTTCACCAGCGCCCTCTGCTAGCGATACTGTAGCGGCCAAGGATACCGGCGTTCACTGAAGCCCCTTCAGGAATACTCTCGAGAAGTTCACGAAAGAAAGTTTGGCATGAGCTTGATTCCCAAAAAAGGTACTGTCTACGTTGTTGATGATGACGAGGGCGTGCGCGATTCGCTGCAGTGGCTGCTCGAAGGCAAGGACTACCGGGTGCGCTGTTACGACTCGGCTGAAACATTTCTGAGCCGCTACGATGCGCGGGAAGTGGCCTGCCTGATCGTTGATATCCGCATGGGCGGCATGACCGGCGTGGAACTGCAGGATCGCCTGGTCGAGCGCAAGTCGCCATTGCCCATCGTCTTCATCACCGGCCACGGCGACGTTCCCATGGCGGTCAACACCATGAAAAAAGGCGCCATGGATTTCATCCAGAAGCCTTTTCAGGAAGAAGCACTGGTCAATCTGGTCGAGCGAATGCTGGAGCAGGCCAAGGAAGCATTCAGCGACCACCAGCAGTCCGCCAGCCGCGACGCCCTGCTGGCCAAGCTCACCTCGCGCGAAGCGCAGGTACTCGAACGCATCGTGGCAGGCCGCCTGAACAAGCAGATCGCCGACGACCTGGGCATCAGCATCAAGACGGTCGAGGCGCACCGCGCCAACATCATGGAAAAGCTCAATGCCAATACCGTGGCTGATCTGCTCAAAATAGCCTTGGGCTCCAGCGCGCCCAAGGCCTGAGAGCCACCGGACCCAAATTCCCAGCCGCTACACTTTTTATAGCCGCTTGCGCCCGTAGTTCCTGGACTAGCGGGCGTTTTTACTTAGAGAATTGAAATAATGACCGCACAACTCATTGACGGCAATGCCCTCTCCAAACAACTGCGTGCGGAGGTCGCCCGGCGCGCGGCCGCCCTGCGCGCACGCGGCATCACGCCGGGCCTGGCGGTCGTGTTGGTGGGCGAAAACCCGGCCAGCCAGGTCTATGTACGCAACAAGGTCAAGGCCTGCGAGGACAACGGCGTGCATTCCGTCCTCGAAAAATACCCCGCCACACTCAGCGAGGCGGATCTGCTGGCGCGGGTCGACGCGCTGAACAGGGACCCTGCCATCCACGGCATACTGGTTCAGCTCCCGCTGCCTGCGCAAATCGATGCGCACAAAGTCATTGAAGCGATTACCCCCGGCAAGGATGTCGACGGCTTTCATGTGGCCAGCGCGGGCGCCTTGATGGTCGGACAGCCAGGTTTCTGGCCCTGCACGCCCTATGGCTGCATGAAGATGCTGGAGAGCATCGGCTGCGATCTGCGGGGAAAGCACGCCGTGGTCATCGGCCGCAGCAACATCGTGGGCAAACCCATGGCGATGATGCTGCTGCAGAAAAATGCCACGGTGACGATCTGCCACAGCGCCACCAAAGACCTGAAGGCCATGACACTGCAGGCCGACGTGATCGTGGCAGCTGTCGGCAAACGCAATATGCTGACCGCCGACATGGTCAAGCCGGGTGCGGTCGTCATTGACGTGGGTATGAACCGCAACGACGAAGGCAAACTCTGCGGCGACGTGGACTTTGAAGGCGTCAAGGAGGTGGCCAGCTACATCACGCCGGTACCCGGTGGCGTCGGCCCCATGACCATCACCATGCTGCTGGTCAACACGCTGGAATCTGCCGAACGCCTTTAATCGGGGCTGGATGCTGCCGACGCGGCGCCTGCGGCCGGCTGGCTCAAGCGCCAAAGGCTCAAGCCCGCGCACAACCACTGGCCCAAGTACATGGCGCTTCCCAGGCCATGCCAGAGCTTGAGGTTGGCACCCTCGGCCCGGGCACTGACGATACGCGGCGCCACGCCAAACTCCACCAGCAGGGCCAGCAATAGCCCTGCCACTACAAATTTTGTGGCCGCCGCCGCATAAACGGCCGTGGCCGGATCGTCTTTTTTATTGAAAACCAGCAGCATCAGCATGGCGCACACCGTGCTGAACCAGGTCTGCGCACTGAAGAGTTTGGCGGCCATGGCGCCGGCGGCAGCCGGGCTGCCTAGGTGCATGAACAGCAGGGGCACCACCACAAAGCCCAAACCGGTGAGACTGCCCCACCAGAGCGCGGCCAGCATGACAGCAACACGGTGTTTCATGGGCGCGGCACCTTCAAGCCGAAGCTTTGAGCTGCAGCGGGTGCGCGATCGGCGAGGCACTCTCTTCGCAAGCAAGGGCCGCGGGACTGGCTTGGCCAGACCGCAGGCGCAGCGGCCCCCTCGGGGGGCAGGAAGCTACACGCAGTGAGCGACCGTGGGGGCTCATATGTACATGACCGCCACGATTTCATAGCGCCTCACACCGCCCGGCGCCTGCACTTCAGCCGTGTCGCCCTCGTCCTTGCCAATCAAGGCGCGTGCAATCGGTGAGCTGATGTTGACGCGGCCATGCTTGATATCGGCCTCGTCTTCGCCCACGATCTGGTAGGTCACGGTGTCGCCCGAATCCTCGTCCTGCAGCTCAATCGTGGAACCGAACACCACCCTGCCGCCCGCGTCAAGTTCCGCTGGGTCGATGATCTGGGCCGCCGACAGCTTGCCTTCGATTTCCTGGATGCGCCCTTCAATAAAACCCTGGCGGTCTTTTGCCGCGTCGTACTCGGCGTTCTCACTCAGGTCTCCCTGGGCACGCGCCTCGGAAATCGAATTGATGACCCAGGGGCGGTCAACGGTTTTGAGCCTGTGCAGCTCGGCTTTGAGACTTTCTGCACCACGCTTGGTGATTGGTATGGTTGCCATGTTTTTGCTCCAGCAAAAGCGAAACCGCCACCAGTCACCTGGCGGCGGAGTGTTTATTCAAATCCAAGTTTAATGCAAAACCTGCGCAAGCCAGCCGGTAATTAGCCTAGTTGCGCGTGGAGTTCCTGCACTGAATACACGTTCAGGTTGTCCAGGTATTTCATGCCTTCCACAGCCGCTTCCGCGCCGGCAATGGTGGTGTAGGTAGTCACACGGGCCAGCAGCGCCGAGGTGCGGATCTGCCGCGAGTCGGCAATCGCATTGCGCCGCTCCTCCACGGTGTTGATGACCAGCGCGATCTCGTCGTTCTTGATCATGTCCACCACGTGCGGCCGGCCTTCGGCAACCTTGTTGACCACCGTGCAGGCAATACCTGCCGCCTGGATGGCGGCGGCCGTTCCCTTGGTGGCCACCAGCTCGAACTTCAGTGCCGCGAGAGCTCGCGCCACCTCCACCGCACGCGGTTTGTCGTTGTTCTTGACCGTCAGGAAGACCTTGCCGGACGTTGGCAGTTTGGTGCCCGCGCCGAGCTGCGACTTCACAAAGGCCTCGCCAAAGGTCTTGCCGACACCCATCACCTCACCGGTGGACTTCATCTCGGGGCCAAGAATGGTGTCCACACCGGGGAATTTAACAAAGGGAAAGACAGCCTCTTTCACGCTGAAATAAGGCGGCGTGACCTCGTTGCTGATGCCCTGCGACGCCAGCGACTGGCCGACCATGCAGCGCGCAGCCACCTTGGCCAGCTGGATGCCGGTGGCCTTGCTGACGAACGGCACGGTGCGCGACGCGCGGGGGTTGACCTCCAGCACGTAGATCACATCCTTGCCGTCGATGTTCTGGATGGCGAACTGCACGTTCATCAGGCCGACGACGTTCAGGGCCTGGGCCATGGCGGCGGTCTGGCGCTTGATCTCGGCCACCGTCTCGGCTCGCAATGAATAAGGCGGCAAGGAGCAGGCCGAGTCACCGCTGTGCACGCCGGCCTGTTCGATATGCTCCATCACGCCGCCAATGAAGGTGCGGCCTGGCGAACCGTTTTCCCCGCTGTCGCGCAGGCAGTCCACATCGCATTCAATGGCATCGTTGAGGAATCGGTCCAGCAGCACCGGCGAGTCATGGCTGACCTTGACGGCTTCGCGCATGTAGCGCTCCAGGTCGCGCTGCTCGTGCACGATCTCCATAGCGCGGCCGCCCAGCACATAGCTGGGGCGCACCACGAGCGGGTAACCCAGGGCAGCGGCCTTTTCCAGCGCCTCGGGTTCGGTACGTGCGGTGGCATTCGGCGGCTGGCGCAGCTTGAGTTCATGCAGCAGCTTCTGGAAGCGCTCACGGTCCTCCGCCGCGTCAATCATGTCGGGCGAGGTACCGATGATCGGTACGCCGTTGGCTTCAAGGTCGAGCGCCAGCTTCAGGGGCGTCTGGCCACCGTACTGGACGATCACACCCAGCGGTTTTTCCTTGTCGACAATTTCCAGCACGTCTTCCAGCGTCAGGGGCTCGAAGTAGAGGCGGTCGGATGTGTCGTAATCGGTGGACACCGTCTCGGGGTTGCAGTTGACCATGATGGTCTCGTAGCCGTCCTCGCGCATGGCCAGGGCCGCGTGCACACAGCAGTAGTCAAACTCGATACCCTGCCCGATACGGTTGGGCCCGCCGCCCAGCACCATGATTTTCTTTTTATCGGTTGGCGCGGCTTCGCACTCGCTGCCCTCGGCCTCGTAGGTCGAGTACATATAGGCCGTGTTGGTGGAGAACTCGGCGGCGCAGGTATCCACGCGCTTGTAGACCGGCCGCACGCCGAGCTCGCGGCGTTTTTCGCGGATGGCGGTGTCGGTGGTCTTGAGCTGCTTGGCAAGGCGCCGGTCGGAAAAGCCCTTTTGCTTGAGCGCCCGCAGCGTGACAGCGTCAATTTTGTCAAGCGAGGTGGTTTCAAGCTCCAACTCGATCTTGACGATCTGCTCGATCTGCACCAGGAACCACGGATCAATCTTGGTCAGTGCAAACACTTCGTCCACGCTCATGCCCTGCGCAAAGGCATCGCCCACATACCAGATGCGGTCAGGTCCCGGCGCACCGAGCTCTTTCTCAAGCACTTCGCGGTCCTGGGTCTTCTCGTTCATGCCGTCCACGCCGACTTCCAGTCCGCGCAGGGCCTTCTGGAAGGACTCCTGGAAGGTCCGACCCATGGCCATGACCTCGCCGACGGATTTCATCTGCGTGGTCAGGCGCGAATCGGCAGTCGGAAATTTCTCAAAGGCAAATCGCGGGATCTTGGTGACCACGTAGTCGATGCTGGGCTCAAAGCTCGCGGGGGTGGCGCCGCCCGTGATTTCGTTGCGCAGTTCGTCCAGCGTGTAGCCCACGGCCAGCTTGGCCGCAACCTTGGCAATCGGGAAACCCGTGGCTTTGGAAGCCAGGGCCGAGGAGCGTGAAACGCGCGGGTTCATCTCGATCACCACCATGCGGCCATCGACCGGGTTGATCGAGAACTGCACGTTGGAGCCGCCGGTGTCCACCCCGATCTCGCGCAGCACAGCCAGCGAGGCATTGCGCAGGATCTGGTATTCCTTGTCGGTCAGCGTCTGGGCTGGCGCGACCGTGATGGAGTCGCCGGTGTGCACGCCCATGGGGTCCAGGTTTTCAATCGAGCAGACGATGATGCAGTTGTCCGCGGTGTCGCGCACCACTTCCATCTCGTACTCTTTCCAGCCCAGCAGCGACTCTTCAATCAGCAGCTCGTTGGTCGGCGAGGCCTCCAGGCCACGCTTGCAGATGACTTCAAACTCTTCCGGGTTGTAGGCAATGCCGCCGCCGGTGCCGCCCAGCGTGAAGCTGGGGCGGATCACCGTCGGGAAGCCCACGGTCTTTTGCACCGCCCAGGCTTCATCCATGCTGTGCGCAATGCCGGAGCGGGCTGAACCGAGACCGATCTTGGTCATCGCTTCCTTGAACTTCAGGCGATCTTCAGCCTTGTCGATGGCTTCGGGCTTGGCACCAATAAGCTCAACCTTGTACTTTTCAAGCACCCCGTGGTGCCACAAGTCCAGCGCACAATTAAGTGCAGTCTGGCCACCCATCGTTGGCAGGATCGCGTCGGGACGCTCTTTGGCGATGATCTTTTCAACCGTCTGCCAGGTGATGGGTTCAATGTAAGTCACGTCGGCCGTGGCCGGGTCGGTCATGATCGTGGCCGGATTGCTGTTGATCAGGATGACCTTGTAGCCTTCTTCGCGCAAGGCCTTGCAGGCCTGCACGCCGGAATAGTCAAACTCGCAGGCCTGGCCAATGATGATGGGGCCGGCGCCAATGATGAGGATCGATTTGAGGTCTGTGCGCTTAGGCATTTTTCTTCTCCCCTGCCTGTTCCATCAGCGCGGTGAAATGGTCAAACAAATACGAAATGTCATGCGGACCGGGTGATGCCTCAGGATGTCCCTGGAAGCAGAACGCCGGCTTGTCGGTGCGGGCCAGGCCCTGCAGCGTGCCATCAAACAGGCTGATGTGCGTGGGCCGCAGGTTGGCGGGCAGGCTCTTCTCGTCCACTGCAAAACCGTGGTTCTGGCTGGTGATACTGACACGGCCGTTGTCGAGGTCCTTGACCGGATGGTTGGCGCCATGATGGCCAAATTTCATCTTGAAGGTTTTGGCGCCGCTGGCCAGCGCCATGATCTGGTGGCCCAGGCAAATACCGAAGGTCGGGATGCCGGTTTCGATCAATTCACGCACGGCGGCAATGGCGTAGTCGCAAGGTTCCGGATCACCCGGGCCGTTGGCCAGGAAAATGCCATCGGGCTTGAGCTTGAGCACGTCGGCGGCAGGTGTTTGTGCCGGTACCACCGTGATGCGCGCACCGCGCTCGGCCATCATGCGCAGAATGTTTTTCTTGACGCCAAAGTCAAAGGCCACCACGTGGAATTTGGGCGTGATCTGCACACCGTACCCCGGCTTGCCTTCCAGGTTCACCAGTTTCCACTCGGTTTGCGTCCACTCGTAGGTCTGCTTGACGGACACGACCTTGGCGAGGTCCAGGCCGGCCATGCTGGGCGCGCCGCGCGCGGCTGCCACGGCCTTTTCGATGGCGGGCTGGCTGACCTCCTCACCTTCAGGTAGTGCCAGAATGCACCCGTTTTGTGCGCCATTGGTGCGCAGCAGGCGCGTAAGCTGGCGGGTGTCGATGCCGGCGATGGCCACCGTGCCCTCCTTGACCAGGTACTGTGACAAGGTCATGGACATGCGGAAATTGGAGGCCAGCAGCGGCAGGTCCTTGATGATCAGGCCGGCGGCATGGACTTTTTCCGCCTCGATGTCTTCGGCATTGATGCCATAGTTGCCGATATGCGGATAGGTAAGGGTAACGATCTGCTGGCAGTAGCTCGGATCCGTGAGGATTTCCTGGTAGCCGGTCATGGCGGTGTTGAACACCACCTCGCCGATCGTGGAGCCTGGCGCTCCGATCGAATTGCCGATAAAGACCGTGCCGTCTGCGAGCGCCAGGATGGCGTGAGGGGGTTTTCCTGATATTCCCTGTAGAGACAAAAGCACTGGGTTCTCCGGGTTGGTTACGGTTCGCCCAAGCATGCACAAGAAACGTCTCTTAAGACTCTTGCGGGCTGCTTTTGTGAGGGTGTTGGCTTGGTATGCGCTCGGGCGAAGCTGTGATTTGAAAAGCCACTGATTATAGCCTGAGGAGGTGAACGTGGCCTCCCAGTTTAGCGACTGACAGCAGCTCTTTGGCCCCCGGAAGGGTGAATGTCCTAGGGCCTCCGCTCAGCGGCGGGCCGTGGCGCTCGCGTACAGGCAAATGGCGGCGGCGGCGGCCACATTCAGCGATTCTTCGCCGCCGGGCTGGTCTATGCGCACCTTGAGGACCGATCGGGCCATCAGGTCGTCGCTCACGCCCTGCCCTTCGTGGCCCATGGCCCAGGCGCAAGGCTGGGGTAGTTTCTGCTGGTGCAGGAAGCTGCCCAGGTGGGAACTGGTGACCACAATGGGAACGCTCAGCGCCGCCAGGGCGTCAGGCTCCACACCCTCCACCAAGTGGAGGGTAAAGTGAGCACCCATGCCGGCCCGCAGCACTTTAGGTGACCACAGGGCTGCCGTGCCCTTCAGGGCGATGATCTGGCCAAAACCGAAAGCCGCCGCGCTGCGCAGGATGGAGCCGACATTGCCGGCATCCTGCACCCGGTCCAGGATCACGGAGGCTGCGCCCGGCTCCAGGCCGCCGGCCACCGCCAGGTCCAGCACGAAACCCATGGGTGCGGGCGATTCCAGCCCGCTGATTTCGTGCAGCAACGCATCCGGAATTACTATGTTTTTGATAGCTGCCCGCGACCATTCGGCAGGAACTGATGACCAAAAAGACTCCGAAAAAATCGCAATCGATGGCTTCTGCCCGCGTATGAGCGCGGCACGGCACAAATGGTCGCCCTCCAGCCAGACGCGGCCCTGCTTGCGGTAAGCCGTGCTGTCCTGCGACAGCTTGCGCAATTCCTTGATGAGCGTGTTGTCGCGTGACGTGATGTGCGTGACAGCGCCGGGACCAGCACTCACCGCAATACCTCGGCTACCGGCGCAAAAGACCGGCGGTGCTGGGGACAGGCGCCATGCTCGCGCAGCGCCGCCAGATGCTCAGCTGTGCAATACCCTTTGTGGGCAGCAAAGCCATACTGCGGGTATTCGAGGTGAAACTCGGCGCACCAGCGGTCACGGTAGACCTTGGCCAGAATGGACGCAGCCGAGATGGCCGGCACAATGGCGTCGCCTCCGATCACGGCCTCCGACAGGATGACCAGCGTGGGCAGGCGATTGCCGTCGACCAGCACCTTGTTGGGCTTGAGGCGCAGGCTCTCCACTGCACGTTTCATCGCCAGCATGGTGGCCTGCAGGATGTTCAGGCGGTCTATTTCCTCAGCGGTGGCCAGCGCAATGGAGCAGCACAGCGCTTTGGCGCGGATTTGGTCGTACAGCTCGTCGCGCCGTTGCGGCGTGAGTTTTTTGGAGTCGGCCAGGCCCTTGATGGGATTGAGTTCGTCAAGGATGACAGCCGCAGCCACCACCGGGCCCATCAGCGGGCCCCGTCCGGCCTCGTCCACACCGGCCACGAGGCCGGGAGTGTCCCAGGACAGGGGTGTTTGTTCAGCTTTCAAGAATTTGCTGGATCGCATCGGTCGCTAATTGGGAAGTATCGCGCTGCAGCTCGGCATGCAGCGCCATGAATCGTTGTTCGACAGCCGCTATTTTGTCAGGAGCCGTTAATTTTGCATCCACCCACTGCAGCAGCTCGGCGGCCAGCGCTTCGGGCGTCGCCGCCTCCTGCAGCAGCTCGGGCACCACGAAATCCTGGCACAGGATATTGGGCAGGCCGACCCAGGGCTGCAGCTTTTTACGCCGCATGATCTGCCACGACAGCCAGTTCATGTTGTAGGCAATCACCATGGGGCGCTTGAACAAAGCCGCTTCCAATGTGGCGGTACCGCTGGCAATCAAGGTCACATCGCAAGCGGCGAGCACGGTGTGCGACTGGCCTTCGATGATTTGCAGGGTGGCCCGCATGCCGGCCGCATCGGCCAGCCGCTCGATCAACGATTTCAGCAAGGGGACGGCGGGCACTATGAATTTGATGGCTGGTTGCGCTCGCTTCACCAAGGCTGCAGCCCTGAAAAACCTTTCGGCCAGATACTGGATCTCGGACTTGCGGCTGCCCGGCAAGATGGCGATGACCACGTCGTCATCCTGCAGGCCCAGCTTGCGCCTCGCGGCGGGTCGGTCCGGCTGCAGGGGAATCACGCTGGCCAGCGGATGGCCGACATACGTTGCCGCGATGCCATGGGAAGCCAGCAAGGCCGGTTCAAACGGAAAAATGCACAGCACGTGGTCCACGCTGCGCCGTATCTTCTCGACACGGTCCGCACGCCAGGCCCAGACGGAGGGGCTGACAAAATGAACGGTCTTGATGCCTTGGGCCTTCAACGTGGCCTCCAGGTCAAGATTGAAGTCGGGGGCATCCACGCCGATGAAAATATCAGGGCGCTGATCCAGCAGGCGCTGTTTCAGCTGATCGCGTATGCCGACGATCTCACGGTAATGACGCAGCACCTCCACATAGCCGCGCACGGCCAGCTTGTGGTGCGGCCACCAGGCCTGAAAGCCGCGCCCGGCCATTTGCGGCCCGCCAATGCCGCTGGCCTGCAGGCCAGGCCAACGCGCACGCAGGCCGTCCAGCAGCAAGCCCGCCAGCAAATCACCGGAAGTTTCTCCGGCAACCATGGCAATCCTGGGTGCCGTGCTCATGGAGGCCGGCCTACCGGACAATGCCGCGCTGCGGCGAAGTTTGCGCCAGGAATGACAGCATCATCTGGACATCGGAAGCTGCTTCGGGGTGCTTGTCGGCCAACTCACCGATCCGGGCGCGGGCCAGATCCAGCGTCAGGTCATCCCGGTATAGCGCTTTGTGCATGGCCTTGACGGCCGAAAGGCGTCCGGCAGAAAAGCCGCGGCGCCGCAGGCCCTCAAAATTCATCGACCGCGCCTGCGCGGGCTGGCCTTGCGCCATCACGAATGGCGGCAAATCGGCAAACAGCAGCGAACACATGGCCGTCATGCTGTGGGCGCCCAGCCGGACAAATTGATGCGCCACGGTAAAACCGCCCAGAATGACCCAATCACCCACGTGCACGTGACCGGCCAGCTGGGAGTTGTTGGCGAAGATGGTGTGGTTACCCACCACACAGTCATGCGCCAGGTGCACATAAGCCATGATCCAGTTGTCGTCGCCGACGCGCGTCACACCGCTGTCACCCGGCGAGCCGATATTGAAAGTACAGAATTCACGGATGGTGTTACGGTCGCCAATGACCAGTTCGCAAGGTTCGCCCGCGTACTTTTTGTCCTGCGGAATCGCGCCAAGTGAGTTGAACTGGAAAATCCGGTTGTCGCGGCCTATCGTCGTGTGGCCTTCGATCACGCAGTGAGCCCCGATGGTGGTGCCTGCCCCCACCCTGACATGGGGACCGATGACCGTGTAAGGGCCGACACTGACCGAGCTGTCCAGCTGGGCCAGTGGATCGACAAGGGCCGTGGCATGAATGCCCGGCGCGGGAACTGGCGCGGTCATGTCTTTCAAGCCACCTTCAGGCAATGGTGCGCATGGTGCACATCAACTCGGCCTCGCAGGCGATGGCCTCACCCACGCGCGTCACACCCTTGAATTTGAAGATGCCGGCCTTCATGCGGTCCAGCGTCACATCCATGATGAGCTGGTCACCGGGCTCGACCGGCCGCTTGAAGCGCGCGCCATCAATCCCGGCAAAGTAGTACACCGTCTTGTCATCCGGTGTCACGCCCAGGGTTTCGAACGCCAGCAGGGCAGCGGCCTGTGCCATGGCTTCAAGCATCAGCACACCCGGCATCACGGGGTGGTGAGGGAAGTGCCCCATGAAAAACGGCTCGTTCATCGTGACGTTCTTGAGGGCCTTGATTCTCTTTCCCTTTTCGATTTCGAGCACGCGGTCGACCAGCAAAATGGGGTAACGGTGCGGCAGCTGCTTGAGAATTTGGTGAATATCCATCATGATTTTTCTTGAATGTTCGACAGCGATTTTTCTGCCTGTTTGAGTCTTTCCCGCAAGACGTGAAGCTGCTTGAGCGTGGCAGCATTTTTTTCCCACGCGGTATTGTCGTCGATAGGAAAGAGGCCGGTGTAATGGCCGGGCTTCAAAATGGAGCGCGTCACGACAGACGCTGCCGAAATATGCACGTGATCAGCCAGGCTCAGGTGGCCCAGCACAATGGCGCCTCCGCCTACCGTGCAATGCGCGCCGATGGTGGCACTGCCCGCCACACCGGCACAACCGGCCATGGCGGTGTGCTTGCCGATCCGCACGTTATGGCCAATCTGCACCAGGTTATCAAGCTTGACGCCGTCTTCCAGCACCGTATCTTGCAAGGCTCCCCGATCAATACAGGTGTTGGCGCCGATCTCCACATCATTGCCGATCTTCACCGCACCAAGCTGCTCGATCTTGATCCATTGACCATCATGCGGTGCGAAGCCAAAACCATCAGCACCGATCACCGCGCCGGGATGCACGATGCAACGCTCGCCAATGTGGCAGCCATCTGCCACTGTCACGCGGGCCGACAGCCGGCTTTCAGCGCCAATATGCACATGCTGCCCAATGACGCAATGCTCCGCTATGCGCGCGCCCACACCAATCACGGCACCGGCAGCAATGCAGGCAAACGCCCCCACAGAAACACCCGGCGCCAGCGTGGCCGCAGGATCAATAAACGCGCTGGGATGAATGTGCGGTGCGGCCTGCGACCCGTGCCGGCGCTTCCAGAGCTGGGTGATCAGGGCAAAGTAATGGTAAGGATTGTCCACCACGATGCAGGCGCCACGACGGATCGCGGCCTCCCGGGCAGCGGGAGCCACCACCACGCAGGCGGCAGCCGACTGCGCGAGTTTGGCGACATATTTAGGGTGGCTGAGAAAGCTCAGGTCGCGGGGGCCGGCGGCGTCCAGCGTGGAGAGCTTCTCGATCTCCACATCAGGACTGCCAATCAGCTCGGCAGGCGCCGTTGCGGCCAGCGACTGAACAATATCGGCAAGACGGAGCGTCACACTGCGCCTGCCATTTTCACAACGATGCTGGTGGTGAACACACCCCGCAGTTAACGGGAAGCGTTCAGCGCCTTGATCACCTTGTCGGTGATATCGTGCTTTGGATTGACGTACACCGACTCCTGAAGGATCAGGTCGTACTTTTCGGTTTCAGCCAGTGTTTTGACCACCTTGTTGGCACGCTCGATCACCAGCTGCAGTTCTTCGTTCTTGCGGGCGTTCAGGTCTTCCTGGAACTCGCGGCGCTTGCGCTGAAAATCCCTGTCCTGGTCGACCAGTTGCTTTTGACGGGTGTTGCGCTGGCTCTCGGCCAGCGTGGGCGCCTCACGTTCAAACTTGTCCGACAGGGTTTTCAGCTGCGTGGCGCTGTCGTTCAGTTCTTTCTCGCGCTTGCTGAACTCCTGCTCCAGTTTGGTCTGGGCGGCCTTGGCGGAATTGGCCTCGCGGAAAATCCTGTCCAGATTGACAACCCCAACCTTGAACTCCTGCGCACTGGCGGAAAACCCCGCCAATGCGATGACGCAGCCCAGGAAAATTTTGGTTGAAAAATGCTTCATTAGAAAGATGTACCAATTTGGAATTGCAACCGTTCTATTCTATCGCCTGTCATCTTGCGTATTGGCATGGCATAGGCAATTCGCAGGGGGCCCACCGGAGAAATCCAGCTGATGCCGATGCCGGCAGAAGCCCTCAGGTCATTGACGCGATAGCTCTCTTTTTCGCCGAATACGTTGCCCGCATCGACAAAACCGTAAAGACGCAGCGTGCGGTCGTTTCCGGCGCCCGGGAATGGCGCGATAAGCTCGGCATTGAGCGTCAGTTTCTTCGGACCGCCTGTCGCCAGATCCGAGGCATCACGGGGACCCAGGGAACTCTGCTCAAACCCGCGCACCGATCCCAAGCCACCCGAGTAGTAGTTCTTGAAAAGCGGGTAAGGCTGTCCGCTGAGGCCTTTGCCCCAGCCCACCTCGCCGTTCAGCGCGACCGTGAACTGCTTGTTCAGCGGAATGTACTGCTGAACCTGGTAATTGGCGCGCGCAAACTTGATATCGCCCGCAACACCCCAATCCCCATACAAACGCTGGAACCGGCCCGAAGTGGGCACCAGAGCGCTGTCCCGGTTGTCACGCGACCAGCCGACCGTCAGGGGAATGGAGTTGCTCTTGAAGCCGAACTGATTGGCATAGGTCTGGTAGCTCACGGGAAGGTTGGTTCCCGGCACGATCGTCAGGGCCTCGAAACCACTGCCGAAATAAACCGTGTCGTTCTCGGTGAAGGGAACGCCGAAACGGATGCTTGCGCCCCTCGTCTTCAGGCTGTAGTCACCGCCCTGGCCAGACAGCGGCTTGGACGTGCGGTCATACACGTCAATGGTGCGGGAGATGCCATCGGCCGTGAAATACGGGTCGATGGTGCTCAGGACCATCTGACGATTTGACTTGCTGGTATTGACTTCAATACCCAGGTAGTTGCCCGAGCCAAAAACGTTTTCCTGCTTGATGCCGAACAGCAGGGAAACGCTGTCGGCACTTGAATAGCCCGCGCCAAGCTGCAGGTTGCCGGTGGGTTTTTCAACCACGGAAACATTGACATCAACCTGGTCGGCCGTACCCGTCACTTCCTGGGTATCGATATTCACCTCATTGAAAAAGCCCAGGCGGTCAACGCGATCACGCGACAGGCGGATTTTGTCACCGTCATACCAGGAAGACTCAAACTGGCGAAACTCCCTGCGCACCACCTCATCGCGCGTGCGGTTGTTGCCCGACACATTCACGCGCCGCACATAGGCCCGGCGGGACGGTTCCGCCTGCAGCACGAAAGCCACGCGATTATTGACCCGGTCAATTTCAGGCACGGCTTCAACCCTGGCAAAGGCAAATCCGAACGTCCCGAAATAGTCGATAAAGGCCTTCTTGGTCTCGGCCACGGCATCGGCGTTGTAGGCTTCTGCCGGCTTGATGGTGACCAGGGATTTGAATTCTTCTTCCTTGCCCAGGTAATCGCCCTCGAGCTTCACGCTGGAGACCACAAAGCGTTCACCCTCGGTGATGTTGACGGTAACTGCGATGCTTTGCTTGTCTGGAGAGATCGCCACCTGGGTTGAATCGACCTTGAACTCAAGGTAACCGCGCGACAGATAGTAGGAGCGCAGTGTTTCAATATCCGCATTGAGCTTGGCCCGGGAATAACGGTCGGATTTGGTGTACCAGCTGAGCCAGCCGCCGGTGTCAAGGTCAAACAGGCCCAGCAGGGTGGACTCGCTGAACGCCTTGTTGCCGGTGATGTGGATTTCCTTGATTTTTGCCACGTCGCCTTCGACGACGCTGAAGGTCAGGTTCACGCGGTTGCGTTCGATCGGTGTCACCGTGGTGACCACCTCCGCGCCATACAGACTCTTGTTGATGTACTGGCGCTTGAGTTCCTGCTCGGCCTTGTCCGCAAGGGCCTTGTCGAAAGGCTGGCCATCGGCAATGCCAACATCGCGAAGCGCCTTTTTAAGCGCTTCCTTGTCGAATTCCTTGGTGCCGACGAAGTCAACATCGGCTACGGTAGGACGCTCTTCAACAATGACGACCAGCACGTCGCCGTTGACTTCGAGCCGCACATCCTTGAACAGACCGAGCCCGAACAACGCACGAATGGCCGTGGAGCCTTTTTCGTCGTTATAGGTTTCACCGACACGAAAGGGAAGCGAGGCAAAAATCGTTCCAGGTTCAACGCGCTGCAAACCTTCAACTCTGATATCACGAACCGTGAATGGATCAACGGCCCAGGCGGCATTGACAGCAAACAAACCAGCGGCAATGGCACAGACCGCACGAATTTTGAATTTATTTAATTGTTTTTGCATGAAATGTATGAAATTGGCCTGGGTCTTGGTGTTAGCCCAATAGCCGGGTGACATCATTAAAAAGGGCAATACACATCATGCCCAACAGGATCGCAACGCCACCGCGTTGCAGCCGGTCCATCCAGGCATCAGACACGCCTCGACCCGTAATCCCCTCCCAAAGATAATACATCAGGTGCCCACCATCCAGAACCGGCAGCGGCAGCAGATTCAGGACGCCCAGGCTCACGCTGATCAGCGCCAGAAACAGCAGGTAGGCGCTCCAGCCCAGGCTGGCCGACTTGCCGGCGTAATCCGCAATGGTTAACGGCCCGCTCAGATTTTTGAGCGAGGCTTCGCCGATCACCATTTTCCACATCATCTTGAGCGTGAGCAGGGACACTTCCCAGGTGCGAACAACGCCCTGCCACAAACCGTCGAGCGGCCCATAGCGCACCGTCACAAATTCGGGGGGACTCCCCACATAAGCACCTATTCGCGCAACCGCTGCCCCACCCTCCCGCTTGATCTCGGGGGTGACCTGCAGCACCAGCGTCTGGCCGGCCCGCTGGATTTGCCAGTCCTGCGGTGCAATTGCCGGGGCGTTGCCTCTGGAGGACCACGCAGAGCCCCGTATGGCCTCGCGCAGCTGCTGTCCGTCCACAATGGCGGTATCTCCCACGCGCAGGACCACGTCACCCGCCCGCAGACCGGCTTTTTGCGCCGCGCCGCCGTCCATGACCTGGCCGATCACAGGGCGCGTCCACGGTCCCAGAATGCCGATCTTCCGGAATAGCTGGGTATCGGCCTCGGCCGCATCGAGCTTGCTGAGCTCCAGCATGACAGTACGTGACGAGGTGCCCGCCTCGTTTCCCAGCACCAGCTGCAGGTCGCGTCCGTCCAGCGCACCCTGCGTAAGCCGCCAGCGAAGGTCCTCAAAAGAGCGGACCGTCTGCAACTCATCGCCCTCAAAAGCGGCCTGCTGGACGGTCTCGAAACCGCGCAGCCCGGCCCGTTCGGCCAGGGAGCCCGCCACGGGACTGGCGAGAACGGCCTTGGGCTCCTGCAAGCCGCTCCAGTTGACGATGGCGTAAATCAGCACGGCCAGCAGCAGGTTGGCAGCAGGACCGGCGGCCACGACAGCCGCGCGGGCCTTCAGGGGCTGAGTGTTGAAGGCGAGATGGCGTTCGGCCGGATCAACCGGGGCCTCGCGCTCATCGAGCATTTTGACGTAGCCGCCCAGCGGCAGCATGCCTATCGCAAATTCCGTGGGCTTGTTTTTGAGCCGCCAGGTGTAAATGGGCTTGCCAAAACCGATGGAAAATTTCAGCACCTTGATGCCGCAGGCTACGGCCACCCGGTAGTGACCGTATTCGTGCACGGTGATCAGGATGCCAAGAGCGGCCACAAAGGCAAGCAGCGTCAACATGTCATGGCTCCAGACGTTCAATGATTTGACTGGCAACAAGGCGCGCCCGCGCGTCCAGCGCCAGCAATCCCTCGATATCGTTCACGTCTGAGACCGCCACGGCATCCAAAGTTGCATGATTTACATGGTGGATGCGGTCAAAGCGGATCCGCCTCTCCAGGAACGCAGCCACCGCCACCTCATTGGCCGCATTGAGCACCGCCGTGCTGCCCACCGGTGCATTGAGGACTTCCCAGGCCAGCGGCAGCCCCGGAAACCGCTCATGGTCGGGCACCTCAAACGTCATGGTCGCCAGGGTGGTGAAATCCAGCGCCCGGGCACCCGACGTGATGCGGTCCGGCCAGGCAAGGCCATAGGCGATCGGCACCCGCATGTCGGGCGTTCCCAGTTGCGCCACGACTGACGTATCGCGGTACTGCACCATGGAGTGAATAATGCTTTGAGGATGGATCACCACCTCGATCTGCTGCGGTGTCAGGCCGAACAGGTACTTGGCTTCGATGACCTCCAGGGCCTTGTTCATCATGGTGGCGGAATCAACCGATATCTTGCGCCCCATCACCCAGTTCGGGTGCGCGCACGCTTCATCGGGCGTCACATGCCGCAGACTGCCCGGCTCCCGGGTCCGGAAAGGCCCGCCGGACGCTGTCAGGATGATTTTCTCGACGCGTTGCGGCCAGCTGGCCGGATCTTCCGGCAGGGACTGGAAAATGGCCGAATGTTCGCTGTCGATCGGCAACAGCTGCGCGCCGCCCGCGTGAACCGCCTGCATGAACACTTCGCCACCGACCACGAGCGCTTCCTTGTTGGCCAGCAAGAGGCGCTTGCCCGCCCTGGCGGCGGCCATACAGGGCGCCAGGCCGGCCGCACCCACAATGGCGGCCATCACAGTATCCACCAGCTCATGAGACGCAATCATGTCCAGCGCATCCGGCGCCCATAAGACCTGGACGGGAAGCTGATTTTCCTTGACCTTTTCAGCCAGCAGGCGGGCATGTGGCTCGCTCACCATGACGGCATACTGCGGCCTGAACTGCATGCACTGCGCCAGCATCAGGTCGGTCTGGGTTGCCGCGCTGAGCGCAAACACCTCGAAGCGCTCCGGATGGCTGGCAATCACGTCAAGCGTGTTGACGCCAATGGAGCCGGTTGAGCCCAGAACAGTGATACGCTGCTTTTTGAAAGACATGCAACAAGCCTAAAGAGTGGCCAACATCATGGCCAGCGGCAGGGTCGGCAACAGGGCATCGACACGGTCTAGCACCCCTCCGTGGCCAGGCAGCAAGGCGCTGGAGTCCTTCACGCCCGCACTGCGCTTGATCAGCGACTCGACCAGGTCGCCCACCACGCTCATGGCCGCCAGAAAAACCACCGCCAGCAGCATCACCATGATGCCATGGCGTTCCATCAGGCGGGCATACAGCGTCTGACCAGCGCCAGCACCTGAGGCACCCAAGGTCACCCAGGCCAGCGACAAGGCCACCACACCCGCCATGCCGCCCCAAACGCCCTCCCAGCTTTTGCCAGGGCTGATGGAAGGCGCCAGCTTGCCCTTGCTGAACTTGCCGCCAAAAGTGCGCCCCGCAAAATAGGCAAAGATATCGGCTACCCAAACCAGCAGCAGCACCGACAGCAGAAAATTGACACCGATCACACGGGCCTGGGCCACTGCCAGCCAGGCCAGCCAGAGCGCCAGCAAGCCACCCACCAGGCGCACGGCCGTCGGAATGCGGGGCCAGCCAGCCACACCATTGCGCAACAGCCAGGCACCGGCCAGCACCCAGGCCGCACCCGCGGCGGCCCACAGCAGGGGCAAAGGTTTATCGAGCAGGCCGCCGTACCAGGATAGCCCGCAGGCCAGCACACACAGCGCCGCAAGCCCCACCGAGCCGCCCTGCCCCAACGCATTCAGACGGCCCCACTCCCAGGCGCCGGCGGCCATCAGCGCCAGTGCCACAACGCTAAAAGGTACGGGTGTCTGGTAGAAAAGCGCGGGCAACAAGATGGCCAGCAGGACAATTGCCGTGATCACACGCTGCTTGAGCATCAGGCGGCCTTTGGAGTAGTTTTTTTGCCGCTCCCGCTGACCTGCGCCGAAGTCTGGCCAAAACGGCGCTCACGGGTGCGAAAAACAGCAATCGCTTCGTCGAGCGCAGCTTCATCAAACTCAGGCCAGAGCTTGTCCGAAAAATGCAGTTCGGAGTACGCAGCCTGCCACAGCAGAAAATTGCTGATACGCAACTCGCCGCCCGTGCGAATCAGCAGGTCGGGATCGGGCACATGAGCCAGCGCCATGGCGCGGTCCAGTGCGAGCTCGGTGATCGGTTCTCCCCTGCTGGCCAACTTTTGCGCCGCCTGCGCGATGTCCCAGCGCCCGCCATAGTTGAAGCACACGTTGAAAATCAGGCGATGGTTGCCCGAAGTCAGGTGTTCGGCCTGGGCCAGCCCAGCCTGAACTTTTTCCGAGAGCCGCTGGCGGTCTCCCACGAAATGCAGCCGCACCCCGTTGGCGTTCAGATTGGGAACCTCACGGGACAAGGACAGGACCAGCAGTTCCATCAGGCTGGACACTTCCTCGAACGGCCGGTTCCAGTTTTCCGATGAAAACGCAAAAACCGTCAGCACGGCAATGCCGCGCTCCAGGCAGGCGCGGACACAACGGCTCAGCGAATCTACGCCCTGCTTGTGCCCGGCGATACGCGGCAAAAACCGTTTGGTCGCCCAGCGACCATTGCCATCCATGACGATGGCCACGTGGTGCGGAACAGTGGGAGGGGGGATGGCCATGGTCAATTCAGGCCAGACACGATGGTGTCAAACCGCCATGATGTCTTGTTCCTTGCCGGCGACCAGTTTGTCAACCTCGGCAATGAAACGGTCGGTGAACTTCTGGATTTCATCCTGCGCGCGGCGCTCGTCATCTTCCGACACCAGTTTTTCCTTGAGCAATTTCTTGACGCCCTCATTGGCATCCCTGCGCAAGTTGCGAACGGCCACCTTGGCGTGCTCGCCCTCTGCCCTCACGACTTTGGTGAGCTCCTTGCGTCGCTCTTCGGTCATGGCCGGCATGGGGACGCGAATCAGGTCGCCCTGCGCCGCAGGGTTGAGCCCGAGGTCTGAGTCGCGGATGGCCTTTTCGATTTTGGCGCCCATGCCTTTTTCCCACGGCGAAACGCTGATGGTGCGGGCATCCAGCAGGGACACATTGGCCACCTGGCTGATGGGCACCATGGAGCCGTAGTAGTCCACATGAACGGTGTCCAGCAAGCCAGGGTTGGCGCGGCCGGTGCGGATTTTCGTCAGGCTGTTTTTGAACGAATCCACYGACTGCTGCATTTTTTGCTCTGCATTCTGCTTCACTTCAACAATGCTCATGGTCGAATCTCCGGATTGTTATCTGCAAAAAGTCCAAGAAGTATGAAAACACGGCCGATGGCCGGGGAGCCGGGATCAAACGTGAACCAGGGTTCCTTCGTCCTCACCCTGCACCACGCGCTTGAGCGCTCCGTGCTTGAAAATACTGAAAACCTTGATCGGCAGCTTCTGGTCGCGGCACAGGGCAAACGCTGTAGCGTCCATGACTTCGAGGTTCTTGCCCATCGCCTCATCGAAAGTGATGTTGGCGTAGCGCGTGGCCTGTGGATCCTTCTTCGGATCCGCCGTATACACGCCATCGACCTTGGTCGCCTTCAGGACGATTTCAGCCCCAATTTCGGCGCCGCGCAGCGCAGCGGCCGTGTCGGTCGTAAAGAAAGGGTTGCCTGTGCCGGCCGCGAAAATGACGACCTTGCCTTCTTCCAGGTACTGCAGCGCCTTGGGCCGCACATAGGGCTCGACCACGCGCTCAATGCCAATGGCCGACATGACGCGGGCAATCAGGCCCGCCTTGTCCATGGTGTCGCCCAGAGCCAGCGCGTTCATCACGGTCGCCAGCATGCCCATGTAGTCTGCTGTCGCCCGATCCATGCCGACCGAGCCACCCGCAACGCCACGGAAGATGTTGCCGCCGCCGATCACCACCGCCACCTGGACACCCATGCGGGTGACCTCGGCAATTTCTTCCACCATGCGCACGATGGTGGCGCGGTTGATGCCAAAGGCATCGTCCCCCATCAAGGCCTCACCTGACAGTTTTAACAAGATCCGCTTGTAGGCTGGCATGTGAGGGCTCTCCGTAATTGGGTTGATCTGAAGTTTAGCGGCCTTCCGGCAGGGCTGAGTTGCTTAGGCCGCTTTGGCTGCAGCTATCTGGGCCGCAACTTCGGCAGCAAAGTCGTCCGCCTTTTTCTCGATGCCCTCGCCCACCACGTACAGCGTGAAGGACTTGACCGTGGTGGCGCGCTCCTTGAGCATCTGCTCAACCGTCTGCTTGTCGTTCTTGACAAAGCTCTGGTTATACAGGCTGACTTCTTTCAGGTACTTCTGCACGCCGCCATCGATACGCTTGGCAACAATTTCAGCGGACTGAACCGGCTTGCCTTCGGCCTGGGCCTTGGCCGCGTCTTCAGCAGCCTTGGCAGCCGCCACCGAACGCTCCTTGGCGACCAGGTCAGCGGGAACATCCGCGCTGGACAGGGACACCGGCTTCATCGCGGCCACATGCATGGCAACGTCCTTGGCGGCAGTTTCGTCACCGTCAAACTCGACCACCACGCCAATGCGCGTGCCGTGCAGGTAAGAGGCCAGCTTGCTGCCGGCAAAACGCTTGAAACGGCGCACGCTCATGTTCTCGCCGATCTTGCCGATCAGGCCCTTGCGCACGTCTTCCACCGTCGGGCCAAAACCGTCGAGCGACAGGGCCATGGCGCCAATGGCGTCCACATCAGCCGGATTGTTCTTGACGATGCCCTCAGCCACGGCCTGGGTAAAAGCCAGGAAGCTGTCATTCTTGGTCACGAAGTCGGTTTCGCAGTTGATCTCGACCAGCGCACCAATGCCGCCTTCACTGTGATAGGCGATCACGCCTTCAGCAGTCACGCGGGAAGCGGCCTTGCCGGCCTTGTTGCCCAGCTTGACGCGCAGGATTTCTTCGGCTTTTTCGAAGTTGCCTTCGGCTTCGGTCAGTGCTTTTTTGCACTCCATCATGGGAGCGTCGGTTTTGGCGCGCAGTTCAGCGACCATGCTTGCAGTAATTGCCATTTTGATTCTCCGTTTGTCGTGTTGACAGGGGCGCGGCGACAAAGCCACGCCCTTTTTAATGCTTAAGTTGTGAAAAAGGGGCTACGCGAGCCCCTTTTTCGCGTCTGGCGCAGCGCCGAAACTATCAGTTCGCTGCGTTTTCCACTTCCACAAACTCATCAGAGCTCTCGCTGGAGACCGCCTTGACGACGTCGTTGACGGCGTTGGCACGGCCTTCGAGGATTGCATCGGCGATGCCGCGGGCATACAGGGCCACAGCCTTGGACGAGTCGTCGTTGCCGGGGATCACGTAGTCGATGCCAATCGGGGAATGGTTGGAGTCAACCACGCCGATCAGGGGAATGCCCAGCTTCTTGGCTTCCAGGATCGCGATTTTGTGGAAGCCCACGTCAATCACGAAAATAGCGTCCGGCAGTGCGTTCATGTCCTGAATGCCGCCGATGTCTTTTTCCAGCTTTTCAATTTCGCGCTTGAAGGTGAGCTGCTCTTTTTTGCTGATGGAATCAAGGCCGGCTTCCTGCTGGGCCTTCATTTCTTTCAAGCGCTTGATCGAGGTCTTGACCGTCTTGAAGTTGGTCAGCATGCCGCCCAGCCAACGCTGGTCAACATAGGGAACACCGGCGCGCTTGGCCTCGGTAGCGACGATTTCGCGGGCCTGGCGCTTGGTGCCAACCATCAGGATGGTGCCGCGGTTCGCGGACAGCTGCTTGGCGAATTTCATCGCATCCTGGAACATCGGCAGCGATTTTTCCAGGTTGATGATGTGAATACGGTTGCGATGGCCAAAAATGTAGGGGGCCATCTTGGGATTCCAGAAGCGGGTTTGGTGACCAAAGTGGACGCCAGCTTCCAGCATTTCACGCATGCTTGTCGACATATAAAACTCCAAAGGTTGTGTCTAAAATCAGCGCTTATCGCCCGTAATATCTCTTTTTCCGAGATCTTCCGGGCAACACCTTGAGTGGCTGATTTGCGATTGACTTTGCGAACAACAAAATCGTCATTTGCAAAGCCTGTCGAGTATAACACCCTCCTGCCCCGCCCTCTTACCCACTCACCCAGATGCACACCTCCAGCGCTCTTCCCGCCGACATTCACGTCACGCGCCACGCCCTGAGAACGGGCCAGACCAGCCCACCGGAGATCCTCGAGCGCGCCGCCAGCATCGCCCAAAGCGAGGTCTGCCGGCACGTATTCATGCCGGGCAGCCTTGCAGCCAGCCCGCTTTTGACCGCCAAAACACCCCAGGCCGAGCCTGTCGGAGCGGCCTTCAATGAGCCGGCTCTGCCCTTGGCCGGCATTCCCGTGTCAATCAAGGACCTGTTTGACGTGGCCGGCCAGACCACCGCCGCCGGCTCGACCGTGCTCGCCAACGCCCCACCCGCCGCTGAAGACTGCCCCGCCGTTGCGCGGCTGCGAGCGGCAGGTGCCGTGATTGCCGGCCGCACCAATATGGTGGAATTTGCCTTCTCGGGCGTGGGCATCAACCCGCATTACGGCACCCCTGTCAATCCGGCAGACGCCGCCACAGAGCGGATCCCGGGCGGCTCCTCGTCAGGCGCCGCCGTGTCGGTTGCCACCGGGGCGGCCATGGTGGGGCTTGGGTCGGATACGGGCGGTTCAATCCGCATCCCGGCGGCGCTATGCGGCATTGTGGGTTTTAAAAGCACGGCGCGTCTGGTACCAACCAGCGGCGCCCTGCCGCTATCCACCAGCCTGGACACGGTATGCGCCCTGACACGTTCGGTACGCGACGCGGTCACCGTGCATGAGGTACTGGCGGCGCGCGCCGTGAGGCTGGCCGGCAAGCCCCTGTCCGCCTGCCGGCTCGCGGTGGCCCGCACCCAAATGCAGGATGGCCTGGACAGCACCGTCGCCAATGCGTTCGAGCGGAGCCTGCGTGTGCTGCGCCAGGCCGGTGCGTGCATCGAGGAAATCGCACTCGAAGAAATCAGCGAACTGCCGGCCATCAATGCGACCGGGGGCCTCTCGGCTGCCGAGAGCTATGCATGGCACCGGACGCTGATCGCCGCGCATCAGGCCGAGTACGACTCCCGGGTAGCGCTGCGCATCCTGCGCGGCGCCCAGATGAGCGCGGCCGACTACATTGACCTTGTCGCCGCCCGCCGGCAATGGATCATCCGCATGGAAGCCCGGCTGGGCGGCTTTGACGCGGCACTCTCTCCCACCGTGCCCCTCGTGGCGCCGGCAATCGCCAGCGTGCTGCACGATGACGAGGAATTCTTCCGGGTCAATGGGCTTTTGCTCCGCAATACGGCCGTGGTCAACATGCTCGACGGTTGCGCGATTTCGCTGCCCTGCCACACCCCCGGCCAGTTGCCGGTTGGCCTGATGCTCTGGCACGCAGCGCTGCACGACGACCCGGTGCTGGACCTGGCGCTGCAGGTCGAGACGGCCCTGGCTGCTTCACTGTAAAAACAGTCGCTGGCTGGCCCCGCTATATTGGGCTTGCAGCCCGCTTTACCGATAAAACAATGCACACCAAGATTTCCCGCCATCTCATCGCCCTCACCATTACCYGTGTTGCCCACGGCATGTCCGCATGAGGGTGGCTGTCATCGGTGCCGGCATCATCGGCATCACCACCGCCTATGAACTGGCGGCAGACGGCCACGAGGTGACCGTTATTGAACGTCGGAGCGCCGCAGCGGAGGAAACCAGCTTCGCCAACGCCGGTGTCGTGGCGCCGGGGTATGTCACACCCTGGGCCGCACCAGGCATGCCGGGCAAGGTCATCCGCTACCTGTTCAGCCGCCACGCCCCCGTCAAGCTCGGCCTGCCGCTTTCGCGCCGCGACATCGCCTGGATGTGGAAGTGGTCTCGCGCCTGCAAACTGGAAAGCTACCTGGCCAACCGCGCTCGGCTGCAGCGCCTGGCGTTTTACAGCCGCGAAAGGCTGCATCAGCTCACGGAGGAACTGAAGCTCGAATACGACGGCAGCCCCGGGTACATGGTGCTGCTTCGCTCTGAAAAAGACAGCAAGCTGGTGCAGCCTGGTCTGCAGATGCTGCGCGAGGCTGGCGTGGCGTTCAGGGAAATCGGTGCTCACGAGGTGCGCCAGATCGAACCCGCGCTCAACCCTGACACCGCTTTTCTGGGCGCGGTGCATCTGCCCGACGATGAAGTTGCCAATTGCCGGCAGTTTGCCCTGCTGCTGAAGAACGAAGCCCAGCGCATCGGTGTGGATTTCGTATTCAACACTGCGGTAGCCCGACTGGATACTACCCAACCAGCTACGCTTTTCATAGCAGGAGACAACACACCGTACCGCTTTGACTCCATCGTCATATGCGCCGGCCTGGCCTCCGCTGAGCTGCTTCGACCGCTTGGCCTGAACATTCCGATGACTGCCGTCTATGGCTACTCCATCAGCGCGCCTATCCGCGAGCCGCTCAATGCGCCGCGCAGCGCGCTGATGGACGAGCGCTACAAGGTAGCGATTTCCCGCCTGGGCAACCGCGTGCGCGTGGCGGGCAGCGCCGAAATCGGAGGCTCGCTTGACCACAAGCGAGCCTCCTCCATCCAGACCTTGTACAAGGTGCTGCAAGACTGGTTTCCCGGTGCGGCCCAGCTCTCCAACAAGGGGGCCAGCGTGCAGGAATGGAAAGGCGCCAGGCCGATGCTGCCCGATGGCCCGCCCATCATCGGCGACAGCGGCATTCCCGGCCTCTGGCTCAACCTGGGCCATGGCTCCAGCGGCTGGGCACTGAGCTGCGGCAGTGCGCGGGCGCTGGCCGACCTGATGGCAGGCAGGCCCGCAGACATCGACATGCAGGGGCTGGACATCAGCCGTCTGGGCTGAAAGCGCAGGACGGCCAGCGCCCGTCCATGCCGACTCCTTTTGTCTGAAAGTATCAACCGCGAACGCCATAAGACCGCACAATCATCCGATGCACCATCCGATGCAGAAAATCACCAGCGCCGTCAGCCAGCCGCTTTACAGCGTGGCAGCCACCCGCGAGCTTGAGTTGCACGCAGCGGCCGGCCTGACCCCGCACACGCTGATGCAGCGGGCAGGCCTCGCGGTGGCCCGCCTTGCGCTGGCGCTGGCTCCGCATGCGCGGCGCATCTGGGTCGCCTGCGGACCCGGCAACAACGGTGGCGACGGCTTCGAAGCCGCCCTGCACCTGCACCAGTGGGGCAAGACGGTGGTCGTCACCTGGACCGGCCTGCCGCCCGGAAAAACCAGCCTGCCGCCGGATGCCGATGCCTCCCGACAGCGGGCCCTTGCGGCGGGCGTTCCGATGTCGGCTCAGCCCCCGGAGGATTTTGATTTCTGCATCGATGCCCTGCTGGGTATTGGCGCCCGGCTGGAGCCGGCTCGCGCTGGCACGGGCTTGATGCAGCAATGGCTGGATGCGATGCAAGCCAGCGCCGCGCCACGGTTGGCCGTGGATGTACCGACCGGGCTGGATGCTGATACGGGCACCACAAACGCTGCAAAACCAATAGCACACGGCTCGCGTTTCGCCACGGCAAATGATCTTTTCACCTTGAGCCTTTTGACACTCAAGCCAGGCCTGTTCACCGCCAGCGGGCGCGACCTGGCCGGCCAGGTCTGGTTCGATGATCTGGGGGTTGCAGCTCCCCCCTCACTGGCGACAGTGCCTGACGCCTGGCTTCTGGGCGCGGATCGGGCGGCGCAATCCGCGCGAGCGGGTGCGGCCCACGCCAGCCACAAGGGCAGCTTTGGCGATGTCGCCATCGTGGGCGGTGAATCCGCCTCCGGCAGGCATATGACGGGTGCCGCCCTGCTGGCCGCCCGAGCGGCACTGCATGCGGGCGCCGGCCGGGTGTATGTGGCCCTGCTCGCCGGCGTCGGCGAGGTCTCCCTGAATGTTGATCCGGCGCAGCCAGAACTCATGTTCCGCAGCCCCGAAGCGCTGAACCTGAAGCAGCAGGTCGTGGTGTGCGGGTGCGGTGGAGGCGAAGCGGTCAAACCCGTCTTGGCCAAAATTCTGTCAGCCGCCCCGCAGGTCGTACTGGACGCTGACGCGCTCAATGCGATTGCCGGGGACCCACAGCTGCAAACCCTGCTGAGTGCACGCCATTACCGCGGGCACAGTACGGTGCTGACGCCTCATCCGCTGGAGGCCGCGCGTTTGCTCGGCACGACCACCTCCGGGGTGCAGACCGACCGCCTTGCGGCGACCCGGCAACTGGCCAGCCGGTTTCAGTGTGCTGTGGTACTCAAGGGCTCGGGCAGTGTCATCGCCGCGCCGGGCCAGCCCCCTTTTATCAACGCGAGCGGCAACGCCTTGCTGGCCACCGCGGGCACCGGCGATGTGCTGGCAGGCATGATCGGAGCCGCCATGGCAGGTGGACAAGGCCCTTTTGAAGCGGCCTGCTGTGCTGTATTTACCCATGGAAACCTGGCCGACGAATGGGTCACCCGCCGGCCGGGCGTGACGCTGACTGCGTCGGCGCTGGCGGGCAACGCCCGCTAGACCAGCACCATCAAGCCGATTTGCAGTACCAGCAGCAGTACCAGTGCTGACAGGTCCAGCCCACCGACGGTGGGAATCACACGCCGCAGCGGCGTTAACAGCGGCTCGGCAAGGCGGGCCAGCAAGCCATACGCCGGTGAGCCGGGCTGAATCCAGGACATGATGGCATAGCCCAGTACCAGAATAAACAGCGTCTGCAACGCCACCCGGATCAGCATCTTCAGCGCAAACGCCAGAAGGCTCAGGAAGGCTGCGGGCCCCAACGCAGAGGCCCAGGAGGTCGCGCCAAGCACCACACCAAACAGCAGCCCCCACAGCAGGGCGTAGCCCAGCGCCAGCAAGGCGGCGGCCAGCACACTCGCCCAGTCCACCCGGGACCGGGTCAGCGCCTTGGGCAGCGCACGCCGCAGCGGCTTGACCAGCCAGTCCGTCACCGCCATGACAAAGCGGCCCGGCTGTGCGCTCATGTTGACCCTCACCCAGTTCATCCAGGCGCGCAAGAGCGCGGCGGCGATCAGCAGGAAGAAAAATGTCTCAAGCAGGAAGGCCAGAATGCGGATCAGCATAAATTTTGGGGCGAGCCAAAAGGATTAAAAAAGCAGGACGGGGAGAAAATGTCAGCGGCGGGGTTTTTTGCCCTGCTTCCGGCTGGCACTGCCGACCGATTTTTTCACCGCAGCCTTGAGTGCCTGTATCGGCGATTCGGGTGTCCTGTCGGCGCCTCGGTCCGAGACGGCGTCTCGCCTTGCGGTCCCGCTACCCGTGCCGCGGCCGCCGGAGCGCGCCTCGGAGCGTTTTCCTGCGCCCTTGCCCGCACGCGCGCCCCCTGCCTTGCGCGAAGAAGTACCCCGCTCCTGCGCCGGCAACTCCCCGGCATGGCCGCCGGTCTTGTCCTTAATGGCCCGGCCCAGCAACGCCTCGCCCTCATGCACCAGGCGGAAGTCAATCTTGCGGCCATCCAGGTCGACACGGCTGACCTGCACGCGTACCCGCGTGCCAATCGCGTAGCGGATGCCGGTGCGCTCGCCGCGCAGCTCCTGCCGGGCCTCGTCAAAGCGAAAGTATTCGCCGCCCAGCTCGGTGATGTGCACCAGGCCTTCCACATACATGGCGTCCAGCGTGACAAAGATGCCGAAACCCGTTGCCGCCGTCACCACACCACCAAACTCTTCGCCCAGGTGCTCACGCATGTACTTGCACTTGAGCCAGGCTTCAACGTCACGGCTAGCCTCGTCGGCACGCCGCTCATTGGCGCTGCAGTGCAGGCCGGCTGCCTGCCAGGCCAGCTGGTCGGCACTGATTTTTTTTGGTTTTTCCGACGGATCCTTGACACGGGAGGCCAGCCGCTTGGACAGCTTGGCCTCGGCCTCGCCCGGCGTGGGCAACACCGGCAACTGGTATTTGGACTTGGTCAGCGCTGCCTTGATCACGCGGTGCACCAGCAAGTCGGGATAACGACGGATGGGGCTGGTGAAGTGGGTATAGGCCTCATAGGCCAGGCCGAAGTGCCCGCTGTTGATCGGCGTGTAAATAGCCTGTTGCATGGAGCGTAGCAGCATGGAGTGGATCTGCTGCGCATCGGGCCGGTCCTTGGTGGCAACGGCAATCTGCTGGAACTCACCGGGGGTCGGCTCCTCGCCAATGGTCATGCCCACGCCCAGCGCCTTGAGGTAGTTGCGCAGCATCTCCTTCTTTTCAGGGGTCGGACCTTCATGCACGCGGTAAAGGCCCACATGCTTGCTTTGCTCGATGAAGTCGGCCGAACACACATTGGCCGCCAGCATGGCTTCTTCAATCAGGCGGTGCGCCACGTTGCGGGTGCGCGGCACGATCTTCTCGATGCGCCCTGCCTCGTCGCACACGATCTGCGTCTCGGTGGTCTCGAAATCGACAGCACCGCGCACGCCCCGCTCCTTCAGGAGGGCCTGGTACACATCGTGCAGATTCAGCAAGTGCGGAACCAGTGCCTTGCGCTGTGCGGCTTCGGAACCGCGCGTGTTGGCCAGGATGGCAGCCACCTCGGTATAGGTAAGGCGACCATGGCTAAACATCACGGCCGGGTAAAACTGGTAGGCGTGAACCTCTCCCTTGGTATTGATCAGCATGTCGCACACCATGCACAGGCGTTCGACGGTGGGGTTGAGCGAACACAGGCCATTCGACAATTTTTCCGGCAGCATGGGAATCACGCGGCGCGGAAAATACACGCTGGTGGCCCGGTCATACGCATCAATATCAATGGCGCTGCCGGTCTCCACGTAATGGCTCACGTCTGCAATCGCCACCAGCAGTCGCCAGCCCTTGCCACGCCCCACTTTGGCGGGCTCGCAGTAGACGGCATCGTCAAAATCGCGGGCATCCTCCCCGTCAATGGTGACCAGGGGAATGTCGGTGAGATCTACCCGGTGTTTTTTATCCGCCGGACGCACCGCGTCGGGCAGGGTGCGCGCCAGGGCCAACGCTTCGTCGTTGAATTCATGCGGGACGCCGTATTTGCGCACGGCGATCTCGATTTCCATGCCTGGATCGTCAATTTCACCCAGCACTTCCACCACCCGCCCCACCGGTTGGCCAAACAGTGCGGGCGGCTCGGTCAGTTGCACTACCACGACCTGGCCGCTCTTGGCCGTGCCCGTCGCCCCTTTGGGGATCAGGATATCCTGGCCGTAGCGCTTGTCTTCGGGCGCTACCAGCCAGACACCGCTTTCCTGCAGCAAACGGCCAATGATGGGGTTGGGCGAGCGCTCGATGATTTCGGTGACGCGTCCTTCGGGCCGGTTTTTCCGGTCGTGCCGCACGATGCGTGCCTTGACGCGGTCCTTGTGCAGCACCGCGCGCATTTCGTTGGGCGGCAGGTAAATGTCCGGTTCGCCGTCGTCGCGCAGAACGAAACCATGGCCGTCGCGGTGGCCGGAAACCGTACCCTCGAATTCAGCGAGGAGCCCGGACGATGCGCCGGAATTTTGATGCGTTGTTTTGATAAGAAATCTCTTTTCGTGAAGCGTCACTGGCAACAGCCTACAGCCTAACAGGCGGCAGGCCGTGAAACCGGGTTATGGAAACCCGCGGACTTGAAGCTGGGTTGGCCACGTCTGAATCCATGTATATGTTTGTATCAGATACTGGCCATGGTTAATAAAAAGCGGTGCCCTTAAATCGGGATATACCGCTGTTGCAGTGGGCGCTTTGCGACACCGGCATCATCCGCAGGATTTCATCGAGCTGGCTGGCAGTCTGCGGCCCTTGCAATTTGGAAGCGCCGAGAAAACACCGGATTTCCAGCTGAAATTTGAAATATTTTCGGGGGTCAACCCGATAGGACGCCGATGTAATGGTACACTGCTTGCTGTGCCCGGGTGGCGGAATTGGTAGACGCGCACGGTTCAGGTCCGTGTATCGCAAGATGTGGAGATTCGAGTTCTCTCCCGGGCACCAAAATTACTCAACGTACGCAAGTACAGCCAAATCAAGGCCACTCTCACCAGTGGCCTTTTTTGCTTTTGGGCCGCTGCCCGCAATCGTGATTGACTTCGTGATCGGGCCAATAAAAAACGCCCGAATCCGAATTCATACGCTATTTTCGTCCGCCATATAGGCGCGCAAGCTGGTGCGCATGGGGCGGCTGAAAAACCGCACCGCTGAAGCGGGAAATGAATCAGACCGGTATGGCCACCAGGTCGTGGCCCTGGGTTCCGACAATACGGGCCCGGGTGAACTCACCCACCTTGAGTGTCTTGCTGATTTTCTCGGGCGGCAGCAGTTTGACCACACCATCAATCTCGGGTGCGTCCGCATACGAGCGGCCCGTGCCGCCCTTGCGGCCCAAGGCCGGCGCTGAATCGACGAGCACCTGCATTGTGGCGCCGACGCGCTGCTGCAGCTTCTGGCTTGAAACCTCCTCAGCCACGGCCATGAAGCGCGCCCGCCGCTCTTCACGCACCTCCAGCGGCAGCATGCCGGGAATGTCATTGGCGGTAGCGCCTTCCACCGCACTGTAGGCAAAGCAACCTGCGCGGTCGATGCGGGCCTCACGCATGAACTCCAGCAGGTGCGCGAATTCAGCTTCGGTTTCGCCCGGAAAGCCGGCAATAAAGGTGCTCCGGATCACAATTTCGGGGCAAATCTCGCGCCAGCGCGCAATGCGCTCAAGATTTTTCTCGCCGCTGGCCGGGCGTTTCATGCGCTTCAAAACATCGGGGTGGCTGTGCTGCAAAGGCACGTCCAGATAAGGCAGGACCTTGCCGGTGGCCATCAGCGGGAGCACTTCGTCGACGCTGGGGTAAGGATAGACATAGTGCAGGCGAACCCAGGCACCATAGGGCTCGGCAATATCGCCCAGCGCCTGGACCAGTTCCAGCATGCGGGTTTTGACCGGCTTGCCATCCCAGAAACCGGTGCGGTATTTCACATCCACGCCATAGGCGGAGGTGTCCTGGCTGATCACCAGCAGTTCTTTCACGCCCCCTTCAAACAACGCGCGTGCTTCGTTCAGCACATCACCGATGGGTCGCGACACCAGGTCGCCGCGCATGGAGGGAATGATGCAGAAGGTGCAGCGGTGATTGCAGCCTTCACTGATCTTCAGGTAGGCATAGTGCTTCGGTGTGAGCTTGATGCCCGCAATGCCAAACGCATTGGGCACCAGGTCCACAAACGGGTCATGCGGCTTGGGGAGATTCAGGTGCACCGCATCCATGACCTCTTGCGTGGCGTGCGGGCCGGTCACAGCCAGCACGCTGGGGTGCATCTGGCGCACCAGGTTGCCAGCCCCCTCGCCGCCCTTGGCACCCAGGCAACCCGTCACGATGACCCTGCCGTTTTCTGCCAGCGCCTCGCCGATGGTGTCCAGGCTCTCCTTGACGGCATCATCAATGAAGCCGCAGGTGTTGACGATCACCAGGTCGGCGCCCTCAAAAGTCTTGGACGTCTGATAGCCCTCAGCACTCAATTGTGTGAGTATCAATTCGGAATCCGTCAGCGCCTTGGGGCAGCCCAGGCTGACAAACCCGACGCGGGGGGCCGGTTTGGTGGAGATTGCTGTCATCGGGGAAAGTACTTCGCTCATGGCCTCTATTGTCTCAGAGCAGGCAGAGCCGGGAGCGGACAGGGCCGCTATGGCCCTGCATGCGCATCAGGCAGAAAACTGAATGTTCAGCGCTTCAGGCCAAAAGCCGACAGCATCTGTTCACTTTGCTTTTGCATTTGCTCCTGCATCTGCGTAAAAACATTTTTGGACTGTTCGACATAGGTGCCCAGCATGCCCTGCATCATGGGTGACTGCGCATTCAGGAACTGCGCCCACTTTTCAGGGCTCAGCCCCTTGGACTGCTCGGCCATCTTCACCTGCAGGTCCATGAAGCTCTGAACGTTTTTCTCCAGGTAGGCGCCCATGAAGCCCTGCATTGCATTGCCGTAAAAACGGATGATGTTGGCCAGCACGGCCTCGGTGAACATCGGCGCGCCACCGGTCTCTTCTTCCAGAATGATCTGCAGCAAAATGCTGCGCGTCAGGTCTTCATTGTTCTTGGCATCACGCACCACAAACGGCGCGCTGTCCATCACCAGTTGCCGCACTTCGGTCAGCGTGATGTAGGTGGAGGTTTCGGTGTCGTACAGCCGCCGGTTCGGGTACTTCTTGATCACCCGCGGTGCTACAGCCTCGACAGGGGCGGCCTTGCCGCTTTTGGCGTCAGGAGCGCCCTCTTCCAGGGACGGGCCCTGCGAAGGCAGCACACCCGGTTTCGGGCTGGTGGATTTTCTTTTTTGCACTGGATACTCCTCTGAATGACGGCCTGCGTCAAAGCGACAGGGTTCGGTACATTCTAGGAAGTCCGGATATACACAATCCCCTTGGTTTACCCTGTGTAAATGGCCGCACCAACAGAGTGATGCAGTATTTCCGGGTCAACCTTTACGAAGGATTGGTAGGCGCGATTGGACTCGAACCAACGACCCCCACCATGTCAAGGTGGTGCTCTAACCAGCTGAGCTACGCGCCTAAGGACTGTTCGAAGCTCGTATTGTAGCAGAGAGAAATGTGGCCCCACGTTCGCTCACTGACGTGTAGCTTTCTGCCCCCCCGAGGGGGCGCTTTTTCCTTGGGGCGGCCCGGCGGAAAACTGGCCCCCACGTTCGCTCACTGCGTGTAGCTCTCTGTCCCCCGAGGGGGCCGCTGCGCCTGCGGTCTGGCAAAGCCAGTCCCGCGGCCCCTGCTGGGATGAAGAGCCCCCACGTTCGCTTGCTGCGTTAGCTTCGACGCTAACTCAGCGCCTGCGGGCAGAGCGCACGCCGGCCACTTCGGCCACAAGGCCAAGCACCTGATTGAGGCGGCCCGACTGTGCAACCTCCACGGTGAATGTCATCCAGGCCGTGCCGCCGCGGTTGTCTTTGACCGACTGTGTCTGCACGCCGATCACATTCATTTTTTCCTTGGCAAACACCTCGGAAATATCACGCAACAGCCCTTGCCGGTCTGCAGCCTCCACGGCCACATCTACCGGGTAGACCGAACCATCCGGTGTTTTGGGTGAACTCCACTGCACTTCAATCACGCGGTCAGGACTTCCGCTGGCCATGTTGCGAAAATTACTGCAGTCACTGCGATGAATGCTCACGCCCTTACCCTTGGTGACGAAACCCAGGATTTCGTCCGGCGGTGCGGGCTTGCAGCACTTGGCCAATTGGGTCAGCAGCGAATCAATGCCGACCACCAGCACACTCCCCTTGCCGCCCTTGCCTGCCTGGCTGGACTTGTCGGGCTGGCGTGCTTTTTTGGCCAGCAGGTAGTCATCCTGCGACAGCACCGGCTCTGGCGGCCTGAGCATGTTCTCTATGGTGCGCAGCGACAACTCGTCCTTGCCCACCACCTCAAACAGATCGTCCGCCGTCTTGAACCCCAGCTGCAAGGCGAGGTCGTCCAGCTTCATGGCGGTCTTGCCCTCTCGCTGGAGCAGTTTTTCAACCGCCTCCCGGCCTTTGGCCACGGTTTGCTCCATGGCCAGCGCATTGAACCACGCACGCACTTTCGACTTGGCCCGGTGACTGGCCAGAAAGCCCAGTTCGGGATTCAGCCAGTCGCGTGAGGGGCCGCCTTCCTTGGCGGTGACCACCTCCACCGTCTGGCCGTTTTGCAGCGGTGTGTTGAGCGGCACCATGGCACCATCAATGCGCGCGCCGCGGCAGCGGTGCCCCAGGCTGGTGTGCACGCTGTAGGCAAAGTCCACCGCTGTCGCGCCCTGAGGCAACTCCACAATGGCGGCGTCGGGGGTGAGCACGTAAATGCGGTCTTCGAAGAGGCCTTGCTTGGCCTCCCGCGCCCGCTGGGCCGCCGGTCCCGACAGGTCGCGCTCCCAAGCCAGCAGCTGGCGCAATACGGCAATCTTGGCGTCGTACTCGCTGCTGGCCGATACGCCGCTGTAGCCCTTGGTGCCGGCCTCCTTGTAGGCCCAGTGCGCAGCCACGCCATGCTCGGCATGGTCGTGCATGGCCTGGGTGCGTATCTGGATTTCGACCGCCCGGCCGGCGTCGTCTCGCACCACGGTGTGCAGGGACTGGTAGCCGTTGGATTTGGGCTTGGCGATGTAATCGTCAAATTCACCCCCAATGGGCGTGAAGCGCGAATGCACAAAACCCAGCGCCGCATAGCAGCCGTTGATATCCGCCGCAATCACCCGCAAGGCACGGATGTCAAACACCTGATCAAACCCGAGTGACTTGCCACGCATCTTCTTGACAATGCTGTAGATGTGCTTGGGCCGCCCCTGCACCAGCGCTGCAATGCCGTTCTGGTTCAACTCGCGCTCAAGCTGCGCGCGCAAGGTCTCCATGAACCCTTCGCGTTCAACGCGTTTTTCATCGAGCAGCCGCGCCGTGTGCTTGTAGGTCTCAGGCTCCAGGAAGCGGAAAGCCAGGTCTTCCATTTCCCATTTGATCTGCCAGATGCCCAGGCGGTTGGCCAGCGGCGCAAACACGTGCAGCGACTCATGAGCCAGCGCGGGCGGGGCCGCCTGCCGGGTTGCCGCGTAATGGCGCAAGGTCTGCAGGCGCGAAGCCAGCCGCAGCATGACCACGCGCAGATCGCGCGAAAACGCCAGCAGCATCTTGCGCACATTCTCCGTTTGAGCCGCCGGGTCGTCCAGGAGCTGCGCCTTGGCATCTGCCGTGCGGGCCTGCCGCTGCACATGAACCAGCTTGGTCGTTTCTATCGCCAGTGCGGCATAGTTGGCGCCGAATGCCTTGGCAATCACTTCCTGCGGCTTGGTCAGATGCTGGCAGGCATGCACCAGGTAGGTGGCCGCCTGCATGGCTTCCGAGCCGCCAATGCCCTTCAGGATGGCCGCCACCGCATCAGCGTGCGCCAGGATGTTCTCGCCGGTATCCAGCGTCTCACCGGCAATCAGCGGCTCGGCAAATGCACGCGCGCGCGCCAGCGCATTCGGCTGGTCGGGCAGGCTGTCGGCCGTGGCCGTAACGATGGAGGCGTTGGGCCCCTTGGGGGCCGTGGGGCCATCCGGCCCCAGCACATTGCTTTTCATGAAAACTCAATCAAATGGTTGCCCGGGACTCATCCCGCATGATCGCGGTATCAGCCAAGCAGGAAATCCGTTACCACCGCGACCTGATCGTCCGCGATCAACGTGGGGACATGTCCGATACCTTCAAACTCCACCAAACGGGCACGGGGACCGCGCTGCGTCATGGCATGGGCCGTCCCGGAGCTCAGAAGATCGGACAGCGCACCGCGTATCAGCAGCGTCCGGGCAGAAATATTGTCGTAAAGCTTCCAGAGCATGGCTTCGCCCTGGAGCGTGGAAGCCTCGGTAGCCAGTTTGAACGGCACCGCCATCGCCGGGTCGTAATGCAGCCGCCACTTGCTGTCAGCAGACTGCGACACCGGTTTGACCATGTGGCGCGATAACGCCAGCCACTGCTCGGGGGTATGCGGGCCAAAGCTGGAGGAAACGGCCCGCATCGCGTCGGCCGCCTCCTGTACCGAGCCGAAATGCCCCGCCTGGCCCAGGTAGGTGCCAATCCGCACAATCGCATTCCACTCAATGGCGGGACCGACATCATTGAGTACCAGGCACCGCACCGGAACAGGCAAGGGCAGACCCGGCTGGCCGCACACCCCCATGCCGATCAGCCCGCCCATGCTGGAGCCTACCCAATCCAGCGTCGTGATGGGCGCACGGGCGTGCAAATGGGCCAGCAGCAGCAGCATGTCAGCCGCATAAGCCGGCAACTGGTAGCCCATGGGATCTTTCAGCCAGTCGCTTTCACCCCGTCCGACCACATCGGGGCAGACCACACGAAGGCCGCCGGATCCTGGCGCAGCCTGCTCGGCTTGCCGGCACAGTGCCTGCGCCAGCACGTCAAAGTCACGCCCCTGGCGCGACAGGCCGTGCACACACACCACCACATGCCCGGCATCGGGCTGGCCCCACTGCCAATAGGCCATGCGATGGCCTCCCGAGGCATCCGGGCAAGTTACGTGGTTCAGGCTGGGTTCAGTCATGGTGCAGGTGGTCCGCTTCAGTGGTTTCAGTTATTGGGTACAGGGGGCTTGATTTGAAAGGCTCGATAATTGCTTGAGAATTTTTTGGACACGCTGCCTGCAGGCGCCGTTTGAATCTCATGACAACCATCGTAAATCATCCGGAGAAACACCATGCTCAAAGGTAAAACAGCTCTCGTCACCGGCTCCACCAGCGGCATCGGCCTGGGCATTGCCAAATCCCTGGCTGCTCAGGGCGCCAACATCGTCCTCAATGGGTTTGGCGATGTGGACGGACCCAAGGCGGAGATCTTGGCGCTGGGCGTCAAAGTGGCCTACCACGGCGCCGACATGAGCAAGCCCGCCGACATTGAAGACATGATGAAATTTGCCGCCTCCCAGTTCGGCCAGGTCGATATTCTCGTCAACAACGCGGGCATACAGCACGTGGCCCGGGTAGAGAATTTTCCGGTTGAAAAATGGGACGCGGTCATCGCGATCAACCTGAGCAGCGCCTTTCACGCCACACGCTTGGCACTGCCCGCCATGCAGGCTGCCGACAATGGCAAGGGCTGGGGCCGCATCATCAATGTCGCTTCGGTGCATGGCCTCGTCGGCTCCGCGGAAAAATCGGCCTACGTGGCGGCCAAGCACGGCATTGTCGGGCTGACCAAAGTCACCGCGCTTGAAAACGCCACCAGCGGCGTGACCTGCAACGCCATCTGCCCCGGTTGGGTGCTGACGCCCCTGGTACAAAAACAGGTGGACGCCAGGGCCGCAGCAGGAAGCCTCTCCATCGAGGCAGCCACCCAGCAACTGCTGGGTGAAAAAGAACCTTCCATGCAATTCACCACGCCTGAAGAGCTGGGCGCGCTGGCGGTGTTCTTCTGCTCTCCGGCGGGCAACAATGTGCGTGGCGTTGCCTGGAACATGGACGGCGGCTGGGCGGCGCAGTAATCTGAAACTCGAAGCGCCCTGCTATCCACACCGCCGGTGCAGCAAGCTCTATAGCAATCTGCCGACGTAGTTGCCAATGGCCAGTGAGCTGGTGAGGCCCGGTGACTCAATGCCGAACAGGTTCACCAGCCCGGGTACGCCATGCACGTCGGGGCCCTGAATCAAAAAGTCCTTGGTCGGTTCGTCCGGCGCCTGGATTTTGGGGCGAATGCCGGCGTAGCCCGGTATCAGGGCGCCATCCTGGAGCGCTGGCCAGTACTTGCGTACCTCCGCATAAAACGCCTCGCCGCGTGCCGGGTCCACCACCAGGTCGTCGGGCGCGCTAACCCATTGCACATCCGGCCCGAACTTGGCCTGCCCGCCCAGGTCGATTGTCAGGTGCACACCAAGGCCCGCAGCTTCCGGTACCGGATAAATCAGTCGGCTGAACGGTGAACGCCCCGACAGCGTGAAGTAATTGCCTTTGGCGTAATGGCTGGGCGGAACATGGTTGTCAGCCAACCCGGCAAACCGCCGGGCGAGGGATTGCGCATGCAGGCCAGCCGCATTGACCACGGTTTTAGCCTGCAGTTCCGTGCCGTCTTCCGCTATTAAAATAATAGCGCCCTGCGACCATTCCGCACGGGCCAGGGGCGAGTTCAGGACCACAAGGCCGCCGGCGTTCTCCAGATCACCCTGCAGCGCCAGCATCAACCCATGGCTGTCGACAATGCCGGTGCTGGGCGAATGCACCGCCGCCACGCACACCAGTTGCGGCTCCAGCGCCCTCGCCTCTTCGCGTGTGAGCAGTGCCAGATCGTGCACGCCATTGGCCGCCGCCTTGGCGATGATGCCTTGCAGTTGTGCCACCTGTGCATCGCTGGTCGCCACGATCAGTTTTCCGCAGCGGCTGTGGCCAATGCCCCGTTCGGCGCAATAGGTGTAAAGCAGTTCCTTGCCCTCCACACACAGCCGGGCCTTGAGCGAGCCTTGCGGGTAGTAGATGCCGGCGTGAATCACTTCGCTGTTGCGCGAGCTGGTGCCAGTGCCAATCGCGTCCGCCGCCTCCAGCACCATCACTTCCCTTCCTTGCAACGCCAGCGCGCGCGCCACCGCCAGGCCCACCACGCCCGCACCTATCACCACGCAATCGATCTGGTCCATTCAGATGCCCTCAAAGCCTTCAATCACGTTCACCGCATTGGTGCCCAGCGCCGCCGCGGCATAACCGCCTTCCAGCACAAACACCGTCGGCAGGCAAAGCGCGCCCAGGCGCTCGCCCAGGCGGCTGAAGTCACCGACCTGCAGGGCGAATTTGGAGATCGGGTCTTCGGCAAAAGTGTCCAACCCCAGCGAAACCACCAGCGCGTCCGCCCCAAAAGCCGCGATGCGAAGGCGGGCGTGCTCCAGCGCGTCAAACCAGCGCGCCGCCGTGCATCCCGCAGGCAGTGGCAGGTTCAGGTTGAACCCGGCGCCCTCGCCGACCCCGGTCTCATCGGCATGGCCCAGGTAGAACGGGTATTCGGTCAGCGGATCACCGTGCAAACTGATAAACAGCACATCGGCGCGGTCGTAAAAAATGCTTTGCGTGCCGTTGCCGTGGTGGTAGTCCACGTCGAGCACGGCCACCCGCGCCGCGCCGCCATCACGCAGCGCCTGGGCAGCCACCGCCGCGTTGTTTAAAAAGCAATAGCCACCCATGAAATCCGGCCCGGCATGGTGGCCGGGCGGGCGGCTGCAGCAAAACACGGCCCGTTCACCGCCTTTTCCACCGGCCAGCAAAGCGGCCGCGCTGGCGGCGGCATCCGCGCCGGCCTTGGCGGCGATCCAGGTACCTGCAGCGAGCGGCGAGCCGTTGTCCATCGAATACAGCCCCAGCCGGGCGATGAAATTCACGGGCTCTACATCGCTGCGCAGGGTGCGCACCGGCCAGACGGAAGGAAAAGGCTGGCGCTGGTCATTGCCGGCTTCCTGCGCGGCCCAGTCGCGCCAGGCGTGTTCCAGAAACGCCAGGTAGCGCGGCGCATGCACTCTGGCCAACACCGTGCGGCTGTCCATCTGCGCAGTGCGCAACGTATGGCCACGGGATGCGAGGCTGGCTTTGACGTACTCGGCGCGAGCCGGGGTCTCAAAGCACGGCACACGTTCTCCCCGAAAAAATTCGAATTCAGGAGCGTGAGCCTGGTGGTGCTCGTTAAAGAAGGTAATCATATCGGCCAGGAGGTTGAAGGCATTCGCTACGCGGTATCAGGTACCCGGTACCGCACCAGCGTTTGTTTGCCAGGGGTGTATGGACCGGAGACATGGGAAACATCAAAGCAGGCGTGGATCGGTTTTCAGCAGAAGATTGACCAGCGAGCGCAAATGCGCCTTCAGCGCCTCGAACCCTGGCGCGATCTCAAGCGTCGTCTCGTCCATGTAGAGCTTGCGGTTGATTTCCAACTGGATGCTGTGCCGGTGCTGTGCGGGGTTGCTGTAGCGGCGCACCAGTTCCACACCCTTGTACGGGTGGTTGTAAGCCACCGTGTAGCCGAGTTCACGCAGGTGCTGGCAAATCAGCCCGGACAAGGCCTCATGGGCCGTGCTGCCGTCGCGGTCGCCGACCACAAAGTCCGCGTGCTTCTCGCCCGGAAAGTCGGTGGATTGGCTCGAAGCAATGGCGGGCATGGAGTGGCAATTGATGTGGATGCTGTAGCCGTGCTGCTGGTGTGCCGCATCAATGGCTTGCGCGACCGCCGCGTGGTAGGGTGTCCAGCACTGCTCTATGCGCGCCTGCACTTCAGCCACCGCGAGCTTTCGTCCATAAATAGGCACACCGTCATCCGTGGTGCGCCAGATCAGCCCTTTGCCCAGACGGACCTTGGACAGTATTTTCGGATCGGTTTCCACTGGACCCGGCCAGGGYRCATCAAACAGCGTCACATCCACTTCGGTGGTATTGCGGTTGACGTCAAGGTAGCTGCGCGGAAAGTGGGCCTCGATCCAGTGCACGCCCAGGGCGGGCGCAAAGTCATAAAGCTTTTCGACATGCGTGTCTTCGGCCTGCCGCAGTGTCTGCATCTCGCACGCAGGCAGGAAATCCGGCGGATAAGCAGTGCCGCTGTGGGGAGAATCGAGTACCAGGGCGCTGCTTCCCGGCACGTGGGTGATGAACTGCATTGCCCAACTTTAGCAGCAGCCTTTGCGGCATGACGCATCAGCCCTTTTCAGCGAATCGCGAAGCGGGGTCGGGTAAAGCCTTGCCCGGCCCACCAAACGCAAATGTCCTTTCAAAATTGGCGCTTGTCCTACAAAAATTTGCTTTTTATACCCACGACCGCAGCGTAAATCTCAACCTAAATTTTTAGCTGGTATTTCATAACAAACAGCCTCCCGCCCGGAGGCTGTCATCAATCCATCCACTCAAGGAAGAAGGAAGCACCATGCAATCATTGACCCGCATGTTTTCAGGCACCGTACTGGCTGTTGCCGCGTTGGCAGCCGTCACAGGTGCGCAGGCCCAAAGCAGTTCGAGCAGCAATTACTCTTTTTACTCACCCGGTGCCGGTTACGTCGGGTTCAACGCCGGGCGATCTGACTTCTCGCTGAGCAATGGCATAGGCATTTTCCCCTCAGACAAACACGACACCGCCTACAACATTTACGCCGGAAGCTACTTCAGCAGCAATTTTGGTCTGGAATTGGGGTACACCGACTTCGGTAACGTCAGCCGTGCCGGCGGCAATACCAAGGCCAAAGGCGTCAACCTGAGCCTGGTGGGCAAGTTCCCGCTGAGCAACGCCTTCAACCTGCTGGGCAAGCTCGGGACGACGTATGGCCGCACCAGTGTTTCTGCCGCGCCGGGTTCAGGCATTGCCTCCGGTAGCGAGAACGGCTTTGGCCTGTCTTACGGCGTGGGCGCCGAATATGCGTTCAATCCCAACTGGTCGGCTGTGCTGCAGTATGACGAGCACAAACTGAAGTTCGCCGGTGGAGACCGCGACCGCATCAGCGCCACCACCGTCGGTTTGCGCTACCGCTTCTAAGCTACCGGCGGGCTCTCCCGCCCTTTCACTCCGAGCCTGCAGGCCACACAAGGTTTGCAGGCTTTTTCATGAGCGGCCGCTTGTTCCTGTCTCTTCTGTTCTTGCCATTTCTGTTTCATTATTTCCTGGACAAGGCCTTTACAGGCGGCGTCAGCGGCGCCAGCATCTCCTGCAGCAACCAGGTCCCGGCGCGGCCCAAGGGGCGTTGCCGTGACCAGACGGCATCCACCGGCACGCGCTGCGGCCAGCCGCGCGCATCGAGTTCGTGCAGGCTGCCGATGGCGAATCGTGTCACCATCCAGCGCGGAATGGCCGCCCAGCCAAAACCCAGCACAGCCATTTCCAGCAACATGAGGTAGCTGGGCGCCGACCAGGCACGGCGCGCCGAGGGCGCCGCCTGGTCGGCCGGCTCCAGGTAGGTGTCCAGCCGTAGCTGGCGGAAATTGGCCAGCACCTCCGGCGTGATGTCTTTCAGGCCGGCCAGAGGATGGTTTGCGGCCACAAACAGCGTGATCTCCGATTGTTCGGCGAGCATGGCCGCGCCAATATCGGGCGGGTAAACGTTTTGCGCCGCGACCACGCCAATCTGGGCACGCCCGGTTTGCACCAGCGACACCAGGTCGCCATGCTCGGCAATCAGGCACTCGAATTCAAGATCGGGGAAGCGCTGCTCAAAGGCCATCAGCATGTCTTCAAAGCGGCCCGACTGGTAGGTGTCCGACCACACCACGCTGAGCCGGGCCTCCAGGCCGCCCCCCAACTGGCTGGCCGCGCGGTCCAGCCGGTCGCTGGCGGCAAGGATTTCCTGCACCTTGCCCAGCATCACCCGCCCCTGCTCGGTCAGGGTGGGCTTGCGACTGCTGCGGTCAAAGAGCGACAGGCCCAGGTCGATTTCCAGATGGGCAATGGCACTGCTGACGGTCGACTGGCTTTTGCCGAGCTTGCGGGCCGCCGCAGAAAACGAGCCCAAGGTGGCGGCCTCGGCAAAAGCCGTCAGGGCTTCGGGGGAATGACGCATCAGCCTGTCTCCTCATTCCATCACATCAATGATCAATTCCATCTGTTAATCCAATAATTAATCCATCTATTTTCTAGATGGTTATTGATTTAAATATATCCAAAATATCGATGAAAATCCTTTTGCAAATCATCTTTAAGACAAAAAAGCAAAAGCGAAAAGTAGCCATCGAATCGCACCATGAATCACCAAAAATCAGTCAAGGAACGTTTTTTCCACGCCTTCGGGTTCGAAGTGGTGGCTATCGCCATTTGCGCGCCATTGGGCACCTGGCTGCTCGACTATTCGCTGGCCCACATGGGTTTGCTGACGCTGATGATCTCGCTGATCGCAATGGCCTGGAACATGGCGTTCAACGCACTATTTGACCGGGCACAACGCCGCCTGGGCTTTCGGCGCACCCTGTTGGCCCGCGCCGTTCATTCAGTGCTGTTTGAAATCGGCCTGATTTTGGTGGTCGTGCCGCTGGCCGCCTGGTGGCTGGATATCGGCTTGTGGGCAGCATTTGTGCTGGACATTGGCATCGTGCTGTTTTTCCTGCCCTACACCTTTGCCTTCAACTGGATCTACGATCACCTGCGTGCAGTGGTGATTGCACGTAAAAACCGCCTGTCGGCGGCCTGAGGAATTTCCCCCGAAAAGGGGGCATGGCGCATGGTATGCGGGGACCCCGCTACTTCATCTGGACTGATCCACTCACGCTCACCAGTACCGTGCTCTTGCCGGCCTCCACGGGAACGGCCGCTTCCGCCATATCGCCCTTGGCCTGCATGGCCATCATGCGCGGACGAGGGGGATAGCTCTGGTCGTTGGCAGTGATGGCCACCTCGCGCAGCGTGTAGCTGTTAAAGCCGAAGCTTTTCGATACCTCGCCGGCTTTGGCCTTGAAGCGCTCGATCGCCAGCGCCTGGGCTTCGCCTTCGACCCTGGCACGCTGCTCACGACTCAAGGCGAAGCTGACGTTCGCCAGCGTCAGGGTCTGGATCTTGCCAGCCGTGCTGGTGATGCGTGAAAAATCCCGCCCTTCCAGCACCAATTCAGTGGAACCCTGCCAGCCATTGATCTTGCCGTCCTTGCCATAGCGCGGGTATAGGCTGAAATTGCCGGTCCGCACATCCATCTGGCCGGGGGCAGCGGCCTGCCGGGCCTGGGCCAGCGCGGTATCAAGCGCCTGCTTGAGCTGGGTTTGCACCGCGCCTGCATCGGTGCCGCCTACCGTAGTGCTCATTGAAATTGACAGCAGGTCCTGCTGTACCTCTACCGACCCGCTGGCCGACAACTGCGCCACATTTTGCGGGGACTCCCGCGGCGTGGTTTGAGCCAAAACGCCTGCAGCGCCTGCCAGGAGCAGGCAAGCAGCTATCCATTTTTGAGTACGCATCAAGTGATTACCTTTCGGGCAGTGAAGAAACAGTGAATAGTGGAAATCAGGTCTACAGAAACTGCGCAATTCCAGGCCCAGGCGGCCACCCACCGTGAAGGTGCCCGGGCTCACACGCACCGGTCATTGGCAAGCCTGAAGCGAAACCGGAGCGAACACCGGTCCGGCCATATCGCAGTCACGGCGTGGCAGCGTTGAAGTTTGCTTTTGGTCACCTTTAATCACATCCGTGAGATTGAATGACATACCCATCCACTCTATGTGCCCCTTGCATTTCGCCGCAACTTTTGTAACAGTGTGTCAAAGGAAGTGAAAAAAGAGACATCGGACGTTTTCAGCCTTCAAAATGGCTCTGTTACAAATACCGGATGACTATGACCCAAGCTCAACCCACTGCCCGTGCCGACAAGATTCTCATCCTTGACGACGACGCCCGCATTCGCGACCTGTTGCGCCGCTACTTGGCCCAAGAGGGCTTTGAAGTCATTCTTGCCGAAGACAGCAAGGCCCTGAACCGCATCATGCTGCGCGACGCTGTCGACCTGATTGTGCTGGACTTGATGATGCCCGGTGAAGACGGTCTCTCCATTTGCCGCCGCCTGCGCGCCGCCAACGACCGCACGCCCATCATCATGCTGACCGCCAAAGGTGAAGACGTGGACCGCATCGTCGGCCTGGAAGTTGGTGCCGACGACTACCTGGCCAAACCCTTCAATCCGCGGGAACTGCTGGCCCGCATCCACGCGGTGCTGCGCCGCCGGCCCACGGCCGAAGTGCCGGGTGCGCCGTCCAGCGACCAGGAAGTGATTACCTTTGGACCGTTTTCCTTCGATATGGGCCTGCGGACCCTGCATAAAAACGGCGAAGAACTGCCACTGACCACTGGCGAGTTCGCCATGCTGAAAACCCTGGTGCGCCATCCACGCCAACCGCTTTCCCGGGAAAAGCTGGCGCAACTGGCGCGCGGCCGCGAATTCGAACCTTTCGACCGCAGCCTGGACGTGCAAGTCTCGCGCCTGCGCAAGCTGATCGAGGTGGACGCAGCCGTTCCCCGCTACATACAGACAGTCTGGGGTATCGGCTACGTTTTTGTACCGGATGGAACCAACTGACACACTAGTGGACTGTAACGTTTAAAACGGAAGTATCATTGTAGCCATGGAGGTTGCGATGAAACTGACCAAAAGCGAACGCATGGAACTTCAACAGCAAGCTGCAGCGAGGAACGCCCGAGCCGATTCGGCGCGCCATGCCCGGTTGATTCTGCTGCTGGCCGATGGGCTCACCTGGGCGGAGATTCGCGCCAAGCTGGACTGCAGCGACAGCTACATTGACCGGTGGAGCAAGCGC
>NZ_JBFUJT010000024.1:0-88809 GCF_056401235.1 Polaromonas sp. P4_F9 | reverse complement strand
GTGGGAGAGTGTCCATTGGCCGTTCAGCAGTACTTCGTTCGGTTTGAATCCGGCCTTGTAGCTCATTTTGGGACTTTGAGCGATCCAGTAACCCAGATACACGTAAGGCAACTCAAGCCGCCTGGCCTGCTCTATTTGCCAAAGGACGCTGTAGTTGCCATAGCTGGCTCGGGCGTCCGGTTCGTAAAACGTGTAAACCGCCGAGATCCCGTCTTCCAGCACGTCGAGAATGGAGACCATTTTCAGGGCGCCTGCCTCGCCATTGGGCAGGCTTTCCCGAAACTCCACCAGACGCGAATTCACGCGGCTTTGCAGCAGGAATTGCGTGTACTGGTCGATGCTGTCATGGTCCATGCCCCCGCCCGCATGCCGGCCGTTCTGGTAGCGCAGGTAGAGCTGGTAGTGCTCTGGCATGAAACACAGCTTGAGTACGCGTGCCTGCATCGTGTGATGCCGGTTCCACGCGCGTCGCTGGCTGCGATCTGCCTTAAAGCTTTTGACGGGCACACGAAGCGGAACGCAGGCCTGGCATCCATCGCAATAAGGCCGGTAGGTAAACATGCCACTACGCCGAAACCCGTTGGTCACAAGCTCCGAATAGGCGTCGTTGTGGATGAGGTGACTCGGGGTAGCAACCTGAGAACGCGCCTGCCTTCCCGGCAGGTAGCTGCAGGGATAGGGTGCCGTTGCATAAAACTGCAAGGTTTGCAGGGGCAGATCTTTGAGGTGCGTCACGGTAGCCTCGGCTTTTCAGCCGCCAGTATCTGATTCCAGTATACGGTTTCAAATTGCCAGGCGGGAGTGGTTTTCCCCACGTTTTGACCGAGATGGGTCGCGAAAGTGGTGCGGTCAATTTCAGCCGCCCCAAGGGATGCCAAATGCCGGGTGTTTTGCTGGCAGTCGATCATGGTGATCTGGTGGGCGCGGCAAAAGCTCACCAGCGCAGCCAGCGCGATCTTGGAGGCGTCGGTCTGATGAGCGAACATGGATTCTCCATATACCATCCGCCCCAGCTTCACGCAGTACAGGCCGCCAACCAACTCGCCCCGTGACCATGTTTCTACGCTATGGGCGTGCCCGGCCCGATGCAGGGCGCAGTAGGCTTGCACCATGTCCGGAACAATCCAGGTGCCTGGCTGGCCCGCGCGGGGTTGGCTGGCGCAGGCTTTGATAACACGGTCAAAGGCACTGTCAAACCGTATTTCGCACTCCGGATCGTCCAAAAAACGATTCAGGCTTTTGCGCAGGGATCGATGCAGCTTGAATTTTTCGGTATGCAGCACCATGCGAGGGTCTGGACTCCACCAGAGCACCGGCTGGCCCAGACTAAACCAGGGGAAAATCCCGCGCGAATAAGCCTGAATCAACGTTGGCACATCAAGCGCCGCGCCAGCGGCCAACAGACCGGGGGCAGGGTCGTGACGCCCCCAAGCGAATTCCAGCGGAGGAAAATTCTCCCCGGCGGCAAGCCAGGGTACGGGGCGCGGCAGTTTTCCCATGGCTCAGAATCTCGGCAACATGAGGGCTTTAAAAATGTTTCAGGAGAGACATCTGCAGATGGTAGCTGAGCTGGCAGCTTTGAGTGGGCGCGGTGGATTGGCAGGGCTTGATGTTTTTGCTATTAAGTTGATAGCAAATGCGTCCTGTATAAAAATCGGCGATCCTCGTTTGTTGTTTGTGGAATAAAAACTGCCGATGAGGTGCGTTGATAAGAATTCGTCGCGCGGAAAAGTGGAGAAAAATGACGCTATAATCCAAGGCTGTATTCCTCAATAGCTCAGTTGGTAGAGCGCCGGACTGTTAATCCGTAGGTCCCTGGTTCGAGCCCAGGTTGAGGAGCCATATAAAACAAGGCCTCGCACGAAAGTGCGGGGCTTTCGTCTTTCTAAACGTGACGAAAACGTGACAAGTCGACCACGTTCCGGCCACTCCCTCCGCGCTCGATTCGAGACGCTGCGGACAACAAGTTCTCGGTTGCAAATTTGGCGTAGCGGTCCACCATCGTTCGCGACTTCCAGCCGCCCAGGTCCTTGAGTTCATCGCAAGATGTACCCGCCTGGCGGTGCCAGGATGCCCAGGTGTGGCGCAAGTCATGAAAACGGAAGTCCGCAATCCCCGCTTTCGCCAACGCGTTGTGCCAGGCCGTGTTGGTCACGTCCGCCCGCAAGGGCTGGCCTTTGTACGCAAAGCAAAATTGCAGGTGGTTCCCGATCTGCTGTTTCAACACTTCAATCGCATCTTCATTTAACGGTACTCCCCGAGGCGTGCCATTCTTGGTTTTGTTGAGCCAGGCGGTATGCCGGTTCAAGTCCACCCGAGCCCACTCCAGACCCGTTATCTCGGACGCGCGGCAGCCTGTTGCCAGGGCAAACCGCACCAGGGCCGCCAGATGGGGCGCGCAGTGGCGAATCAAGCGATCCGCTTCCTCATGCGTCAACCAGCGGTCCCGCTCGACCTCACCGCCCAGGAGTTTGATCTTCGGAAAGTGATCGATCCACTGCCATTCATCGCGTGCCATCCGCAGCAGGCTGCGCATGGTGGACAAATAGCGATTGACCGTCGCAGGCTTGTTCCCCTTCTTGAGCTCTCCCTGGACAATCGACCAGATGACATCCCCATTGATCTGGTTCAGCATCATGGTCCCCAGGTAAGGATCAAGCAGGCGGCAAATCCGCTGCACATCCGAAAAACTTCTCAGGGTCCGTTTCAGTTCGAGGTACCGGACAACGGCTTCTTGCCAACTCCGCTGCGGCTTGATGCCAAAGTGAGTTTCCCGATACGCATCCAGCTTGAGTTTTGCTAGATAGGCTTCGGCATCCTCCTTGACGTCAGTCCCAGCGCTTTGGCGTACTCTTTTGCCGTTGGGGAGCGTTGCATTGATCCACCAGAAACCGGAATCCGGCCTCCGATAGATTCCTTCATGACGGGCCATAAATTCTCCTTTCCGGCCCGCCTTCGCTCGGCTTTATAGTCATCGAGCCAGGCATCGATGTCAAGTTTGTCGTAGACGCAGCGACGACCAAAGCGCACATGAGGGATAGCCAGCTCAGCCAGCAAGGTGAGCCCGATCCCCAGGTAGGCCGCCGCTTGTTCCTTGCTGAGACAGCGCGCCGCAGGCAGCGGTAAGCCCGTTTCGTCAGGCGTTTTATCCATGACAGCCCCTTATTCACCACGAGAGGCCTTGCGATATGCCTTGACGCCTTCGGACTCCTCGGGTTCGACATCCTCTCCCTGGAAGTTCACCCCGGCGTTAAACAACCTGGAGCGCGCCGCCACCCGTTGAATCAGCAACTCATCGACCTCCAGGCCCTGGTGGTAGGCGACGTCCTGGAAGTGCTGGTGCATCTTGCCGAGCAGGCCATCGATGGCCACGTTCTTGTCGTCGAGCTGGTGAATGGCCATGTACGAGGCCAGAGAGCCGAACACCGTGCTGTACAGCCGTTTCTCGTCCGGCAACCGGGCATTGTTAAAGCGCTTGAGCAAGACCCCGCCCGAAGTGTCCCAATCGACGCAGGCGAGGGCGGTCCACAGTGGATGGGTCGGCCAGCGCGCCCGCGTCCCGTCATTGGGGTTGGGTTCCGTCAGCCTTAGCCATTCAGTCGTCGCATAGCTCCACAGGCCATTCAGGTTCACCAGGACGCTCTCCAGCGACGAGAGCTGCCTCTCCTTGAGGTAATCCCGTTTGAACTCGAATTCGAGCCGCCAGACCTGCTGGCCGGGCTCCCAACCGGCAGGCAGCCAGAGATTCGTGGCCCAGGCCTTGCCGCTGTGGTTGAGTTCCCGGGTCTTGTCGTAGAGGCGGGCGGCAATCACGCCACCCATGCCGACGGTCCAGCCGGTGAATTGCTGGTCTTTGGCGTAGCTGTGAATCTCAACGGCTCGCGTTACCCAGGCGGAGCGGTGCCAGGAGTCCATCTCGCAAGGCGAACTGAAGTCCGCAGCCAGGTCGATGCGGCTCACCATATTTCTTCCGCTTATGTCGCCGAACTCCAAGAGCAGGACCTCGAGTTCTTCCTGGACGGCCCGGGGGCCCCTGTGCGCCAGGTACTCCGCCGACACCTTGACGTAGGCCATGGGCAGCTTCTTGCCGGGTCGGGAAAACTGGATGCGGTAGGCGTTGTCATCCAGAACAAACGGGAACATGCCTGCCCCCTTGTCCTTGACCTCGAAGATGTGGTTTCCGGCCACGTACTGGGCTTTGGCCTGTTCGGTAAGGTGAGGGGACTGAGCCTTATTTTTCAGGTCAACCAGGCGGACCAGAACCCCGGAATGCATGTCGCCAGGGTAGGAGAGGTACAGACTGTCAACCGCCAGGCGAAGCAGCCGAAAACCATCCGGTAGGGTGTTGTTGCTGTTATGGGGTGCTGTGTTACTAGGCGACGCACCCTGAAGACCTTCCGACCCGGATTCGCTGGCCGGCGCTGCGCGCTCGTCCACGAATGCCGGGTCGGCTGATTGAGGGAGGGGAGAGCTGCCGGCAGACTTACCTGCATTGGACGAGGTAGACATTTGAAATCCTTTCCGTGCCAGCTTGCGAAATGCTCTGGACGGATATGGATTTCATACATGTAGGCCGCTTTGGGCGACCATCTGAAATTGCAATTTCAGATGGTTTTAATTTTCTTGGACTGGGTGTATTGGGTGCGAAGGTTCTTACGAGCCGAAGGGGTGTTGGGGTAGACCTTCAACGTATGAACGAGGAGGTTTTCAAGCTGAATATCGGAAAGTCCGCCGACCCCTAGTTCGCGCAATATAACCAAGGAATACCGAAGGTCACAGTAAGCCGCCCAGTGCTTCTGGGTAGGGCCTTTGAGCGCATTTCTCAGTCGCAAAAAGAAACGCTTATCGTTGCGCATTGCTGCCCTGGCAATCTTGTCCGCAATGGTCGAGCAGTTCATTGCTGTTCGGTCAACCCTGATCGCATTGAACAGGGAGTCCATGTTGTCGTCTTCTCGCACCTCCTGGACCAACCCGGACATGCTTCGCTGGAAGAGCATCACGCTCAAAATGGTGCGTTGCAAGGAGTAGGCCAGACCCACCAGGTCTTGAGGTGTGAAGTCCGGATGGGTGGCCGTGTCATCTACGGAATCCTCTGTGGGCCACCCATTCAGAACCTGCTGTTGAGGATCTTCAGCTTTGGCTATATCGCTTAGCCACCTCACCTGATCAAAAGCAATAACGGCGGTGGCGATGTGTTCGGCGAAGGAAACCTCGTAAATTTCACTCCAGTTGAAGTCCTTCACCATGAGGGTGTCGAATTTCTCTTTGGGCACATCTGCGAGCAGCCCTTCAAGCTCGCCGCGCTGTCTTCGAAGTTCTGGCAGCTTGCCTATAAATTCCTTGAATTGGTCAGCGGTGAGTTTTCCGTACTCCTTTGGCATATTTGCTGGTTTGTCCTTGCGAGTAGTGTAATGTTACGGTTGATCACAGGGGCTGAGTCAGGCTAGAGGAGTCTTGGCGGCTCCTAGGACTGCACCGTGCTTCTCTACATGGTTTAACTGCATGGCGAACTGGCATTTTAGTTTCAGTGCACTTGGATCAGCGTTCGGAAAAAACATTGTTCTTCAGAAAACAGACTTAGGAGGATTTAAATGGCTTCGGAATCAGCTTGGGCAACCACAGTCGAACTAGCGACTGAAAGTGACGTGGAGCAAAAATTTATAGCCAGGCTCCTAGTCGAGCAGCCACCTTTTGGCCTCGGCTATTTGGAAAATGACTTCCTTACGAAAATTGATATTCGAAAACTAGCCATTGACAAGGGCAAGGGTAAAAAACTTTATTACCCCGATTACGCTGTGATCTGCGATGGGTTACCGCTAGTCATTATTGAAGCAAAGACTCCGGGAGAGGACTTGGATGAGGCCTTAAGAGAGGCGCGTCTTTATGCTTCAGAGATCAATTCGTCGTATCAGAGGAACGTTAATCCCTGCGAAAGGGTAATCGCGACGGATGGAATTAACCTGATCGCGTCATTCTGGGATCAGGCTGATCCGCTCATCCGCATCAAGCGAGATCAATTTCACCCTGCCAGTGTCGAATTTGCCAATTTTCTGGAGTTTGCCTCGAAGGCGAGCATCAAGAGGAGAGCTGCCGAGCTTCTTCGAACAGTGCGAACTACGGCCCGATATTTCAAGCCAGTTCATATGCTAGGTGGCAAATCGATTGCCAACGAAACTGTTGGCGACAACTCGTTTGGTACCAATGTATCTATCGAATACAAATATCTGTTTAACCCAGAAAGTGTGGCTGACCGCGAAGCGGTTATACACAACGCGTACGTGAGTTCCAAGAAAAAACAAGCACACGTAGCGCCAATAGATAAACTAATTCGTACCGCGTTGCCAAGACAGTTAGTTGACGCAAAGCTTATTGATGACTCGGGGGACGCTTCGCCAATATTCGAAAGTGTCCAAACATTCGGAAGAGCGCGAAGCGAAATTTGCCTACTGATAGGTAGCGTAGGCTCAGGAAAGTCCACTTTTACAGACTACCTAAAATTAGAGGCGCTGCCGTCGGCTTTGGCGCATTCCACGGAGTGGGTAAACATTAACCTTAATAAAGCACCTTTGTCCAGGGACCTCATATATCAATGGGTCGTTAACGAGGTAATAGAGGCAATTGCACAAAACTATCCTGCGCTAGACTTTTCCGCTTTGGAGACGATAAAAAAAATCTATTCGAGAGAATTAAGTTTGCTAGAAAAAGGACGAGCCAGCTTATTCTCTAAAGATTCTGATCGCTATCGTGAAATCATCTTCGATGAAATTAGCATGCTGCAGAAGGACATCGTCGCTACGCTAGCGGGGATCATCAACTTAGTTCACAAAGGCACAAATAAGCTCCTAGTCATCGTATTAGACAACTGCGACAAGCGAAATAGAGATGATCAATTGTTGATGTTCGAGGTGGCCTCGTGGTTGAAGAGCAGCTTCGCCTGCATGGTGTTTCTCCCACTACGGGACACAACTTACGATCAGTATCGGAACGAGCCTCCGCTTGATACTGTCATTAAAGATCTGGTATTTAGAATTGATCCACCTCTTCTGGAAAAGGTTATCTACGCTCGGCTGAACTATGCGCTTCGAGAGATTGACAACCAAAGCGCAAAGTTCACCTTCCACCTGTCGAATAGTATGAAGGTCGAGTGTGCAAGGTCCGAGGTGGGTGTCTATTTAAAGGCGATTATTGCCTCACTGTTTCAAGATCAGCTTTTCAGGCGAATTATTACTGGGCTAGCCGGAAGAAATATCAGGAAAGGACTTGAAATACTCTTGGATTTTTGTAAGAGCGGTCACATCGGCGCTGACGAGATACTAAAGATACGGACTTCAGTTGGGGAATACAAGATTCCCAACCATGTTATTGCGAAGATTCTCTTGAAGGGAAAGCGCAAATACTACGGAGACATCGAATCAAATATAAAGAATTTGTTTAGCTCGGATGATGGCGATGATCTACCCGATCCATTTGTAAGAATTGCCATACTCCAATGGCTGAAAAATCGGTGGAGAGAGATTGGTCCGAACCGAATCGTGGGATTTCATCAAACGTCACAGCTGATCGGAGATCTTCAGAAGGCAGGGCATGCTGAGCAACGAATAATGAAAGAGCTTGGGGCGCTCGTTTCTGCTGGATGTATTTTTTCAGAAACTCAGACAAACGTCTTGGACTACCGAGATTTGATATCAATCGCCCCCTCTGGGCAAATTCACCTTGATTTGCTGCGAAATGTTAACTACTTATCAGCCATTTCAGAAGACGTTTTGTTTAGAGAAAATCAAGTCGCAAAGCAAATTGCGGACAACATAGTTGGGCGGGGAAAGTACAGAAGCGACAGTCGCCAAACGGTCATCAGCAACGGGATGCTTTTGATTAACTATCTTGCCGGATATCAGGAGAAATTTCTCTTAGGCCAAGCGAAAGTGCTTGCTAATGCTAAAGCTGCCGATGCGTTTGATATAGGCGAGCTAAAGGAGCTGTTAGATAACCTATTTGTTAATGATGGAGTGCTCCGCAACGCAAATATTATGGAGTTAGAGCATCCGCTAGGCTCAGAGATCGAAGGTCAAATCGTCTCAATGCAAGATTACGGCTTTTTTGTGGAGTTCGGCTTGCATGGTAGTGGGCTTGTACACAAGTCAAATTTCACTCAGGCTAATCTTGAGGTCGTCGATCTGTTGGAGGTCGGAGATTGGATACTTGTGAAGGTGCTTCGTTATGCAGCAGATAAGGGACGATTTGACTTGGAATTACTCGGTTTGACAGCCGAAACGCAGTTCCAAATTGAAAACCACATTGGAACTCAATGAGGAAGCTATTGCCTTTTTTTTGACAATGCCTCCAGTCATAAGACAAGATAAAAAGACGTGACAATCTTGGTGAGTTCTGACGAAACCTGACGAGCGAAGGCGAGCATAAGTCATTGATAAATAAGGGTTTTATCCCCCTGTTAATCCGTAGGTCCCTGGTTCGAGCCCAGGTTGAGGAGCCATATAAGCCGCATCGGCATTTAAAAGCCCGCTATCGAAATGGTAGTGGGCTTTTTTCTTGTTTGGCATTTATTAGGCGATTGCCTGATATCCAGTGCTTCACCGGTACTCAACTTTGTTGGCGGTTGTGGTTAGCTTGGCGCGACTGGCTTATGTCGGGCATATCCTCATCGGTTTCCACCGGGTAGCCGTCAACCAGTCAACGGATGACGTGATCGGTCTGCATTGTGGCGGCGGGGATTTGTATGAACTCGAAGAAGGTCTCGGTCACGCGCTGGGTGCGCGAGGGACTGGCGTTGCCCTTGTAAACCGTGTTGCGCAGCAGTTCCGACAGGTTGAGTGATATGCCGAAGTAGGCGTGGCGGGTCGGCGGCGTCAGCGCACGCGAGTTTGTGTCGAAGTTGCGCGTTCCGTAGCCGAGGTTAATCTCAAGGTACTTGAGCAGCGGGTGCTGCTTGAATGCCGGCACGCCGCTGGCCTTGAGCACCAGCAGGTAGCGCTGGCTGGAATAGTCGCCAAACGGATCGAATTTGTGCCCTCCTGACGGCGAGCTGTATTGAAGTCGTAGATCGATCAGCGCGTCCAGCTTCGGGTTGCGCTCCATCATATAAGCCAGTGCGCCGCCTGCAAGATTGGCCACGGCATCTTCTTTTGAGAAGCGCCATTTCTTGGAAAAGCCGTCGATCAGCTCGACTCCCATCAAGGTACCGACCGATGTCCATAGACCCAGCTTCAAGGCGGTTGTTGAATCGTTGCCCGCCCACTCGAAAGCCCGCGTCAACAACCGGGTACCGGTGTAGGCAAACATGGCATGGCCGAGCTTGTCGGCGCCCCCAGAATTCGTGTCCTGCCCGAACCAGCCTTCATTGACGGTCTTGAAGCCGCCGGCGAACCCGTCTCGCCACCATTTGGCCCGCCCGTAGGCCAGCGTTCCGCCGATGCTGGTGGCCATCAGCGCAGCAGTGCGAAAGCGTGTGGTTCTTTCATTGAGCACTGCAGGCTGCGCGGGTACAGGTTCTGCTGCAGCGGATGCTTCGTCTACAAGCGTTCGCGGCTGATCGCCTGCTGGCTGGGCAGCGGGAATCCCGGCGGTATCCGGTGTCATAGCCGCGGCGGTGGCGTCGTTCAGTACAGCAACTTCCCAGTCATCTTGCTGCGCTATTGAAAGTTGCGAGGCGAAGATCAGTCTTTCGTCGATGGTGGGCGGCGGCGATGCAATGCTGGAGGTGGAAAATAGACTGACTGCGGCGATCAGCAAGCCTGCGTTGAGGTTTCGAGGCTTGAGGAGGAAGTACATGCCGCTGGTCCTTGTTAATTGCCTGCAGGCATTATGAGAGTCGCAGTGTAATTTCAGCTACTCCTGTGCGGGTCCTCTAATTCCAAAGGTGCGGTTTTGCCGTGACAAGCTTGGCAGTTCCTGGCGAAATGTGATGAGCGAAGGCGGGTATAAGTTATTGAAAAGTAAGGATTTTTATCCCCCCTGTTTCACCGTAGGCCCCTGGCTCGAGCCCAGGTTGAGGAGCGATATAAAGAAAGCAAGGGCCCGCACGTAAAGGTAAAGTGCAGGCCCTTTGTCTTTCTGTGATCGCGCCCTGAATTCACTGCCGGCGCATCAACTCCTCACGCCGGCGCAAGGCCCGCGCGAAGAAAATGCCGGCGCTTACCAGCACGCCGCCTCCCAGCGTGATCACGGAACCGGAACCAATCCGCTCCACCAGGCCGGCGGCCAGTAACACGCCGACCGACTGGCCCATGAAGAGTGCCGAGGCGAAAAGCGACACGCCTGTGCCGCGCGCCTTGGGTGCCATCTGCGTGGCATTGGTCTGCATGGTGTTGTGGAACATGAAGAAGCCAAAGCCGGCGATCAGGCACGCCGGAAGGCTGGGCAGCCAGTGCGGCGTGAACCCCAGCACCAGGGCAGACAGCCCCATCAGGCAGACCCCCAGCACGGTAAGCCCTTGTTCACCCAGGCGGCGAATCAGGTGGCGCGCTACCGCCATATAGAGCATGCCGCCCAGACCGAACAGCGCCACAATGGCGCCAGCCGCCGACAGCGACAGGCCCTGTGCCCGGTGCAGATGCGACGCCCAGATGGCCAGAACGCCGAAGCCCGCCGCGCCCTCGACGAAAGCGACCCCCAGCACGATGCGCGACCACGGCCCGGTGATGATGATGAGTGCCTGCGCCACAAAACCAGGCCGCACGATGGGTTCGGTGCTGGTGACCGGTACGTGCGCAGTTTGCTGGCGGCGCCGGTCGACGTAGAGGAGCGATCCCACCACGCCGAACAGCAGCGTCATGAGCCCGAACGCCCAGCGCCAACCCAGCGTGTCGGTCAGCAAGCCACCCACCAGCTGGCCACACACAATGCCCAGCGTGGTGCCAAGGCCGACACGTGCCAGCGTTTCCTGGCGCAGCTCGTAGGCGACGGTGTCGCCGATCCATGCCATGGATAGCGGAATAATGGCCGCCGCGCCCAGCGCAACCATGACACGCGCCAGCACCAGCATGTCCAGGCTGACAGCAAAAACCGACATGAGGTTACCCGCGCAACACGACAGCGTGGCAAATGTGACGATGCCGAACTTGCTCAGCCGGTCGCCCAGCGGGCCATAAACCAGCTGCGCCAGACCGTATACCACCGCAAATACCGAGACCACCTGCGCTGCCTGCGCAAGGCTTACGGAAAAAGTGCGCGACAGCTCGGGCAGCATTGCGTCGCAAATACGCTGTACCGCCATGCTGGCAAAGGTGGCAAACGACAGCAGCAGGACGGAACGTCGCGTAGCCGCGGAGAGGGTGACAGAACCAGTGCTCATGGATGAATGAAGTCAGGCTGATCGGGTACGCCAGTTCAGTACGGGCTGGAGCCAGACGCCTGTGCCGGTCGATTGTAGGCAGCGCCGGCCCGCGTACCTGTCGGGGTGTTTGAGAGCTTACTGCCCGGTGCTGGCGTTTTCAGGTGCCGTGGATTCACGCAGGATAGGGTCGCCGCCGCGATCGGGTGGGGCGGTCGGTCGGGAGGGGACGAACACGAACCGCGGATCCGTGGCGCCGGGGGGCGCCCCCGCTTGCGAAGGCGCGTTAGGCAAAACAAGGACTGATGGCGCAGCGGGCATGGGCGGCGTGGCTGGTTCGGGTGCCGGAATAACCTCGGCGTCGGGAACCGGTGCTGGTGGCTGTGCGGGGCTGGGGGGGAACAGGCTGCTGAACCAGTCATTTACCTGACCCGCCATGCCACCGTTTTGCGGTGCGGAAAATCGTGCCTGCTGGTCTATCACCCGTGTACGCAGCGACTGCGCAAAGAAGTCACCGACGATGGGCAGTGCACTGCGGGCGCCTTGCCCCCAGTAGTCGCCCATCGTCACCCGGTTATCGTTGAAGCCGACCCAGGCCCCGGCCACCAGCTGCGGGTGCATCAGGATAAACCAGCCATCGGTGTTGTCCTGGGTGGTGCCGGTCTTGCCCGCCACGTCGGCCTGAATGCCGTACCGGCTGCGAATGCCGGCACCGGTGCCCTGGTCAATGACGCCGCGCATCACATCGACCAGCGTTTGTGCATGGGCCAGCGACATGGCCTGCTCCGGCGGTTTGGCTTGGAACGCTTCAAGCACCTTCCCATGGCGGTCTTCTACAGCGGTGACCAGAATCGGCTCAATGTAGTTGCCGCTATTGGCGATGGTGCTGTAGGCCGAGACCATTTCCTTCAAGGTGACCGGGCTGGTTCCGAGTGCGAGCGATGGCACTTCCTCCAGCTTGCTTTGGCGCACGCCCATGGCATGGGCCAGTTTGGCTACCTTCGCGGGCCCTACCGTCTGCATGACCTGGGCGGTGATGGTGTTCTTGGAATACACCAGCCCATCGCGCAGGGTCATCGTCAATCCACTGGGCGCGCCGGCGTCGGTGGGTCGCCAGACGGTGCCGCCCCCCAGCGGTATCTCCACCGCCTGGTCTACAAAAGCGTCGGTGGGTTGGGCGCCCTGCTCGAAGGCTGCGCCGTAAACAAAGGGCTTGAAGGTCGAGCCGGGCTGCCTGCGCGCCTGTTGCACATGGTCGAACTGGTCCTGTGCAAAGTCACGGCTGCCGACCCAGGCCATCACATGTCCGTTTCTCGGGTCCATGGCCACAAAGCCGGCCTGCAGGCGGGTCTTGTCCTCGCGCAGCGCTCGCATCGTGGCCGCATCGGCCTGCACCTGCTTTAGCGCCTGCTCGTCGGTCTGTCCTGATTCACGTGCGACCCTGTAGTCGCGCGTGTCCCGCACAAGGGCACGTACCAGCTCTTTTTTTGTGCCCCAGGCCCGTGGTCCCCACTCGGCGTTGGCTGAGGCCTGCAGGCTGTTGGCCTGGCGCACCACCGCCTGGCTGGCCAGTTTCTGCAGCCGCGAATCGATGGTGGTGCGTACCACCAGGCCATCGGCGTAAATGTTGTAGTCGTTGCGGTCGGCCCATTCGATCAGCCATTTGCGCAGGTGCTGTGCGACGTGAGGCGCCATACCTAAGGGCTCGGTCTGCCGCTCGAAGTCTATCTTCAGTGGCCTTTTCTTCAGTGCCTCCAGCCTGTTGGCGTCCAGCTTCTGGTGCTTGGCCATCTGGCCGAGCACGGTGTTGCGGCGCTGCACGGCGCGCTCAGGGTTCAACACCGGGTTGTAATAACTGGTGCCCTTCAACATGCCGATCAGCGTGGCGCTCTCCAGCACATCCAGCTCGTCAGCCGACTTGTCGAAATAGGTGCGCGCCGCCATTTCAATGCCATAGGCGTTGTAGAGGAAGGGCACGGTGTTCAGGTAGGTTTCAAGAATCTCCTGCTTGGTATAAACGGCCTCAATTTTCAGTGCCGTGATGACCTCCTTGAACTTGCGCGTCAAACTCCGTGCGCGGCCGACCTCCTCGGGATACAGGTTGCGCGCGAGCTGCTGCGTGATGGTCGAGCCGCCCTGCAGGTCGCCGGTAAACGTATGAAACACCGAGGAGACCGTTCGCCTGATGTCGACACCGTGGTGCTCATAAAAACGGTGGTCCTCGGTGGTGATCAGCGCAGCCACCACGTTGGGCGAAATGTCGGCGAGCTTGACCCAGTCGCGGTTGGCGCGCTTGAACAGGGCCAGTTCTTTCCCATCCGCTGACAGGACCACCGCAGGCTGCTGCAATTTGGCTTTTCTGACGTCCTTGATGCTCGGGGTAAAAGGAGTCAGGACCAGCACATACAGCAGCAACAGCACAGGCAAGGCCGCCAGCGCTAAAACCATGCCGCGCCGGGTAGGGTGGCGCAGTCGGTGAAGTACGTCAATAGCAAGGGGTTGGAGGCGGACAAGAATTTTTTTCATCAGCCCCCAGTGTAGGGCTGAGCGCCTGGCGGGGGCCGCGTGCCGGGCGTGCTGGCGGCATGGTCCGACATGGTTTTCAGAAACAGCAGCACCCCCGCCCACTGCATGGGGTTATTGGTAATTGCAATGCTCAGCAGGTACGCACCCAGCCGGTGCTGCAATAAGCTGCACTGTCCAGAAGTTCAAGGCCCGCCCGCACCGGCCAGGGCAGCGGTCGGTACGTGGATCAGTGCGCTATTCGCTCGCGCAACCAGCCGTTGTAGTCTTTGTCAATCAACAGCGTCCACAGAGCCAGCGCGGCGACAACTATCCCCGCAATCAGCGTACTCAGCATGGCATTGCGATGCATGCTGAACCCGAGTGCCCAAGGCGAGGCCATCAGCCACAGCCCGATTGCGCCTTCGGTCAATTCCTCCCATGCGCGCGGAACGAAGGTTGCCCCCAGCGCCGCGGCCAGCAGGGCCAGCCCAAAGACGACCGCATTCGCCATGGCCACCTGTGTGTCCTGAAATCCCAGAGCCCAAGGTGAAAGAATGACCCATACCCCGACAAGGGCATTTAAGGGGTCTTGCCAATGCTTCGGTTGCCTCATGATTACACCTCCTGTCACTGGAAATATCACCAAGTGACAGAATTTAGACCGGTCACCCCCAACTTTGTTCCCCCGTTCATCGCTTCCCCCGCGGTTCCTGGGTACAAAGGTTCGGGGAGCCAACTTTGGGCGGAAATAGCAGCCTTGCTGGCATCTGTGGTATCTGTTCAGGCCGGCGCAATACACTTCAGTGGAGGTAGCCATCCCGTATACAGTGGGCCGGCTGCAAGCGTGAAATGGACCGGAATCAGGAATGATGAATCAAGCTTTTGAATTTGAATACCCGCGCGTACTTTCGATTGCGGGGTCCGACAGCAGCGGCGGCGCCGGCATTCAGGCGGATTTGAAAACCTTTGCCGCGCTGGGTTGCTACGGCATGACGGCGATCACCGCGCTGACCGCTCAAAACACCTTGGGCGTTCGGGCTATTCACGGCGTTCCGCCGGCGATGCTGCGGGACCAGATTGATGCAGTGGTCGAGGATGTGGGTCTGGACGCGGTGAAGATTGGCATGTTGCATGCCCCGGATATTGTGCAAACCGTGGCTCAGGCCATCGATCGCCATGGGCTCAAAAATGTGGTGCTGGACCCGGTGATGGTTGCCACCAGCGGTGCCATGCTGATCGACAACCCGGCTATTGCTGTACTGGTCAATGAGCTGTTTTGGCGTGCAGCCGTGGTCACGCCAAATCTGGATGAGGCTTCATTGCTGGTTGGCCGGCCGCTGGACAGCGAGGGGGCAATGCAGATCGCTGCACAAGAGCTGCTGGCAAAAGGCGCGCGGGCGGTTTTGCTTAAAGGGGGGCATTTGGCCGGCGAGGTGGTGAGTGATTTATTGGTTACCAGCAGCGGGGAGCTGCACTGGATGCGCGCCCCGCGCATTCATAGCCGCAACACCCATGGCACGGGCTGTACCCTGTCGTCCGCGATTGCCGCGCACCTGGCGCTGGGGGCCTCACTGCTGGGCGCTGTACAGCTGGCACGGGCCTATGTGCGCGCGGCGTTGGAGGCCGGTGCCAACGTGCGCACCGGTGCCGGCAGCGGGCCCCTCAACCATGGTTACGCACCCCAGGCCATGCGGCTCAAGCCTCTAGGTTGACCCCTGGACGGCTCACACGTGTGAGGCCCGCCAGCACAAACGTCAGTACCAGCGTGGGCAGGGCGGCGCCCCAGCCAGGCGCCAGTTGTGCGCAGAGGTGGTAACAGGCAATCCCCAGCAGCCAGATAAGCACGGCGCTGGTGTTGACCTTGCGCCTGGTAACGAGCAGCGCCACCTCGGGGTGCCCGGCCAATCTCGCCAGAATGACGCCGTACAGCGGTACAAAGACTGAACTGAGCATCAGCAAAAACGGCTCCAGGCTGTGCATGGGCAGCACCAGGGCCAGCGCCGTACACAGCAGGGCCAGCGCCATGCCCCAAGCCCGCACGCTCCAGTTGGGCTTGAGGCTGTGGCCTGCGACCGAGCCTGAGTAAACATCGCCGTAGGCGTTGTCCACTTCGTCGATCAGAATCAGCCCCAGCGCAAGCAGGCCGCCTTGCGCCAGCAGCAGCGCCGCCACCAGGTCGGTGGCGGGTGTCGTCAGGGCCACCAGCACGCCCAGCGCATAGCACCAGGTATTGGCAATGGCATAGCCCAGCCAGGTGCCGCGCAGGGCGCTTTTGCCGTCACGCCCGTGTCGCGCAAAGTCTGCGACCAGGGGCAACCATGAGACCGGCATGGCGATCACCAGATCGAGCGCTTGCAGTGTGCTCATGCCGCCTTCGCCGGGGCGATTCCACAGCGCGGCGATGCCCTGATGGTCTGCCCTTGCAAGAAATTGCCAGCTTAGCCACAACAGGGAGGCGATCACCAGCGGCAGACCGTAGCGGCCTATGAATTTGCGCACCAGTTTCACCATGGAGCCCGACAGCAGGGCCAGCAGTATGCCGCCCCAGAGCACTGTGGCCAGGATGGGCCAGAAGGTGCCGGAAAAACTGCCGGACTGGCGTGCAATGGCCACTGTGCCGTCGCGCATGATGACGAGCTCGAAAGTAGTCCAGCCGATGAGCTGCACGATATTCAGCAGCACGGGCAGGCGCGCGAAGCTGCTTCCGTAAGTGGCATGCATCAGGCCAGCACTTGAGAGACCGCTGTCACAGCCGATTCTGGCGGTCCAGGCCAGCAAACCCGCGCCAATGACCGAGCCGCAGACAATGACCCCAAGAGCTGCCTTGGCGCCCAGTGCGGGTACGAGGTAGGCACCGACCTGCATGACGAGCAGGCCGACGCCGAGGCTGAGCCAGAGCGCGGCATGATCGCGCCAGCCGAACAGGCGCTCATTCGCCGCCAGCGGCGTGAGTGCAGTATTGCCTGCGCTGGAGGAGGGGGGAGAGGGGGGTGATGTCGGCATGGTGGCCATCAACTGCTCCGTTCGTCTATGGCCGGTCGGCATGTTGGGCGCCGCAAGGCAGCAGCTGGAGCCATGCTTCCCTGCGCGAGGATGACTTCAAACGGGTTCAAAGGGACTTTCTCAGTTGCTGCGCGCCACGGCGGCAAGCAGCGACATTCCCAGCGGATGTACGAACAATGCGGTTTTTGATTCTAGATGATGACCCCACAGAGGGGCTAAATAACAGGCTAAAAGACGGAAGGTGATGGATGAGTCAACTGATAAGCCAAACCGATGGGCGGTGACAGACCGGTCCCGCGCAACCATCCACAGGCACAAAAAAGCCCGCACGCGGCGGGCTTTTTGGAGGCATCTATCTGGGTGGACTCAGTCAAACACCGGCGATTCGACACCCAGCACCTTGTGCAGCTTGGGACTGGTTGTCGTGTATTGCAGATGGATTTTTTTGTCCGGGAAAATAAAGGGCGCAGCACCGAATGCGGCCAGGGCACATTCGTGAAATCCGCTGAGGATCAGTTTTTTCTTGCCGGGGTAGGTGTTGATGTCACCCACGGCAAAGATGCCTGGAATGTTGGTGGAAAACTTTTCGGTGTCCACCATGAGCTGCTTGCGCTCAATATCCAGCCCCCAGTGGGCAATGGGTCCCAGCTTGGGGCTGAGGCCAAAAAATACCAGGAGCACATCGAGCGGTACGACGCGGGTCACGCCATCGGCGCCTGTCACCTTGGCGCCGGTCATTTTTCCATTTTTTTCGTCGTAGCCGGTCACCTGGCCCACGATGAACTGCATCTCGTAAGCGTCGCAGAGTTCCTTCATTTTGGCTACGCTGGCAGGCGCCGCCTTGAACCCGTCACGGCGGTGAACCAGGATCACGCTTTCAGCCTTGTTGGGGCCTTCAGCCACAAAGTTCAATGCCCAGTCGAGCGCGGAATCACCACCGCCAACAATCACCAGATTCTTGCCGGCAAAGTCGGCCGGGTTTTTGACGCGATAAAACAGCTGGGTATTGTCAAACTGCTCCAGGCCGTCGACACGCAGCAGCTTGGGCTGGAAAGCGCCCACGCCGGCAGCAATAAAAATCGTCTTGGTCAGGAATTTGGTGCCTTTGGACGTTTCGACAAAAAAGCGGCCGTCTTCCTGTTTTTCGACAACGCTGACTTCCTGGCCAAAGTGAAAGGTCGCGCCAAACGGCTCGATCTGCTTGAGCAGTGAGTCGGTCAGCTCTTTGCCAGTGCACATGGGCACTGCAGGAATGTCATAAATCGGTTTGTCGGGGTAGAGCTCAATGCATTGGCCGCCGGGATAGGCGAGGGAGTCGATCACGTGGGCCTTGATCTCCAACAGGCCCAGTTCGAACACCTGAAAAAGGCCGACAGGACCGGCGCCCACAATGACGGCATCGGTTTCGATGGGGCCATCATGCTGGGCTGCGGTATTGATCACTTCTTGATTCAGTTGAGGTTCCATTTTTTCTTGACTTGCTTATTAAATAGCTCGGGCTAAATAGCTCGGGCGGGATCGGCAGCGCGCGAGTTTCAGCGCACCAGCTCGTCCAGCTTCGCGGTCTTGTCTTTCCACTCTTCCGCGTCGGGCAGGGCGTCTTTGCGCTTGGTGATGCTTTTCCAGCCCGCGGCGCGGCTCAATTCGGCATTGAGCTTGATGAACTGCAACTGGTCGGCCGGCACATCTTCCTCGGCATAAATGGCGTTGACGGGGCACTCCGGAATGCACACGGCGCAGTCAATGCACTCGTCCGGATCAATCACCAGCATGTTGGGGCCTTCGCGGAAGCAGTCCACGGGGCAAACGTCAACACAGTCGGTGTATTTGCAGCGGATGCAGGATTCGGAGACGATGTGTGTCATGTTGTATTGGCTGATCGGTGGAAACCCTTGATTTTAAGAGGTTTCCAGTAACAGGGTTGATGCAGTGAATTGAAAGTGCCTTGGCAGCTTAAAGAACCAGTGCGGCACCGGATGTTTTGTGCGACGCCGTGTCTACCAGCACCAGCGAACCGAGAATGCGGGACTGCAGGTAAGGCCGCGCCGGAATCGGCTCCAACAGGGCCAACTCGACGACGCCGATGGCGTTCGCGTCCAGGTGCGTTGCGTCGTGGGTCTCCAGAGTATTGATGTTTACCTGGTGGACGATACGCTTGATTTTGGCCTTGACCCAGCGGTGGCCCTGCAAGGCCCAGTACATGCGGCCCGGTACCAGGGGTTCATCGTCCATCCAGGCGACCTCTGCGGTGATTTCGCGCACGCCCAGCGGCGGTTCGAATCCACCCTCGGCCAGCAACCAGTCACCGCGCGATACGTCCAGTTCGCGGTCCAGGATGATGCCGGCGCCGTGCCCGGCCAATACAGCCTTGGGCTGGCGCGTGTGGTCCAGTACCTGGGCCACGGTGGCGGTTTTTCCGCCCGGCAGCACGGTAATCTGCTGGCCCGGTTGTACCGCGCCGCTGGCAATGCGACCCCAGAAGATGCGCCGTCCCTGCGAGGTGTCCGCGCTGGATGAAAACTTCTCCACCCATTGCACCGGAAAGGCAAAAGCCTCCGACGTATCGGCCGGCGTGGCGGGAAGGTGCTCCAGAATCTCCAGCAAGCTGGGGCCCTGGTAATCGCACCAGCCGGGGTGGGCATCCACCACGTTGTAGCCAATCAGGGCCGACACCGGCACGATGGCCTTGACCGGAATTTTTGCCTCATCGGCAAACTTGCTCAAGGCTGCGCTGATATGAGCAAAGGCCAGGGCCGGATTGGCAACCGCGTCGAGCTTGTTGATGGCAAAAACGATGGACGGTACGCGCAGCAGGTCGACCAGCAGCGAATGGCGGCGGGTCTGCGGCAGTAACTCGGGCGAAGGCGCCTCCCAGCTCAGTTTGGTGGCATCAACCAGCACCACGGCGGCGTCGGCGCTCGACGCCGCGGTGACCATGTTGCGGGTGTATTGCTCGTGGCCGGGAGCATCGGCAATGATGAACTTGCGGCTCTCGGTAGAGAAATACCGGTAAGCCACGTCAATGGTGATGCCCTGTTCGCGCTCGGCAGACAGGCCATCGGTCAGCAGCGCCAGGTCGGTCTCACCGCCGCGCTGCACGCCGGCCAGGTGGTCCTGCAGCACGGCGCGGCTGTCGACCAGCAGGCGGCCAATCAGTGTGCTCTTGCCATCGTCGACGCTGCCACAGGTGACAAAACGCAAAGCGGCACGCGTGTCCTGGGCAGTAGCAGCTGCGGCCAGACTGGTTGTTTCAACAAGCGTGCTCATCAGAAATATCCTTCTTTTTTCCGCTTTTCCATGGAGGCATCGGAGGTTTTGTCGTCCATGCGGGTGGCGCCGCGCTCGCTGACATCGGCGGCGAGCGTTTCAATCACGATCTCGCCCGCTGTGGCTGCCGGGCTTTCCACCGGGCAGGTGCAGGTGATGTCGCCCACGGTACGAAAACGCACGGTTCTTTCTTCGGCCTGTTCACCGTCGCGCAGTGGTGTCAATTCGGTCACGGGAACCAGCAGGCCCTTGCGCTCCACTACCTGGCGCTGATGGGCGTAATACAGCGAAGGCAGCTCGATCTTCTCGCGCTCGATGTATTGCCACACATCCAGTTCCGTCCAGTTGGAAATCGGAAACACGCGGAAGTGCTCGCCGGGCTGCAGGCGGGTGTTGAACAGCGTCCACAGTTCGGGGCGCTGCGCCTTGGGTTGCCACTGGCCAAAGGCGTCACGGTGCGAAAAAATTCGCTCCTTGGCGCGGGCTTTTTCCTCGTCACGCCGGGCGCCGCCGATCAGGGCGTCAAAGCGGAATTCGTCAATGGCCTCGAGCAGGGTGACCGACTGGTGCACGTTGCGGGATTCGCCCGGATGCGCCAGGCGCACCGTGCCGCGTTTCATCGAATCTTCGACACTGCGCACTACCAGGTTGGCGTCCAGCTGCTTGGCGCGGTAGTCCCTGAAGTCGGTCACCTCATGGAAGTTGTGGCCGGTATCGATCATGAGCAGCGGGTAGGGAATGCTGCCGCCACGTTCTTTGTCGATAAATGCCTTCTCGGCGCATTTAAGCAAGACCAGCGAGTCCTTGCCGCCGGAAAACAGCAGGGTGGGGCGCTCGAAAGCGGCGGCCACTTCACGCAGGATGAAAATGGCTTCCTCCTCCAGCGCGTCAAGATGGGCGTTGCTTAGAACATGGGGTGGATTACTGAGCATATGGGGTTCGGTGCGGGCGTTCATGTGGGGACCTGCCGGATGGGAATGATGCTGGACAGGGGTTCAAAGGCAGCGGGCTCCTGGGCTTCATGGGTGCCGTCGGCCGCCACATGCAGGCCGCACTCCTTGGCGCTTTCCTGCTCCCACCACCAGCGGCCGGAGCGGAAGTCTTCACCGAGCGTGACGGCGCGGGTGCAGGGTGCGCAGCCGATGCTGGGGAAGAACTGGTCGTGCAGCGGGTTGTAGGGAATGGCGTTCAGCGCGATGTAGTGCCATACATCGCCCCAGGTCCAGTCGGCCAGCGGATTGATTTTCACGCGCTCGGCCTGCTGCTCGATGTCATGCACTTCGGCGCGGGCGCTGGACTGCTCACGGCGCAGGCCGGTCAACCAGCCGTTTTTGCCGGCGAGGGCGCGTTCCAGCGGCTCCATCTTGCGGATGTGGCAGCACTGTTTGCGCAGATCCAGGCTTTTGTACATGGCGTCGGTGCCGTTGGTCTGTACAAAAGCGGAGGCTGCGCCGGCATCGGGGCGGTAAAGGTCAACCTTGCGCTGGTAGCGCTCTTCGATCCGGCCGACCAGCGCCAGGGTTTCGGCGTGCAGCATGCCGGTGTCCAGCACAAAAATGCTGCAGTCAATGCCGGCTTCCTGCAGCAAATGCGTGACCACCATGTCTTCCGCGCCCAGGCTGGAGGCCTGGGTCAGCGGGGCATGGCTGGCGGCGGATGATTTCAGCAAGGCCAGGCTGCGTGCGAGTTTTTCCGCAAAGTCTGGCGACGCCTTCGCGTAAAGGGAAATGGCACCCATGGTCTGACTTTCAGGTTGCAGAGGATATTGCCGCGGTCACAAAATGCGGCTGGATGTCGATTGCATCGCCCTGGTACTTGCCCACGCCGTAGCCGGGGTAGGCGGCCAGCACGCGCTGGGCGATGGCCATGTCCTGGTCGGCGCGCAGCACGGCCACGTCAAAGCCGCTGCGCTCCATTTGCGCCAGCTGGTCGACCAGCACATCGCCAGTGGCGCGGATCTCGCCCTTGAAACCGAGCCGGCGACGCAGCAGGAAGGCCTGGCTGAAGGCCCGGCCGTCAGTGAATTTGGGAAAGTTCAGGTCAATGCGGTCCACGCCCTCAAGGGAGACCTGGAATGGATCGGCGTCATTTGCCAGTTCAATGACATTTTGGCCTGCCGTCCCCGTCGAGTGGGCGCTAGAAGCTATTAATTTCATGATGATTTTGTCCTTGGAAGGTGCGGCCAGGTGGACGCTTCAGGCGGCCGTTTCGGCCGTCTCGGCGCGGGTGGCGCTAAAACGCGCACCATTCGCAGCAGTCTTGAAGGGCTCGGCACCGACGCGCCGCAACGTTGCAATAAAGGTCTCGCCAGCTTCGCGTTGCTGCCGGTAGGTTTCCAGCACCGCTTCGATCACTTCGGGGACTTCAGCCGCCGAGAAAGAGGGGCCGACGGCCTTGCCCGGCACGGCAGGGCCAGACAACATAGAGCCGTCAGAACCGCCCAGTGACACCTGGTACCACTCCTTGCCGTCTTTATCAACGCCCAGGATGCCGATGTGGCCGCTGTGGTGATGGCCGCAGGAGTTGATGCAGCCGCTGATGTGCAGGTCGATCTCGCCGAGGTCGTGCAGTTCGTCCAGGTCCTGGTAGCGCTCTGTGATGGCTTCGGCAATCGGAATGGACCGGGCATTGGCCAGCGAGCAGAAGTCGCCGCCGGGGCAGGCAATCATGTCGGTCAGCAGCTTGATGTTGGGCTTGGCAAAACCTGCCTTGCGGGCGGCGCGCCAGAGCTCGGGCAGCTCGTCGCAGCGCACCCAGGGCAGCAGCAGGTTTTGCTCGTGCGTCACGCGCACTTCACCGGCGCTGAAACGGTCGGCCAGGTCGGCGGCAGTCTCAAGCTGGGCCGCCGTGGCGTCGCCGGGGGCCTGGCCCAGGCGCTTGAAGGACAGCGTCACGGCGCGCAGGTCCGGGTTTTGGTGCGGCGCGACGTTTTGCTGCAGCCAGCGGCCAAATTCGACATCGTCTTCGGCCGCAGCGCGCAGGATGTGGGCGATCTTGGCGTCGGCTTCCTTGCGGTCGCAGCTGAGGGTGGGCGCCACGAAGCAGGCGGCCACGCGGTCGTATTCGGCTTGCGTGATGGTGTGCGGGCCACCGTCGTGCTCCATGATCTGCTTGTATTCGGCCTCGACGTCGTCGATGTAGCGCTGCCCTTCAGCCTTCACCAGAATCTTGATGCGGGCTTTGTAAATATTGTCACGGCGGCCATAGCGGTTGTACACGCGTACAACGGCTTCCAGGTAGTTCATGATCTGGTTCCAGGGCAGGAACTCGCGGATCACCGTGCCGATGATGGGCGTGCGGCCCATGCCGCCGCCGACCAGCACCTTGAAGCCCAGCTCGCCCTCGGCGTTGCGCAGCAGTTGCAAGCCCACGTCGTGCCAGCCAATGGCGGCACGGTCTTCCCTGGCGCCGCTGATGGCGATCTTGAACTTGCGCGGCAAAAAAGAGAACTCGGGGTGCAGCGTGCTCCATTGGCGCATGATTTCGCCAAACGGGCGAGGGTCGGCGATCTCGTCGACCGCAATGCCGGCACGTTCGTCGCTGGTGATGTTGCGGATGCAGTTGCCGCTGGTCTGGATGCCGTGCATGTTGACGCTGGCCAGCAGGTCCATCACGTCGGCTGACTTGTCCAGCGGAATCCAGTTGTACTGGACGTTCTGGCGCGTGGTGAAGTGGGCGTAGCCCGTGGTCAGTTTTGAATGCACCGACTGGCCGTTTTTCAGCGGAATGGCGCCCAGCTTGTCCTGGGTGGCCTGCGCGCCTTCGAGCAGGGCGGCATTGGGCTGGTCGTATTCGCGGGCAATTTTGGCCAGCACACGCAGCTGGGCGCTGGAGAGCTCGCCGTAAGGCACCGCCACGCGCAACATGGGCGCATAACGCTGCACATACCAGCCGTTTTGCAGTCGCAGTGGCCGAAATTCGTCTTCGGGCAACTGGCCGGCCTGCCAGCGCGTGAGCTGGTCGCGGAACTGGTCGGCGCGGGCTTTTACGAACTGGCGGTCAAATTCTGTGTATTGGTACATGGCTGTCGGGGTATCAAACGGTTCAGGATGAAACGGTTTTCAGGGAGCTGCGTGAGCTACGGAAGGAAAAATAGTAGCCGACTATATCGAAATGAGCTTCACGCCGGCGTAGGCCAGCAGGACGGACAGCAGGGAGCGGATCACGCGGTCAGGCGTTTTATGCATCAGGTGCGAGCCCAGCCAGATGCCAGGCAGCGAGCCGGCCAGCAGCTTGATGAGCAAAGACCAGTCTACTGAGCCTATGGAAGCGTGCCCCAGGCCCGCCACCAGCGTGAGCGGCACCGCATGGGCAATATCGGCAGCCACAATGCGCGACAGGGGCAGGGTTGGGTAAAGCAGCATCAGCACGATCACGCCAATGGCGCCCGCGCCCACAGAAGTCATCGTGACCAGAGTGCCGATAACGGCGCCAAACAGTACGGGCAGCGCCCAGTGATGGGCACGGGTCGCCTCGCCCAGCAGTTCGGCGGCGATTTTCTTGGGCACCACTTTGCCGCGAAAGACCTTGTAGAACGTCGCAATAGCCGTCAGCAGCAGCGCCAGGCCTAGCGTTGTCGTCATGATGGTCTGGGTTGTCGGATTGGCCGGCCCCATTCGCTGCAACACGTACAGGGTGAGCAGCGACGCGGGCAGGCTGCCGGCGGCAACCTGGCCGACAATGCGCCAGTCCACGACCCGGGCGCGCGCCAGGCTGACGGTGCCGCCCATTTTGGTGAAGGCGGCGAACAGCAGGTCTGTTCCGATGGCCAGATGGGGCTTGATGCCGAAAAAGAAGATCAAGAGCGGCGTCATCAGCGATCCGCCGCCCACACCCGTCAGGCCGACGACCAGGCCCACGGCAAATCCTGCAAATACAAAGGCAAATTCATGCATAAGCCGGAAAATGTAAGTGGGCGGCTTATAAAAACAAACTACACATTTGTTCTACCTTTATGCGAATAAGCTTATTTGCATGTGTTTATAACGCTTTGCCCGGTTTGGGTGGGGCGTGAACCTGGCTGCGGAGATCGGACTCAACAAGGAGCTGCAGGCGCTGGTACAGTCCGTGCTTCCTCTTCCTGACCGGGGCCTTCCGCGCCTGCCAACACACTGCCAACCCCACTGTCACCCACGGCCAGCATCCTTGCCAGTTGGACCGAGTGGCTTATTTTTGGAGAAAACCGTGAAATTTACGAAATCCACCTGGCTGGGCAGCCTGTTGCTGGCCTCGGTGACTGGGGTGCTGGCGCAAGCCGGCTCAAAGCCGCCGATCAAAATCGGCGAAATCAACAGCTATTCGACCATTCCACAGTTCACCCAGCCTTATCGCCAGGGCTGGCAGCTCGCCGTGGAGGAAATCAATGTGACGGGTGGCCTGCTGGGGCGCAAGGTGGAGGTAATCGCGCGCGATGACGCCGGCAAACCCGAGGAAGCGATGCGCCATGCCATCGAGCTCACATCGAAGGAAAAAGTGGACGTCCTGGCCGGCGGCTTTCTGTCCAATGTAGGCTTGGCGCTGGCCGATCACGCCCTGAAGAACAAGAGGGTGTATGTGGCCAGCGAGCCGCTGACCGACGCCCTTGTGTGGGATAAAGGCAACCGCTACACCTTCCGCTTGCGCCCGAGTACTTATATGCAGGCTGCCATGCTGGTTGAAGAGGCTGCCAAACTGCCCGCCAGGCGCTGGGCCACCATTGCCCCCAACTATGAATATGGCCAGAGCGCTGTCGCCAGCTTCAAGGAGTTGCTCAAGGCCAGGCGGCCGGATGTGGAGTTTGTGGGTGAGCAGTGGCCGGCGCTGGGCAAGCTGGATGCCGGCACCACGCTGCAGGCCACCATGCAGAGCAAGCCCGACGCCATCTTCAATGTGACCTTCGGCGCCGATCTGGCCAAGCTGGTCCGGGAAGGCAACCAGCGTGGAATTTTCCCCAAAACGCCGGTAGTTTCCCTGCTTTCGGGCGAGCCCGAGTACCTGGATGTGCTGAAAGATGAAACACCCAAGGGCTGGATCGTGACCGGCTACCCCTGGGACCAGATCGATTCGCGGGAGCACGCCAGTTTTGCGGCCAATTACTACCGACGTTTCAATGAGTACCCCAAGGTGGGCTCGGTGGTGGGCTATGCCACCATGCAGGCCATTTTTGCAGCGATCAAAAAAGCCAACTCCACCGACAACGAGAAACTGGTGACGGCCCTGCGCGGCCTGAAGTTCTCCACGCCATTTGGACCGGCTGAATTCCGGGCGGTGGATCACCAGTCCACCATGGGGGCCTACGTGGGCAAGCTCGACCTGCGCGGCCACAAGGGCACGATGGTGCAGTGGCGCTATGCGGATGGCAAGGCTTATTTGCCCAGCGATGCCTATGTCAAGGCACGCCGTCCGCCTGATGCCATGAAGTGATCTGCTGGTGATGCGCACCATGAATTTTCGGGACACGCAAAAGCGTGCTGAATCCCCGCATAATCACCTCCAAATGGCATACATGGGCGATATGGGCGGCGAGGCAGTCAATCGAATTTTTGTCAAGGTGTTCGGGTTCAGTGACGTGGAGCGCCACGCCCTGAACACGATGTTTCGCCTTTCCGAGAGCCGGTCAACGGCTTATGCGCTCTGGACGGCGGCGGCTCCCCAGGCTGCAGAGATGGCGCTGATTGATGGAGACAGCTGGGAAGCCGCGCTGGAGCTGGCCAACCCCGCCCATGACAGTCTCAAGCTCATTTGGGTTGGTGACAGGGCGCCTGCCAGGGCGAGCCTTGTCGTGGCCCGCCCGCTTCAATGGGCAGCCGTGATTGATGGCATGGATGAGCTGTTTGCGCTGGACATGTCGCCGGCAATTCAACATGACCTTCCTGAGTTCGACCTCGACTTGCCTCTCGGGCCTGAATCCTCTCCCGTGCCGGATACGAACCTGAACCTGAACCTGGACCTGGATTTTGAGTTCACCACCTCCTCGGCACTACTGGAGCCAGCGTCCGGGATCTGCCGGCCCCACGCCTTGGTGGTCGATGCCAGCCATGATGCCCGTCTGTATATGCGGGCTCGGCTGGCGATGGCCGGGCTGATGCATGTTGACGAAGCCGCCAGCGGCGCAGAAGCGCTGCAATGGCTGAATAACCGGCTCTACAAGCTGGTCATCCTGGACCTGGAGCTGCCGGATATGGACAGCTGGCGGTTGGTCAAGCAGATGGGCGAGGCACGCCCGGCAATCGACTCCCTGATACTGACCGGAAGCAAGGCTTCGCGATTCGATGCGGCGCGCGGCTGGTTGGCGGGCGCCCGCGCCTGCCTGTGCAAGCCTTTGCATCCCGGGAAGCTCGAGCACCTGCTGCTCAGCCTGACCTGACGCTGTCGCGTCTCCCCGCGCCCCGGCGCCCCCGCACGCTGGTGAGCTGACCCGGCTACAAATTCCTTCAGTCTTTCGACACCGGCTTTGCCTCGCCGTACTGAGGTAGCAAGGCCTCGGCCAAGCGCTGCTCCAGTGGCAGAGGCTCCGCATGAAGCCTGGCGGCCAGCAGCTCCGCGCAGAGCGTGGCAAAGGTCAGTCCCCGCGATCCCATGCCGCTGCATAGCCAGAGGCCGGGCGCCGCCAAGGGTCCCAGCGCGGGCAGGCGGCTGGGTGTTGCGCAGCGCACGCCGGCCCACGCCTTGACCTGTCCCGCCTCAAATTGCGCGGTCAGTTTGTGTGCCGTATCCGGAAGCAGTGTCTGCAGCCGGCCGAGATTGTGCCGGTCGTCTTCAGGCTTAAGCTCATTGAGGACGTTGTCCCGTTCAAAGGTCGAACCCGTGACCCACGCAAGCTCGTTGGCCATACCGTTGATGGGCAGCGCGGGAATCAGGCTGCCGTGGCCGTTGACCGGAAATGCCGGCAGCGCGTTAGCGGAGCCCGGTGGGTGCAATGCCCAGGAGACCTGGCCACGAATGGCCTGCAGAGCCAGCGGCGGGGCTGTTGGCGGCAAGGCTGCTTCGGCCAGTGCACGACTGGCATAACCCGCAGCCAGCACCACCAGCTCAGCGCGCGCCAGCACCTGCCCGCGGGCATCCAGCACTTGCCAGGAATCCGCCTGGCGGACGAGCCGGCTCGCGACTGCGCGCCCATGAAACTCAACGCCTGGCGATGCCAGCCAGGTTTTAACAAGACTGGCGGGTTTGATCCAGCCCGCCCGCACGTGCCACAGGGCAGATGCCGAGGCCGGCAGGTGGCATTGTGCAAGGTGCCCGGGTGTGGCCGAACAGGTCCAGTCTTGCGCGGCCTCGACCCAACCGGCCTGCCAGGCGGCCGGCATCCTGCGCGCATGGTCCACGCAATGCTCCAGCACGCCGGTGGGGTTCCAGTCGCTGCCAGCGTGCAGCAGCGTTTGGGCTTGGTGCAGTGTGGCCCTGACCCCGCTGCGCGACAGGCGCGAGAGCAGGCTGTCGTCGGGCGACACATGCGGCGCCAGCACACCCGCGGGCAGGCCGGACGCGCCGCCGGCAGGTGCGTCTGCCGCATCCAGCACCTCCACCTGCCAGCCACGGCGCGCCAGGCTCGCCGCCACCGCCGCGCCGGCCAGGCCAGCGCCGATCACGACGCAACGGCCCGCCCGGTGACGCAGCAGCGGCTGCGTCGATTTTTTGGGTTCCCACGCGGGGTTGAATTCTCCCTGCAGGTTGTCGCGTTTGGGCGGAATGCCCGGCGTTTTCTGCACCACAAATCCGCACTGCGCCAGCGCATCGCGCACACTGCGTGCCACCGTCCAGGTGGCCACGCGGGTACCGCGCCTGCAGCAGCGCGCGACTGCCTTGAAGGTATGCAGATCCCAGATATCCGGTAAATTTTCCGGTTGAAGCCCGGGACTGAAACCGTCGAGGTAGACCGAATCGGCTTCAAACGATTGTTCGCGCAGCATCGCTTTGGCATCACCGATGCACAGCGTCAGCAGCACCCGGCCTTCCTCGAAGGCCAGGCGGTGAAACCCCGGCAACAGGCCCCAGAGCTGCTCCTGCAGTTGCTGCGCAAAAGGCAGCAATTCGGGGTGAACCCGAACGCTGCGCAGCACATCTTCCGCGCTGGCCGGGAATGCTTCTGTAGATACGAAATGCAGCAGGCCAGGGCGCTGCGGGTCGGTTTTCCAGGCTGCCCAAGTCACCAGGAAATTCAGGCCCAGGCCAAAGCCGGTTTCAAGCACACACCATTGCGGTTGCCCGGCCCAGGCTGCGGGCAGGCCGCAGCCCTTCAGAAAAACTTCACGAGCCTGGTCCAGCCCACCCAATTCGCTGCGGTAGCGGTCGCCAAAACGCGGGCTGTAGGGGGTGCCGTCTTTCAGCCACTCAATGCGCTCGGGCATCCGAAATGTTCAGGATGTAAATCTTCGGGGTGTTTACGCGCTCACGGCTGGGTGGGTGGCACGTAGCCCTGTACCGCATCGGCGCCTTCGCCAAAAAAATGCTTTTCCATCTGCCGGGCCAGGTATTGGCGGGCGCGGGCATCGGCCAGGTTGAGCCGGTTTTCATTGACCAGCATGGTTTGCTGTTTCATCCAATCGGCCCAGGCCTCCTTGCTGACTTCTTCCCAGAGGCGCTTGCCCAGTGGGCCGGGATAGGGGGGAAAGTCGAGGCCTTCGGCTTCCCTGCCCAGTTTGATGCATTTGACCATGCGTGCCATTTGAATATTCTTTCGTGGTTATAAGATGTTTTAGGAATAACAAGCTGATTTCTTATTCGTTCCTGTTTCCAATGGCTGCTTCCAGAATCCAGTTTCCCGCATAAACATGCATTTTTGGACCGGAAAGCAACCATGAGTACACGCCGTCACTTTATCAATGTTTCCACCCATGCGGCATTGGCCGTAGCGTTGGCAGGGTCAGTCCTGGCCAGCCATGCCCAGCAACCGGCGGTGACGCTTCTTAATGTGTCCTATGACCCCACCCGCGAGCTGTATGTGGAGTACAACGCCGCCTTCGCCAAACACTGGAAAGCCAAAACCGGCCAGGACGTGACCATCAAGCAGTCGCATGGCGGCTCCGGCAAGCAGGCCCGCTCCATCATCGATGGCCTGGATGCCGACGTGGCCACGCTGGCCTTGGCGGGAGACACCGACGCGCTGGTGAAAAACGGCGGATGGCTCGCCCCCAACTGGCAAAAGAAGCTGGCGCACAACTCCTCGCCCTACACCTCGACCATCGTGCTGGTGGTGCGCCAGGGCAACCCCAAGGGCATCAAGGACTGGGATGACCTGGTCAAGCCGGGCGTCAGCGTGATCACGCCCAACCCCAAGACGTCGGGCGGCGCCCGCTGGAACTACCTGGCGGCGTGGGAGTTCGCCAAGCGCAAATATGGCGGCGACGCCAAGGCCAAAGACTTTGTGGCCAAGCTTTACGGCAATGTGCCGGTGCTGGATACGGGCGCCCGTGGATCGACCATCACCTTTGCGCAGCGCGCCCAGGGGGATGTGCTGATTGCGTGGGAGAACGAAGCCTACCTGCTGGAAAAGGAATTTGGCACCAAATTCGACGTGGTTGCCCCTTCGCTCAGCATCCTGGCTGAGCCCGCTGTGGCCGTCGTCGACAGGAACGTCGACAAAAAAGGCACGCGTGCCGTCGCCGAGGAATACCTGAAGTACCTCTATTCGGAAGAAGGCCAGGACATCGCTGGCAAGAACTTCTACCGCCCGGCGGTTTCCGAGAAGGCCAAGGCCAAATACGCCAAGCAGTTCGCCAAGCTGAACCTGTTCACCATCGACCAGGCCTTCGGTGGCTGGACCAAGGCAGACAAGGAACACTTCGCCGATGGCGGATCGTTTGACCAGATTTACGTGAGGAAATAAACGTCAGGGGTAAACGTCAAAGAACGTCAAAGGCAAATTAGGGAGAAGCATAAAAATGTCACTACAACCTTCCGGGTTGCAATACCTGGCCCGACTTGCGTCCGGCCAGGACTGGCAGGGAAGCCGAGGCTTTTGTCCGCTATCAAAAAACAGAGAAATACAGAGGAATCGGGGGCGCGGATGCCACGAGCCAGCATCCGCGCGACACGGATTACTGCAGTTCGACGCCCGCCTTTTTCACCAGCTTCGCGTATTTCACCAACTCGCTGCGGAAATACTGTGCGGCCGCTTCCGGCGTGCCCGGATTGATGGTGTTGCCCTGTTTGGCCATGGCTTCCTTGACCTCGGGGGTGGCATAAGCGGCAGCCACGGCTGCCTGGATGCGCTTGGCCTCTGCCGCTGGCAGCTTGGCCGGACCAATCACGGCAAACCAGCCTTCCATGTTGTAGTTGGGCAGGCCCTGTTCGGCAATGGTGGGAATGTCCGGTGCGGCGCTCACGCGGGCGCTGCCACCGATGCCAATGGCGCGCAGGGCGCCGCTTTTCAGGTGCGCCTGGACCGACGGCAGCGACAGCACGCCCATCTCGACCTGCCCGCCAATCAGGTCAGCCACCATGGGGCCCACCCCTTTGTAGGGGATATGTTTGGCCTTGACTTGGGCCTCGTCGAGAAACATTTCCGCTGCCAGGTGCAGGATGGTGCCGTTGCCCGAGGAGGCGTAGTTGTAGGCATCGGGTTTGGCCTTGAGCAGCGCCACCAGTTCCTTCACATTGGTCGCCGCAATCCTGGCCGGATTGACCACCAGCACAAACGGCGTGCTGCCGAGCACGCTGATAGGAGTGATGTCGGCGATCGGATCAAAGGGCAGCGATTTGTACACGCTTGGATAGACCACGTGGTTGTTCGACACCACGCTCAGCGTCATGCCGTCCGGTGCCGCCTTGACGAGCGCCGATGTGCCGACGATGCCGCCCGCGCCAGGCTGGTTTTCGATGACCACCGGGTGCCCCAGTGTCTTGCCCATGGCGGGGCCGGCGGCACGGACGATGGTGTCCACGCCCGAGCCCGCACTGACCGGAAGGATAAATCGCACCACCCTGTCGGCGGTCTGGGCCAGCAAGGTCAGCGGTGTACCGATGAAGGTGCTGCCAAGCAGCGCGGCGCTCAGGCCACGCAGGGTTTGCCGGCGCGTTGCCTTGATGGGGGTGAGGGTGGGGGTGGGAACTGTCATGTTTGTCTCCGTTTTGGTGGGCCGTTGGAACTGTCGTTGGAACTATTGAAACTGTGAAACCGGTGAAAATTGCCAGTTGTTAGTTGTTGACGTAGCCGAAGGGGGTTCGCGCCGCCCGGTTCAGGCTACCGCCGCTTGCCGATGCAGCCGTTCGATGTCATCCGAGGCATAGCCCAGGCCCGACAGCAGTTCTCGCGTGTGTTGGCCCAGCGTGGGGGGCTGCAGCCGCACACCCAAGCGCTGGCCGTCCATCGTGAAGGGGCACAGGGTCGTTTTGGCGGTTTGGCCGGCACGCTCGCCGTCGGGCAGCGTGATGTCGGCCAGGCCGCCGGTCGCCAGAAGGTGTTCGTCATCGTACAGTTCTTCGGGCTTGCGGATCGGCGCGAACGGCAGCCCAACCTTTTCGAGCAGCGCCGCCAATTCCGCCGCGCTGCGTGTGGCCAGGCGCTCGCGCAGGATGGGCAGCAGGGTGGGGCGCAGCGTGACGCGTTCGTTGTTGCTGGCATAGCCTGGTTCAGCCTTGAGGTCGGCAAAACCCAGTACATCGCAAAAAGTGGCCCATTGCGCATCGCTGACGGCCGCCAGGAATATCTGCTCGCCATCCTTGACGGTAAACACGTCGTACACGGCCCAGGCTGAGATGCGGTCGGGCATGGGTGCGGCCGGCTGGCCGGTGATGGCGTACTGCAGCATGTGCTGGCCGACCAGAAACACGTTGTTTTCAAACAGGGCCGACTGGACCTCCATGCCCTTGCCGGTGATGCCGCGCTGAATCAGCGCGCCCAGCACGCCAATGGCGCCAAACATGCCGCCCATGATGTCGTTGACGCTGGTGCCGGCGCGCAACGGATCGCCGGGGCGGCCCGTCATGTAGGCCAGGCCGCCCATCATCTGCACCACTTCGTCCAACGCGGTGCGGTGGTCGTAGGGGCCAGGCAAAAAACCCTTGTGGCTGGCGTAAATCACGCGCGGGTTCGCGGCGCTCAGGGCGGCGTAGTCAAGTCCGTACTTGGCCATGGTGCCAGGCTTGAAGTTTTCGGCCACCACATCGGCGCTGGCGCAGAGCCTGCGCGCCACTTCCGCACCGGTGGGGTCGTGCAGATCGATGCCTATGCTTTTCTTGTTGCGGTTGAACATCGGGAAAAAGCCCGAGCCGGCGCCCAGCAGGCGGCGGGTCCGGTCGCCGTCGATCGGCTCGACCTTGATGACCTCGGCCCCCATGTCGGCCAGCACCATGCCGCAGGTGGGGCCCATGACCATGTGGGTGAATTCGACGACGCGCAAGCCGGCCAGTGGCTGGGGGGCGGCTGAGGCTGAGGTTTGATTGTTTTGCATGCCGCTATTCGTTCTTCGTTGATCTGGAGTGTTGATCTGGAGTGGTTATGCCGTGGCGGTGGTCCGCATGGTTTTCGGCAGGCCGGCGCGCCACAGGGTGCCGTGCAGGGTTTCGCCTTCCAGCCAGTGGGCAACCTGGGTGCGCAGGGCCATCAGCCTGTCGAAGTCGATGCCGGTTTCAATGCCCATGCTGGCGAACATGTAGGCCAGGTCTTCGCTGGCCACGTTGCCGCTGGCGCCCGGTGCGTGCGGGCAGCCGCCAATGCCGGCCAGGCAGGCGTCGAAACGCGTCACCCCTGTTTGCAGCGCGGCGTACACATTGGCTACGCCCATGCCGCGCGTGTCATGAAAGTGGCCGCAGGCCAGCCGGTCGCCGGCTATGGCGAACGCAGCCTCGAACAGGTCTTGCACCATGGCCGGGTCGGCATAACCCACGGTGTCTGCCAGGCCGACCCGGTCCACCCCGGCGTCCAGCACCAGCTGCAACAGGCGCAACACCTCGGACGGCTCGACCCGGCCCTGCAGCGTGCAGCCAAACGCCGTGCTAAAGCCCACCTCAATCAGGATTTTTGAGCCCGAGGCATCACGCGCCGCACGGATGCGGCCAATCTCCTGCACCACTTCATCGGGCGTCTTGCGCAAATTGGCCAGGCTGTGGGCATGGCTGGCCGACAGCGGCAGCAGCATCAGGTCGGCGCCCGATTCGATGGCGCGCTCGGCGCCCCTGAGGTTGGGCACCAGCACCGAGGTGACGAGTCCAGGCAGGGTTTTGGCATAGGCCACCAGCTCCGCCGTGTCGGCCAGTTGCGGCAGCAGCCGTGCCGGCACAAAAGAGCCGACTTCGATTTCGCGCTGGCCGGCGTCGTAGGCATCACGGATCCACGCCAGCTTGCGCGCGGTGGGCATGACGGTGGCAATGCTCTGCAACCCGTCGCGCAGGCCTACTTCGCGAATGCTGACTTGCCGAGGCAGGGCGGGCTTGGCGGATAGGGCGGACGGGGCGGCTTGGGGGGAAACCGAAGCGCTTGAAAGCATGTTCACTGACTGTCTCCAGGTATTTTGAAATTTAGAGGTGCAGTTTAGAATTTCCCGATTGGTTGTGGTTATCAATTTTGGAACCTTCTGCGTTCCGTATCAGAATATCTAAAGCGGATAAACGAGTCCTGCGCAACCGGAGCTGCCCCATGAGAGACCTGGACATGACCACTCTGCGGCTGTTTGCCGCCGTGTGTGAAACGCGCAGCATCGCCCGGGCGGCCGAGCAGGCCAACATCGTCGGTTCGGCCATCAGCAAGCGGCTGGCGCAGCTGGAAGACACGGTGGGTACCTCGCTGCTGGTGCGCCGGCGCCGCGGCGTCGAGCCCACACCCGCCGGTGAGAGCCTGCTGGAGCACGCGCGTACCATGCTGGCCAGCGCTGAGCAGATCGAGCGCGACATGGCCGCTTATGCGCTGGGCGTGCGCGGCCAGGTTCGCATCCTGGCGACGGCATCTGTCATGGCGGAGTCGCTGGCCGATGATGTGGCGGCCTTTTTGCAGGTACCGGCGCATCACGATATCCAGGTCAGCATGGAGGAGCGTGTCAGTCCTGACGTGATTCGAGGCATCAAGGAGGGCGTGGCTTCGGTCGGTATCTGCTGGGATGCCGCCGACCTGACCGGCCTGCAGTCGCGCGGCTACCGCCGCGACCACCTGGCCATCGTGGTCCATCCGTCGCATCCGCTGGCCCGGCACGAAACCCTGAGCTTCGAGCAGACGCTGGATTACGAGCATGTCAGCCTGCCGGTGCAAAGCGCCGTGCAGATGCTGCTGCAGCGCGCAGCCGCACTCAAGGGCAAGGCCATCATGCACCGCGTGATCGTGTCCAACTTTGAAGCCGTTTTGCGCGTGGTGCGCGCCAACCTGGCCATCAGCGTGGTGCCGCGCGAAGTGGCCGAGCCATATGCCCGCACTTATGGGTTGCGCGTGGTGCCCCTGCTCGATGCCTGGGCCAGTCGCCGCTTTGCCATCTGCTTTAGAGATGCATCCAGCCTGTCAGCGGCGGCGCAACTGCTGGTGAGTCATTTGGCCGCAAAGGAGAACGAGGGGGCGGAGTAGCGGTTTTATGGGGAAAACCGGTCAAAAAGCGGTGGGCGGCCCACGATGCACCATGCTCCTGCACCTCCGGTGGCCGGGGTCGCCGATACGGCTGAAAAGACCTGCTCCAAGCCGGGGAAAGCGGCCGAATTGCTTTTAGCGGTAAAATTGGTCTCCAACCCATGGCAGACAAGCACCGGAGGCTATAAAAAATATAGCATTCAGGGCACACCCAGACTATGCCGAAATGGCTCTGGCGACCGGCACAAGTAAACATGCGCCGGTGCTGCAAGTGCTTGTATTTGGGGAAGGAACCCCCAGTTTCTTTTCATGAACGCCACCAAATCACAGCCTCCCAAAACCAACCTCACGGTAACGCACGTGCTGGCCGAACTGCTTGAGCGGCTGGAGCACAGTGCCGAGCCGGTGGGTGCCGAGCAGTACCTGTCCGTGGTGCAGCACCTCGTCAATGAGCTCAGCGAAGTTGAGCCCGGCGTGGCGCTGGGCGCCTTGCTGGATACCCATCCGGCTGCCGCTGAACTCTATGAAAACGTCAACTACCAGTATGCGGGCCTCTGCCGCTCCGCACTGGACGCCTCGCTGGCTGCAGAGCGCGAGGCTAAAGCGGCCATTCATCAGGCCATGAACCGTTCAACAACCCAACCCAAGGAAGATCCAAACCATGGCAAGAGCTGACGCCAAAACCGCTGTCCTCGCTGACGGCCTGCGCTACAAGTCCAAGGTGTCGGGATCGCCGTTTGCCGCCACCACGTCTTTTGGTGCTGCCACCATGTCGTGTTTCATGTGCGGCAAGCATCGCGCCCGCTCCCTGATGGGCACCCGAAAGGTGCTCGGCAAATCCCAGGCGGTGTGCTCCCCCTCGTGCAAGGCGCTGGATGAGGCGCTGGAGAATGCGGCCGGCTAAGCCCCGCATTGATGCATTGATCATGGGGCTGCCCCTGGCGCATACTGCCTGAAAAATGCACAGATAAAGGCGCACGTAAAAGGTGACTGCCATGAAAACCCGGGACTCGCTGCTAGCTCCTGACGGGGCAACCGATCACATCCGTGGCCAGTCATTCGCCGCTGTCACGGTGATTGAGTACGGCGATTTTGAATGCGCGCTATGCCTGCAGGCCTACGCGGGGCTGAAGGTGATGCTCCCGCATTTCGGCCAGCAGTTGCGCTTTGTATTTCGCCACTTCCCGCTTCGGGAAATGCATCCGCACGCCGAGCTGGCCGCTGAAGCGGCGGAAGCGGCCGGCGCCCAGGGCAAGTTCTGGCCCATGTACGAGCTGCTTTTCACGCACCAGCAACACCTCACGGAAAAGCACCTGCTCGACTACGCGGAACAGGTGGGTCTGGACATGCCGCGGTACCGGAACGAAATGAGAGACCATGTCTACCTGCAGCGCGTGCAGGAGCACATACTGGGCGCAAGGCATCTGGACATACGCTCGACCCCCGCGTTTTATGTCAACGGCGTGGTCACCGATGTTTCATTTGGCCTGCAGCACCTGCACGAGGCAATCGACAAGGTGCTGCTGGCCGCCTGACGCTCTTCGCAGCTCAGCGAGCAGGCGCCACCAGTGCGTCGGCCAGCGCGGCATTCCTGCTGTGCAAACGTCGCGCCTGCAGTGTCGCGCCAATGAAGAACAGCACAAACAGTACCCCGGTCAGCACCTTCAGTTCCGGCGCTTCCGCGTTGGCCAGCAACGGTGCACCCAGCGGCAGGCGGGTCGATGTTTCAGTGATGGCGGGGATCAGGTGAAAGAGAAAAGTCGCCGAGTAGCTGACGGTTTCCACATAGGGCGATGCACGGCCCAACAGTTTGCCGCGGCCCGCCACGGCCGCCAGCAGTAATGCCAGCAGTGTGATGACGCCCAGCACATGGGGCTTGCCGAAGCCGCCATGCTGGAAGATGCCAAAACCGGTCAGGCAGGTGAGGATGGTGGTGACCACATAGACCTTGCCGAGCGTGGACCTGGCCAGAATTTCCTTGTCGCGGAAAAAAGCCATCACACCCGCGGCGACAGCAACCAGGCTGATTGCGGTGTGAATGGTTCCTAGAGGCGTTAAACCGAGCATGTCAATCTCCTTTGATAAAGGAAGTCGCGAGGTGCACAGGGCACGCGAAATCGCAAGCAAACCCTGTGCCGGGCAGATTGTGGCCTTTGCTGGCTGTTTGGCCTAGACCCGTGCCAGGGGCCGATAATCGGGTTCTTTTGAACCAGGCTGCGCAATTTTGATGCGCCTGCCGGCGGCATTCGCCACACACCTGACACACCAATGACACACCAGGGATACCCGTGAGAAAAACGTACCAACTCAACATCGAAGGCAAGAACCGCGACCGCCTGCTCGACGCCGCCAAGCACGACATCCGCAAATACATCAAACGCGAACGTGCCAAAGCCTTGCCGGCGGGCGTTGATTTCTGGGACTTTGACTGCAAGTCAGGCGCCAGCGAAGCCACGGCTTCCGGGGTGCCGTTTGCTGACTTGATCAGTTCCGTGGATGCCCTGGTGAAAGAGGGCGGCGACCAGTTTTATGTGGAGGTGGTGAGAAAGCACGGCCACCGCGCGGCCCGGCCCACCGCTGCCGGGAGCGAAGCCGATACGCAATAGGCGCAGCTTCGCTGTCCGCCTTGCTATTTATCCTGCGTCTGCGCGCGTGCGGCTGCTTCGCGCAGCTTGTCTTTTTTGCTCGGGCGTTTGCCCTTGATACCGCCGGTTGAGGCGGGATCAGCAGCGTTGGGCGCCTGCGTCTCAAGCGGTTCAAACCCTGCAACCTGTTCACGTGGCACCGTGATGCCCTGGCGTTTTTCGATCAGCTTGAAGTGCGCTTCAGTGCCCGCACTCACAAAACTCACAGCCAGCCCGCTTTCACCCGCCCGCCCGGTGCGGCCGATGCGGTGCGTGTAGTCCACCGCTGAGCGGGGCAGGTCATAGTTCACTACCACCGGCATCTGCGCAATGTCAATGCCACGCGCGGCCACGTCGGTAGCCACCACCACCTGCACGGCCTTGATCTTGAAGTCCCGCAAAACCTGGGTGCGTTTGCCCTGGCTCAGCTCGCCATGAAAGGGCTCGGCCTCGATGTGCACTTTACGCAGTTTGTCTGCAACGATTTCTGCGGCGTGTTTGGTCGCCACGAACACCAGCACACGCTCCCACTTTTCGGTTTGCACCAGGTGGCGCAGCAGTTGCGTCCGGCGGCTGGCATCGACCTCAATGGCGCGCTGCGCGATGTCGGGCTTGGCCTCGGGTGTCGCCTGCACTTCAATGCGCAGCGGGTTGTGCAGCATGCTTTCAGCCAGCGCCTCGATGGCTGGCGGGAACGTGGCCGAGAAAAACAGGTTTTGGCGCCGGGGTGGAAGCTGCTCAAGGATGCGGCCCAGTTCTTCGCCAAAGCCCAGATCCAGCAGGCGGTCTGCCTCGTCCAGCACCAACGTGCTCACTTCAGAAATTTTCAGTGCGTTGTGTTCAAGCAGGTCGATCAGGCGCCCCGGAGTGGCCACCACGATGTCCGCGCCACCGCGCAGGTTCATCATCTGCGGATTGATGGACACGCCGCCAAACACCACAGCTACCTTGACGCGCTGCGGCAGGTATTTGGCAAAGCCGGCGATGGCTTCACCCACCTGCGCCGCCAGCTCGCGCGTGGGCACCAGGATCAGGCCCCGGGTAGGCCGTGGTGTTCCAGTGGGCGCGTTTGCCAGTTGCTGCAGCATGGGCAATGCAAACGCGGCTGTTTTGCCCGAACCGGTTTGGGCCGAGCCCACCACGTCGCGCCCCAGCAGGATCGCCGGAATGGCTTGCGACTGAATGGCGGTGGGTGCACGGTAGCCTTTGTCGCCAATGGCGCGCAGAAAAGCCGGCAACAGCGCCGGCGAGAAGCCCAGTGAAGAAAATGGCATAGACAAAGGCTCAGGAAGGTGAAAGACGGGTGCGGGCCGACTTGCGGCGGGCGAGTGTGGTCGTCGGCTGGCGCGGTTTGTGGCCCCAGGGCAGGGGCGATACATTGCCGCCCGAAGCTGTGAGTTTAAGTCCGGTGCCCGCGGTGCCCAAACAGCGTTGGCATAAATGACGGCATGGGCGGCATGGGCGACATCGAGGTGTCATTTTCCTCGTGCAAGATTGAGCCTCGTCATTTTTTTTGTTTCACATGCTTCCCGCAATTTCTACCGTTGTTTCCCGTCTCATGATTCGTACACGCTCCATTTCCGTCAAAGAAGCTTCCATCATCGCCGTTGCCGCCTTGGACGACCTCGTGAATGATCTTGTCAAAGCGAGTTGCCTCAACATGTCGCCGGCGTTTCTGGATTGGGTAGCCGACGAAGCGACACCGCTGGTGGATCGGTATGTCGCGCATTTTTTCAATAGCCCGCGGTTTGCCAACAGCCTTCGCATGGGTGACCCGAGGATTGCCATGGCCCGCTGGGTGCGCCACTGGGTGTGCCCGTGGATAGTGGTTAATTTCGACCAACTGGCCGGGTACCTGCCGGAGTTTGCAGAAAGCCGGCCTGCGGGCTTGGCTTCAAGGGCGCCGGCTGCCGCATCATTTGCATGAATTGCCACGCCGCCGCCGCGCTGCGGCAGCGGGTCAGCTAGCGATTGTCGTGGTAAGTGAGGTCGCTGTGGGGCGCCGCCATGAATTCCGGCAGTTGCTCCGCCTGCAACGAGAATTCACGCAAAGCGGGGTAGCGGGTCATGGGTACCACTTCCGGATGCATCGCTTGCGTGAAGTGCCACGCCACCGCCGCGCTCACGCCATCCTGGCCGATGGTGTCGCGGCTCACTGCCAGCGGCTTGCGCTGAAGTTCCGACTCGAGCAAGTCGTAAGCCGCCATTAACTGGCCGGTGACGCGCGCCACCCAGGGTTGATGCAATTTTTCGGCAGGCCGGAGCTTGCGCTCATAGACGATCTGGACGCTTTTTTCACAGGCAGCGAGGGCCAGGCCGATCACGCGCAGGGCCTGCTGGCGTTCTGGAATTGCGGCGGGCATGAGGCTCTTGCGCGGGGCGGCGATCGCTTCGGCGTAGTCGATGATCAGCGTGGAATCCATGAGGACCTGGCCGTCATCACAGACCAGCGAGGGCGCTTTGACCACGGGGTTGATCTGCTGAAACTGGGCGAAGGTGCTGAACACGGAGACCGAGCGATGCTCGAAACGCAGACCGAGAAGCTGCAGGGAAATAGCTACGCGGCGAACGTAAGGTGAGTCAAGCATTCCGATGAGTTGCATGGTTTCTCCTGTTGGAACCGGTCACAAGGATTCAGGGCTTGCCGGCAATGGCGGGCTTGTCTTTTTGCGGAAGTGGCGACGACTGAACAATGAGATCGCGCATCGAACCGAGGGCCAGCGCCAGGAACGCGGCGGCGCACAGTTTGTAGGTGGCCTTGGCCCACCGCGTACCTGCGCGACGAAAGATTCTGTCAACAACTGCCGCGCAGAAGAAAGCCCACACCACCGACGACACCATGAACCCCAAAAAGAAGATGGCGTAGTCGGAGGCCTTTGGTTCATGGATGCCGATGGCCCCAAGGGCGCTTCCCAGGGCGGCCCAATAGGCAATGTTTTGCGGGTTGGTCACGGACAGGAGTACGCCGGCACGCATGGCCCGTTTGGGCTCGACCGTCGCCGAGCCGGTTAAAGAGAACTCCTGGCTGGCGGAAACCCAGGAATCCCGGGCAAGCCAGAAAAGGTACACAGCCCCGGCGATGCCGACGGGCCAGCGAATCCATTCCAATTGAAGGAGCAGTCCTATGCCTGCCAGCCCCAGCAGGGCCCAGAGCGCATCTCCAGCCAGCGATCCGATTTGCACGGCAAGGGCAGGCCGGAACCCGCCGCGTACGCCCTGGCGCACGGTTTCGGCAAACACGGCGCCGGGCGGGGCGTTGAACAGAAGCCCGAGCAGGAAAGCGGAGATGAAGAGGGCGGCCATGAAGATGAGGTGAAAAAAGAAGACCCGACGTTTATACCGCGCAGGCCGCGGCCAGCTCCTTGAATTTCTCAACCTGCCACGCGAACTCGCCCTCAAAAGCCGTCGGATCGGTGACCGCATAGCCGCCATAGCCATAGACGGCAGCGTAAGCCGCGTAGCTGGCCGCTTCAAGGGCACGGCCGGCCAGCGCGTTGGCTACGGCGTAGGTAGCAGAGACGGCCGCATGCGCCGAGCCGTCAATGGAGTTGGAGCCCCGGTGGCTGTTGGCAAGCGCGGCAATTTCCTGCGCGGCCTGTGCCAGGGCGGGCCTATCCAGTTTGCCGTCAACGATGGCCTGAAGCGTAGCAAGGTAATCGATGGCCTTGGGGTCTTCCAGCAGGTGCTGCACACGGGTGGCACAGGCAAGGCCAAAGGCCAGACGAAGCGCTTCGTGGCGTGGTTCATTGATGTGGATGGCGGCCGCTAGGCGCGATAGCTCGTGGTTCATGGCAATTTCCCCGGAGCATTTTGCCGAAATGATGGGCTGAATTTTCGGGGCAGGACTAGTGCCGCCAAATGCCGCTGGCGCCTGGTAATTTCCAGGATGAACAATGGGAGCAGCACGCCTGCGGCAAGGCTTGCCGCACTGTTGAGGTGGCCGTTGTGGCTGATGCGGGAAAGTATCAGGAAGGTCCGTCCCTGAGCGAGGTAATGAAACACCAGGATGAGCAGGCTGCCTGATCCTATGTAGGTCAGCGGACGCCGCAATACCGCATATTTCTGCAACAGCGAAGAGGTGCAGAGAACAATGTAGATGCCCAGGGCAGCCTGTAAGGAAGAAATGAGCGGGTCGCCGTAGAACCTCAGATTCAAATCCATGGTTTCGTCAAAGTAGTAATGCAGCAAGGCGAATGTGGTGGTCGAAACAAGAAACCCGATGGCGCTGAAATGCATCGATATCACCCGTTTCCTGAGCAGGAATCCGAACAGGATACAGGCCGAGCTGATGAATGTCAGGTCAAGGCTCCACGGAAGCCCGGGCAATCGGTTCAGGCCCATGAACGGCAACTGCGAGGTATCGATTTGCCAGAACCAGTCTATGAGCCGTATCCCGGTTACCAGAAGGGCCGAGGCAATCAGGAAGATCCAGGCCCGGCGGTTCCCGGCGGCCGTGGTGGCGCGCAGGATTGCCATGGACACGAGCGACGCCACGAAGAGATGCGGCAAAAACCATAGCGGCGCCCACGCGATGGTGGAGGCGGTGGCATAAATGACACCGGAAAAATAAGCAAGCGGGGATGCATCGGCTGTTGGGACGGCTGCCGGATCGAATGCCTCTGCGATGCCCAGAAATATCAACACAACGAAATACGGCTTCAAAAGGGCGTCTGCCCGGGACAGCGCAAACTTCCCCAGGCGGTCGGAGTCCTTGAGAAACAAGCCCGAGAGAAAAAAGAACAGGGGCAGGTGAAACGAGTAAATAACCCGGAAGAGCTCGCCCTTGTCCTGCAAAACCGCCCAGTTATGACCAAGCACAACCAGGATGATTGCGATGCCTTTGGTTATGTCTACGGTGGCGTTACGGCTGGTCATGGCGAGCGGTCAGTCAAGTGTCGTCATTTCATGCGCGCCAAGCCTCGTGGAGGCGGTGGCGGTAGAACTTGGACACACCATTTTTCCCCAGCTGGGTTTTTCACGGGATGGGCGGCCGATTCACCGTATTTAAATACTGCGGAAAGGGCACAGGCACAGGCGCTGTCCTGCTTTGCAGGAATTGCATTTTTGATACAAACTACTTAATAATCTATTCAATCTATTTAATATTCTTTTGAGTTTTGATGAGATGCCTCTAAATTCCCTACCTGTTCCAAAAAAAGAGCCCACCACGCTTGCGTAAAAGGTGAGGGGCATAACGGGTTTTCATGATCGAGCTCAAGGGTATTTTTCAAACGTACAAGGGGTCCACGGGCCCGGTCGAGGCGTTGAGGGGCGTCGACCTTCAAATCAATCCCGGCGAGGTATACGGCATCATTGGCCGCAGCGGTGCGGGCAAAAGTTCGCTGGTGCGGGTGATCAACCTGCTGAACCGGCCCACCGCCGGCCAGGTGCTGGTGGATGGCCGGGAACTGACCTCGCTGAACGGCGATGCATTGCGTGTGGCGCGGCGCGACATCGGCATCATTTTTCAGCACTTCAATCTGCTCTCGTCGCGCACGGTGTATGGCAACGTGGCCTTGCCACTGGAAATTGCGGGCCTGTCCGCTGCGGACATCAAGGCCCGCGTCGAACCGCTGCTCGACCTGGTGGGTCTGTCGGCGCTGGCAGACCGTTACCCGGCGCAGATCAGCGGCGGGCAAAAGCAGCGGGTGGGCATTGCGCGTGCGTTGGCCAACCGGCCCAAGGTGCTGCTGTCCGACGAGGCAACGTCTGCCCTGGACCCTGAAACCACGCGCTCCATCCTGGGTCTGCTCCAGCAGATCAACAAGGAGTTCGGGTTGACGATTGTGCTGATCACGCACCAGATGCAGGTGATCAAGCAGGTGGCCGACCGGGTGGCGGTGATTGATGCCGGGCGCATTGTCGAAAGTGGCCCGGTGATTGACGTTTTCACCCGCCCGCAACATGACACCACGCGCAGCCTGATTGCCGAGATCGTGCCGCAGGACTTGCCCGAGAGCGTGCTGGCGCGCATACGCACGCTGATGAGTGCCGAGCACCCCGAAGAAGGGCAGCTGTTGCGCCTGGCGTTTGCGGGCGACGAGTCTGACAGGCCCTTGTTGTCGGACGTGATTCGCCGCTTTGGCATTGACCTGTCCATCGTGCATGGCCAGATCGATGAGATTCAGGGCAAGCCGTTTGGCACGCTGGCGGTGTTTGCGCGCGGTGCGCGCGAGCAGCTCAACGCCGCGGTGGCGCATTTGCGCGGCGCCGGCGTGTATGTCGATCAGGTCCACAGCGCATCAACTTTGGAGCTCAGCCATGTTCAGTAATTTTTCGCAGGCCCTGCTGGAGCTGTTTGTCAGCTCGCTGTGGGAAACCATCGTCATGGTCGGCATTTCAGGCCTGGTGGGTGCGTTGATCGGCGTTCCGCTGGGCGTTTTCCTGCGGCTGACGGACGAGGGCGGCGTGCTGCAGAACGCGGGCGTGAACCGCGTGGTCGGCGGCATCGTGAACGCGGTGCGCTCCACGCCTTTCATCATCCTGCTGGTGGCCATCATTCCGCTGACGCGCCTTCTCACGGGTTCATCCATTGGCACGGCGGCAGCCGTGGTGCCGCTCACGATTGCGGCGGCGCCTTTTATTGCGCGGCTGGTGGAAACCTCGCTGCGCGAGGTCGATCACGGCCTGATTGAAGCGGCGCTGGCCATGGGCGCGACCACGCGGCAGATCGTGCTCAAGGTGCTGCTGCCCGAGGCGCTGCCCGGCATTGTGGCGGGCCTGACGATCACCTTTGTGAGCCTGACCGGCTACTCGGCCATGGCCGGCGCCATCGGCGGCGGCGGGCTGGGTGACCTGGGTATTCGCTACGGCTATCAGCGCTTTTTGCCGGAAGTGATGCTGGCGGTGGTGCTGGTGCTGATTCTGTTTGTGCAGGCGGTGCAAAGCCTGGGTGACTGGGCCGTGCGCAGGTTGAGCCACAAATGAATCTGGTCTTGAATTGGTTTTTCTCCCTCTCCCAAGGGGGAGAGGTGGCAAGACATGAATCGGCATTGCCACAGCGATGTTGATGAATGGTCAAGTTCCTCCCTCTCCCTCTGGGAGAGGGCAGGGGTGAGGGCCGGCGGCAGTCGATCTGCTGCCACCGGTGCCAACGCCGCGAACCCTCACCCCAACCCTCTCCCAGGGGGAGAGGGGGTAAGACACAACAATTTTTCAATCATCCAAAGGAAACACCATGAACAAACGCACCCTCATCCAGTCCGCCATCGCGCTGGCACTTGCAAGCTCCTTCACCGGCGCCGTGCTCGCGCAAGACAAGCCGCTGAAAATCGGCGTCACCGCCGGCCCGCACGCGCAGATTTTTGAGCAGGTCAAAAAGATTGCCGAAAAAGACGGCCTGAAAATCCAGATCGTCGAGTTCAGCGACTACATCCAGCCCAACGCCGCGCTGGCCGCCGGCGACCTGGACGGCAACAGCTACCAGCACAAGCCTTTCCTCGACCAGCAAGTCAAGGACCGCGGCTACAAGATCGTCAACGTCGGCTACACCGTCAACTTCCCGATTGGCCTGTATTCCAAAAAGGTCAAGAGCCTGGCTGAGTTGAAGGAAGGTGCGCGCTTCGGCATCCCGAACGACCCGACCAACGGCGGCCGCGTGCTGCTGGTGCTGCAGGACAAGGGCCTGATCAAGCTCAGGCCTGAGGCCGGCCTCAAGGCCACACCGCTGGACGTGATCGACAACCCGAAAAAACTCAGGTTTGTGGAACTGGACGCGGCGCAACTGCCGCGCTCACTGGACGACCTGGACGCCTCGGCCGTCAACACCAACTACGCGCTGTCAGCGGGGCTGAACCCCGCCAAGGACGCGATTGCGCAGGAAGCGGCCAAATCACCTTACGTCAACCTGCTGGCTGTGCGCGAGCAAGACAAGGACAAGCCCTGGGTGGCCAAGCTGGTCAAGGCCTACCACTCTGAAGAAATCCGCAAGTTCATCCAGACCGAATTCAAGGGGTCGGTGCTGGCCGGGTTCTGACAGGCCCTAGTACTACAACCCGAAAATATCGAAACATGAAAGCGCGTCTTCGCACCCATGGCGGCGTTGCAATTTTTGCGAAGGCGTAAAGCCTTCGCTGCAGCTTGCGCCTTGCCCTGGGCACGAATCCATCGCTTTCATTATGTTTCGCTACTTCCGGGTTGCAGTACTAGCGTTTTGTAACCGGCGCGGGTGCAGGCGATAAAAACATGGCGGCACAGGCTGCCGAGGCCAGCGCGCACAACACGGCTGCCAGCACCACCCAGCGAAACGCGTGGATCAGCGTAGGCGCGGGTGCGCCGTCCAGGGGCCCGCCCAAGGCTGCGGCAAACACCACGCCCAGCACGGCCACTGCGAGCAAGCCCGCCACCCGCGCCACCGCGTTGTTCACGCCTGAGGCCACCCCGGCGTGGGCCGACGACACCGCGTTCATCACGGTGGTGGTGAGCGGTGCAATGGCAATCGTCATGCCCAGGCCCAGCACCACCATGGCCGGAAAAAAGCCCGCCCAGTAAGACCAGCCCACACCCGGCAGCGCCATCAACGCCAGGCCGGCAGCGGCGATCACCGGACCGCAGATAAGCATGAGCCTGGCGCCAAAACGATCCATGGCCTTGCCGGCCGCAGAGGACAGCAAGCCCAAAATGATGGAGAAGGGCAGCAGCGTGGCACCCGCTGCGGTGGCCGAATAGCGGAAGGCGCCAATCAGCACAAAGGGCAGAAAAAACAGCACGCCGACCAGCGCAAAGTACAGCAGCAGTGTCAGCAGATTGGCACCGACAAAGTCGCGCGACCTGAAAAGCGCCGGCGGCATCATGGGCGCACGCACCCGCGCCTGCGCCACGGCAAAAGCAGCCAGCCCGACTACGCCAAACACCAGAGGCCACAGCACGCTCGCGTGGCCCCATCCGCGCTCGGGCGCCAGCGTCAGCCCATAGGTGAGGGCACCCAGCCCGCTGGCCACCAGCAACACACCGAGCCAGTCGAAATGCCGCGGCGCATCGGGGTCGCGGCTGTCGGGCACGGCATAGACGGCCAGCCAGATGGTGGCCACGGCCAGCGGTACGTTCAGGAAAAAGATGGCGCGCCACGACACTGCATCGACCAGCCAGCCGCCCAGTACCGGACCCGCCGCACCCGTGATGGACGCCCAAGCCGCCCAAGTGCCAATCGCCTTGCCGCGTGCGTCGCCTTCAAACACGTTGCCAATAATGGCCAGGCTGGCAGGCACCAGCAGCGCCGCGCCCACGCCCTGCAGCGCCCGCGCGGCAATCAGGGCCAGCGTGCCGGAGGCCAGCCCGCAGGCCGCCGACGCGGCGGTAAAAAGCGCAATGCCGGTGATGAAAATGCTGCGCCGCCCGAACCTGTCCCCCAGCGAGCCACCCACCAGCACTAGCGAACCCAGCGCCAGCAGATAGGCGTTGATGACCCACTGCATGGCCGCCAGGCCGGCGCCGGCGCTACTGGCAAAGTCGCGCTGGATGGCGGGCAGGGCAATGTTGACGACCGAGCCGTCGATGAAGGCCATGGACGAACCGAGGACGGTGGCGGCCAGGGCATAGCCTTTTCGGGCGGCGGCGTCTGCACCGGCAGAAGATGGCTGCGAAGTCAGTAGGGAAGAGGCCGAGGAAGTGCTGGGCAAGCAGCGTTGTGCCTGAATGACTCCTTTGTCACAAGGAGATTGCGCGTTACCCAGCATGGACTTTTTCGTTATTGGGGAGTTAAGTCGGGCATAGAACCGACAGCAGGCGGGAAGGCTCTGAATGCGCAGAACGCCCGAGCGCTGTGGCAGTTCTTTTGGGATTATGTCGGCGTCATGGCGGCGCTGTCTATCGCGCGCAAGCGTCGCGGCCCTCGTCGGCCAGTCAGCTGCCATCAAGCTTTTCGCCGTGCTTTTCAAGTTCCCACTTGAACGGCGTGCCGCTGGGCAAGCGGCTGCCTGATTGATTGAACGTGAATCAGCGTGATGAGGCGTATTGTTAGCTTCAGTCCTACAAAGCACTTGCTCGAAGTGCTTTACATATGGGGGCTGTCATTTCCATTCAATCAACGTCTGATCGATTTCCTGGAGAATCTCATGGCCAAATACACCATTGCCGTCGTCGTCGGCAGTCTTCGCAAGGATTCCTTCAACAAGAAACTCGCCAAGGCGCTGGAAAAGCTGTTTCCGGCCGAGTTCAGCTTTACCCATCTGCGCATTGACGATTTGCCGCTGTACAACCAGGACGACGACGGAAACCCGTCCGAGCAGGTCAAGCGCATCAAGGGCGAGATCGCCGCGGCGCAGGGTTTGTTGTTTGTCACGCCCGAGTACAACCGCTCACTGCCCGGCGTGCTAAAAAACGCCGTTGACCACGCTTCGCGCCCCTACGGCCAGAACGCATGGGCGGGCAAGCCCGCGGGTGTGATCGGAATCTCCGTCGGCGCCCTTGGCACGGCACTGGCCCAGCAGCACTTGCGCAACATCCTGGCTTACCTCGATGTGCCGGTACTGGGCCAGCCCGAGGCGTTCGTTCAGGCCAAAGAGGGGGTTTTCAATGCGGACGGCAGCGCTGGGGATGGCATCAAGAAGTTTTTGCAGGGCTGGGTGGACCAGTATGTAGCCTGGGTGAAAACGCACGTGGGTTAAGCACATGGGTTAATTTGATCCCGGTGGCAGGCTCGCTCGGACATGCAAAAAAAAAGCCCGCAACCGCAGGCTTTTTTGTGGGTGCCTGAAGACGTCAGGCGGCCAATGCGGCCAGGGGCTGGTTGGCTGCCACCGTGGTTTGTGCCTTGATTTCAACTTCAGCCGCTGCCAGCGCTGCGGCCTTGGCCCCTTCGCCCATGGCCAGACCTTCGGCGCGCACAAAGCGTACGTCGGTGATGCCGAAGAAACCAAACACCACCTTCAGGTAGCTTTCCTGGTGCTCCATGGCGCTGGCAGCGTCGCTGGTGGAGTACACGCCGCCACGGGTAGAGGCAACGATCACGGTTTTGCCGCCGGCCAGGCCAACAGGGCCTGTGTCGGTGTATTTGAAGGTGCGGCCAACTTGTGCCACGCGGTCAATCCAGGCCTTGAGCTGGCTGGGAATGGCGAAGTTGTACAGCGGAGCACCGACCACGATCACATCGGCCGCCACAAACTGGGACACCAGGGCTTCAGAAATGGCGTTTTCACGTTTTTGCGCGTCGTTCAGCTCAGCACCGGCAGGGGCCCGAAAACCGAGGGATTCGGCCGACAGGTGGCTGGGGGTCTCCATCGCCAGGTCCAGGTAGCTGACTTCAGTGCCGGGGTTGCTGGCGCGCCACGAGGCGACGATTTGTGCCGTGAGTTGGCGGGAAACCGAGTTGCCGCCAAGAATGCTGGAGTCGATGTGAAGCAGTTTGCTCATGATGAATTTCCTTGGGTTGAAGTTGAATCAGGTTGTTGGCCGTATTCACCATGAATCGCAGCCATGGATAGATTGTGCGGGTGTGTCGATTGTTTGATAAGTCGGCAAAAATGCGATAGATTGTCCTGCCTATGTGGCTAATCTGTGCCCTGAATCCCGCTACACCCGCTACACCCGCTACAAGATCAAAAACGGAGGAATTTCATGCAGGACCTGAATGACATGCTGTACTTTGCCGAGGTGGCAGAGCGGGGCGGTTTTGCAGCCGCGGGGCGCTCGCTGGGCCTGCCCAAATCGCGCCTGTCGCGTCGGGTGGCCGAGCTGGAGCTGCGACTCGGCGTGCGACTGTTGCAGCGCACCACCCGCAAGCTCTCGCTGACAGAAATAGGCGAGATCTACCTGCGCCACTGCAGTGCCATGCGGGATGAAGCCCTGGCGGCCGCCGAAGCGGTGGCCCAGATCCAGGTGGAGCCCCGCGGCACCGTGCGCATTACCTGCCCGGTCACGCTGGCGCAAAGCACGGTGGGCTACCTGGTGCCGCGCTTCATGGCGCTGCATCCCCAGGTCAAGATCGACATGCGCGTGACCAACCGGGTGGTGGATCTCGTGGAGGAGGGCATAGACATTGCGCTGCGGATAAGGCCCACGCTGGAAGACAGTGGCAGCCTGGTGGTGAAAAACCTGGGGTCGAGCGGCGGCGAATTGCTGGCCAGCCCAACGCTGCTGGCCCGCCAGGGAAGACCCGAAAAGCCCGAAGACCTGATGAAGCTGGACACCGTGGCCATGTCATGGGTGGATGGCCGTTCGTCCTGGACCCTGCTGGGGCCCGAGGGGCAAGAGTTCGTGTTGCAGCACCAGCCGCGCTATGTGGCTGACGATTTACAGACGCTCAAGCTGGCCGTGCTGGCGGGTACGGGCATAAGCTTTTTACCCAATTCGCTTAGCGCCGCAGAGCAGCAGGCCCAGTTGCTGGTGCCCGTGCTGCCCGGCTGGGCGCCCAGGCCCGGCGTGGCCCATGCCGTGTTTCCGTCGCGGCGCGGTCAGGTGCCTGCGGTGAGAAGTTTTCTGGATTACCTGGGGGAGCGTATGAGGGGTGATAGTCTGGCTTAAGGTTCAGGGCTCTTATTAGGCTGGTTGGCCGGGGGTGGGCCCAGCCAACAACCCCCAGAGGAGACCTCCCCCACCCGAAAGCACAAAACCAAGCCTGACGGCCAAACTTAAAACTATCAACCCAAAACATTGTTATGCAAAAGTAGAGATAAATTAAGAGATATATATTCTTTTGAGTTTTAACGCTTGCTCCCCACAATGCCTTTTTTAGTTCAGCAATCACAAGGAACAAACCATGGCAACTCTCCGACTCGGCGACATCGCCCCTGACTTCACACAAGACTCCACAGAAGGGAAGATTTCCTTTCACGAGTGGGCGGGCGATTCCTGGGTTGTGCTGTTTTCCCACCCCGCTGACTTCACGCCGGTATGCACCACCGAACTGGGCAAAACCGCAGCCCTGGGCAGCGAATTTGCCAAACGCAATGTCAAACCCATCGCAATCAGCGTGGACCCGCTGGAGTCGCACGGCAAGTGGGTGAATGACATCAACGAGACGCAAAGCACCACGGTGAACTTCCCCATCCTGGCCGATGCTGACCGCAAGGTGGCCAACCTGTACGACATGATTCACCCGAACGCCTTGAGCACCGGCCCCACGGCCACGGTGCGCAGCGTGTTCATCATCGACCCGAAAAAGGTGATTCGCACCACCTTCACTTACCCCGCCAGCACCGGCCGCAATTTCGACGAGATTCTGCGTGTCATTGACTCGCTGCAGCTGACCGACGGCTACAAGGTGGCCACGCCCGTGAACTGGAAAGACGGCGACGATGTGATCATCGTGCCCAGCCTGCAGGACCCGGCCGAGTTGGCCCAGCGTTTTCCCAAGGGATTCAAGGCCGTCAAGCCTTACCTGCGCATCACACCGCAGCCCAACAAGTAAATGGCCCCCACGTTTTTCGCTTCGCGTAATGCGCTGCCCCCCGAGGGGGCCGCTGCGCCTGCGGCCCGGCAAAGCCGGTTTCGCGGCCCCGGCTTGCAAACGGCAGTGCCGTTGCCCGCAGTGGCGCCTGGCGTGGCTCACTTGCTTGAAACCCGCTGAGGATCATCATTTTGCGCTTCATCATTGTTCCCGGCTGGCGCGACTCCGGCCCCGGCCACTGGCAGAGCTTGTGGGCCGAGCGCCTGCATGGCGCGGCGCGTGTGCAGCAGGACGACTGGATCACGCCTTCCCGCAAAGCTTGGGTGGACACCATCGCCCGTACCATCGCGCTGCAGGACGAACCGGTGGTGATCGTGGCGCACAGCCTGGGCTGCATTGCCAGCGCGCATTTGCCGCCTGAGGCGGTAGAGCGCATCAAGGGAGCCTTGCTGGTGGCGCCGGCCGACCCCGAGCGGCGTGCCGTGTTCAGCGACTTCGCTCCGGTGCCTCACCAAAAGCTGCCTTACCGCAGTGTGCTGGTGGCCAGCAGCAATGACCCGTACTGCCCGGTGCGCCTGGCCGGGGCCTATGCCCGCGCCTGGGGCAGCGAACTGGTGCGGATGCAGGACGCGGGCCACATCAACATCGAGTCGGGCCATGGCGAATGGCCGCTGGGCATGGCCCTGTTGCAGTCGCTGGCAGGCGATGCGCCCCTGACGGCGGCCCACCCTGGTTTTTCATCCTCATCCTTAACATCTTCTTCACCTTCTTCTTCCTCTCTTGGATCCCTGGAAACGGCATGACTTCAAAATTCAAAATCGCTCTTGCAACCCTGGCGCTGGTCACGGGCGGCATCTCCTCGGCGCAAACTTTGCTCAACGGCTCGTACGACGTGGCGCGCGAGTTCTACAAGGACTACAACGCAGCCTTCATTGCCCACTACAAGAAAACCACCGGCAAGGATGTGAAGGTCGACCAGTCGCACGGCGGCTCCAGCGCCATTGCGCGCTCCGTGGCCGATGGCCTGGACGCTGACGTGGTGACCATGAACACCAGCACCGACGTGGAGTTTCTGGCCAATGCCGGTGTCGTGGCCAAAGACTGGGCCAAGCGCTTTCCGGACAATGCCTCGCCCACCACCTCCACCATGCTGTTCCTGGTGCGCAACGGCAACCCCAAGGGCATCAAGGACTGGGATGACCTGGTCAAGCCGGGCATCCAGGTGATCGTGGTCAACCCCAAAACCGGCGGCAACGGCCGCTACGCTTACCTGGCGGCCTGGGGCTATGCGAAGAAGAAGGGCGCCAGCGACGCGCAGGCCGCCGAGTTTGTCGGCAAGCTCTACAAAAACGTACCCGTGCTGGGCAAGGGCGGGCGCGATGCCACCACGGTGTTCCTGCAACGCAATATTGGCGACGTGCTGATCACCTTCGAATCGGAAGTGCTGTCGGTGAACAAGGAGTTTGGCGAAGGCAAGGTGGACGCGATTTACCCGTCCATCAGCATCCTGGCTGAAAACCCGGTGGCCGTGGTGGAGCGTACCGTGGCGAAGAAGGGCACGGCAGACCTTGCCAAGGCGTATCTCAACTACCTCTACTCGGACGAAGGCCAGGAAATTGCCGCCCGCCATGCGCTGCGCCCGCGCTCGCAGGCCGTGCTCAAAAAGTACGCCAACACCTTCAAGCCCGTGCAGCTGTTCACTGTGCAGGAGTTGTTTGGCTCCCTGAGTGAAGCGCAAAAAGTCCACTTCAATGACGGCGGACAGTTCGACAAGCTTTACACCGTCAAGTAAGCCCACCAGTCATGACTGCCTTGTCTTCTGTTGCAGCGCCCGCCGCGGTGCTGCCGGGCTCGCCTGCGGGCGGCAAACGGGCTGCCCGGCGGGTGTTGCCCGGCTTTCACCTTACGCTGGGTTACACCGTGCTGTACCTCAGCCTGATCGTGCTGATCCCGATCTCGGCGCTGTTCTTCAAAACGTTCACGCTCAGCCTGGATCAGTTCTGGATAGCCGTGACCTCGCCGCGCGTGTTGGCCTCTTACCGCCTCACGTTTGGCGCGTCGCTGATCGCTGCGCTCGTCAACCTGGTGTTCGGCCTGCTGGTGGCCTGGGTGCTGGTGCGCTACACGTTTCCCGGCAAAAAGCTGGTTGATGCGCTGGTGGATTTGCCTTTTGCGCTGCCCACGGCCGTGGCCGGCATTTCGCTCACGGCGCTGCTGGCCGGCAACGGCTGGCTCGGCCAGTACCTGGAACCCATGGGCATCAAGCTGGCCTTCACGCCGGCCGGCGTGGTGATTGCGCTGATTTTTGTGGGTCTTCCGTTTGTGGTGCGCACGGTGCAGCCGGTGCTGGAAGATGCGGAGAAAGAACTCGAAGAAGCCGCAACGTCATTGGGCGCCACACGCCTGCAGATTTTCACCAAGGTCATCCTGCCGCACATCATGCCGGCGCTGCTGACGGGTTTTGCCATGGCCTTTGCGCGGGCGATTGGCGAGTACGGATCGGTTATCTTTATTGCCGGCAACATGCCCATGATTTCGGAGATCACGCCGCTCATCATCATCGGCAAGCTCGAGCAGTACGACTATGCCGGTGCTACCGCCGTGGCCGTGGTGATGCTGGTGCTGTCATTCATCCTGCTGCTGGTCATCAACGCATTACAGGCCTGGCAGCGCCGCAACGCAGGAGCGCCGGCATGAGCGATAAACAGGCCCCCACGCTTGTCGCTACGCGTGCCTCCGGCGTTGCGCTGCCCCTCGCCGACGGAAAAGGGGCTGTCCTTGCTCGGGGCGGTCCTTCGCAGCGCACTCCTGCCCAACCCGTTCGCCGTGTCACGGCCGGAACGACGGAGTCGCCTTGGGTGCGCTACACGCTGATCACGGGTGCTCTTTTATTCGTGTTCCTGTTTCTCGTGCTGCCGCTGGCCGCCGTGTTCACCGAAGCCTTGCGCAAGGGCTTTGGTGCCTACATCGCCGCGCTGCAGGAACCCGACGCCTGGTCGGCCATCAAGCTCACCTTGATTGCCGCCGCCGTGGCCGTGCCGCTGAATCTGGTGTTTGGCGTGGCCGCAGCCTGGGCCATTGCCAAGTACGAGTTTCGCGGCAAGTCGTTTTTGACGACGCTGGTGGACCTGCCGTTTTCCGTCTCGCCCGTGGTGGCCGGCCTGATCTATGTGCTGCTGTTTGGCGCCCAGGGCTGGTTTGGCCCCTGGCTGCAGGCGCACGACATCAAGATCATTTTTGCCGTTCCCGGCATCGTGCTGGCGACCGTGTTTGTGACCTTTCCCTTCATCGCGCGCGAGCTGATTCCGCTCATGCAGGCCCAGGGCAACGACGAAGAGCAGGCCGCCATTGTGCTGGGCGCCACCGGCTGGCAAACCTTCTGGCATGTCACGCTGCCCAACATCAAGTGGGGTTTGATCTACGGCGTGATCCTGTGCAATGCGCGGGCCATGGGCGAGTTTGGCGCGGTCTCCGTGGTGTCGGGCCACATCCGCGGGCAAACCAACACCTTGCCGCTGCATGTGGAAATTTTGTACAACGAATACCAGTCGGTGGCCGCCTTTGCCGTGGCTTCGCTGCTGGCCATTCTGGCGCTGGTCACACTGGCCATCAAGTCGGTGGCGGAATGGCGCCACGAAGCAGACATGAAGGCCGCGGCTGATTTGCCGCCTGAACGTCCCGTGTTATCCCCTCTCCCCCTGGGAGAGGGCTAGGGTGAGGGCGGCCCCACCCCGTAGCCAACGCCGGCCCTCACCCCAACCCTCTCCCGGTGGGAGAGGGAGCAAGAAAAAGAGAAAATTATGAGCATCGAAATCCGTAACGTCAGCAAACACTTTGGCGACTTCCAGGCGCTGGGCGACGTGAGCCTGGACATTGAATCGGGCGAACTCGTCGCCTTGCTCGGCCCCTCGGGCTGCGGCAAAACCACGCTGCTGCGCATCATTGCCGGTCTGGAAACGGCAGACCGCGGCAGCATTCTGTTCAGCGGAGAAGACACCACCGACGTGCATGTGCGCGAACGGCAGGTGGGCTTCGTCTTCCAGCACTACGCACTGTTCCGTCACATGACGGTGTTTGAAAATGTCGCTTTCGGCCTGCGCATAAAAAAACGTTGGTTCGGGCCGCGCGGACAGCACCCCAGCGACGCGCAGATCAAGGAGAAAGTGCATTCGCTGCTCAACCTGGTGCAGCTCGACTGGCTGGCCGACCGCTTTCCGTCGCAGCTTTCAGGCGGGCAGCGCCAGCGTATTGCGCTGGCACGCGCCCTGGCCGTGGAGCCCAAGGTGCTGCTGCTCGACGAGCCATTTGGCGCCCTTGATGCCAAGGTGCGCAAGGAATTGCGCCGCTGGTTGCGCCGCCTGCATGACGACCTGCATGTGACCAGCATCTTTGTGACGCACGACCAGGAAGAAGCCCTGGAAGTGGCCGACCGCGTGGTACTGATGAATGCCGGCAAGGTCGAACAGATTGGGTCCCCGCAAGAGGTCTGGGACCACCCGGCCAGCCCGTTCGTCTACGGCTTTCTGGGCGACGTGAATCTTTTTCACGGCCGCGCCCATGAAGGCGAAGTGCATCTCGAAGGCCTGCGCATCGATTCCCCCGAGCATGCCGACGCACAGGACGCCAGGGCCTTTGCCTATGTGCGTCCGCACGACCTGGAAGTGCAGCGTTATTCACCGGGCGCCGAAGGCATCGTCGCGCATCTGGAGCGCGCCATCGTGATCGGCCCGATTGCGCGGCTGGAGCTGATGCCGGTCGAAGGCTACGAGCAGAAAGGGAACGCGTCAGGCGACTCCCTCATTGAAGCCCAGATGCCGTCGCAGCAGTTTAAGGACATGGGCTTGCGGGAAGGCGACATGCTGGTGGTGACGCCGCGCAAGGCGAGGGTGTTTGTGGAGGGATGACGTTTGACATGAGCGGCGGCACAAAGCCGAAGGCTTTGGGGCGTCCGCTCGATGTATGGGTCAGGCCGCGAGCCTCACTTGTTGCTGCGCTTACTTGCAGATTTCTTAGCTGGGACGGTATTTGGCAAATCTTCGGACTCCTCCGATGAAGCCGCTTTTGGAACCGCTGATAAGCGAATTCTTTTTCCGTGTAGCTTATGCCGTCAATCATTGATCCGTAGCGGTGCCCCACGATCACGACGTAGTAGTCCGTCTCGTCGATTTGTCGCGCTATTAACTTCCATTGCTCCTCGTCGGCAGCGCTAAACATTTCCATCCCCACGGGAATGTGCCCCATTTCAAGGATCGCTTTTATTACCTGCGAACGCTCCTCTTTGAGGTCGTCAAACGTAGAGCTAATGAAGATCTGATATTTGGTGCTCATGTTGCCTCTTGTACTTTTTGGAGTGGGGACGCTGCTTCCACGAGCAGCCTAACTTTGATATATCCCGCAAAACTGCGGAATAACGTGCCCGCCTGCGAAATAACACGGCGCGCCAAACTTGAAATAACTGTTTTTTGACATGGAGTTGAGACGCTATGCTGGATAAATGAGTAGGTATATTGCTTTCGCCAAAGTCGCCGCCCATATGTTTTCCACGGTTCACCTTGCGGGGCAAGCTGCGGGACACAGGCACTATGCCTGAAAAAGGGCCAAAACCGACTATGCTGTGCGCGGTTTTCCTGCTTTGACTTCTCTTGATGCCTCTTCGCAACACGAGCATCCTGCAAAAGGGGAAATCGCGAACTCATTGCCCAAGGCGCTTGCCATCAACCAGTTGGCGCCGCCCGGGAACTTCTAGCCGCCCAGGCTCACGAACCAGCGGACAATTCGTATATTGATTAAAGGGAAGCTGATGTTTTTGACGTATTTCGACGCGCTGCCACGCCGTGTGCTGGCGCTGGTGTGTCTGGCTTGTGTGGCCATGCTGGCTTTTGGTTTGTATCTGCAGCATGTGGTGGGCCTAGAGCCTTGCCCCATGTGCATCGTGCAGCGCTACGCGCTGGTGCTGGTGGCTGTGGTTGCAGGTATCACCGCAGTAGCCAAAAGCAGGGGGCTGCTGATCACGGGCTCGGGCTTGCTGGTGCTGCTGTCCGGCTTTGGTGCCTTTGTGGCGGCCCGCCAGAGTTTTCTGCAGTGGTACCCACCTGAGATTGCCTCCTGCGGCCGTGACTTTTACGGAATGATCGAAACCTTTCCGCTCAAGCGCGCGATTCCCATGATCTTCAAGGGCAGTGGCGACTGCACCAAAATTGACTGGACCTTTCTGGGCGGCTCGATTGCCAACTGGTCCTTCCTGTGCTTTGTGACGATTGGCCTGGTGGGGCTGGTCCTGATCGCCCGCCTGGCACGCCAGCGCTGAGCGCAACGCCTTCTCATCAAGCGCCGGGTCGGCTGCACCCTGGCGCTTTTTCCCTTTTCCATTTTCTTTTCTCAATGAAGTCAGTCCCTTGACAGGGGAGGGCGGCGCACGCCCGAGCCGGGCGAAGGGGTAATTGCACGGGGCTTGAATCAGGCAATATACTGTGTTTATATCCAGTTATTTGGCTGGGTGTTTTACCCGATTGAGCCCATCCCATGCTTTCTCCGATTCCTGTGGCCCGCACCGTGCCGGACCTCGCCCACGTGTGGCGCGCGGGCGAGCTGGGCAGCGCGAGCCTGCAGACCGTGGACACGGGCTATGCGGCGCTCAACCATGTGTTGCCCGGCGGCGGCTGGCCGCAGGGTGCGTTAGTGGAAGTGCTGCAGCCGCAAGCCGGACTGCATGAATGGGGTTTGGTCGTGCCGGCCCTGGCTTGCGTGCAGGCGGCGGTGCCTGATTTGTTGACGGTGCTGGTGGGCGTGCCCTGGCAGCCCTTTGGCCCGGCGCTGGGCGCGCGCCAGTTGAATATGCAGCGCCTGCTCAGCATTCACGGAAAACCCGGTGACGCGCCGTCGCTGCTGTGGGCCACGCGTGAAGCCTTGCAGTGCGCCGACGTGCACAGCGTGCTGGCCTGGCTGCCCGATGCGCGCAGCGCGCACGTGCGCCGTCTGCAGATTGCGGCCCATGCGCACAACAAGCTGCTGTTTGTCTTCAGGCCGCTGCGGGCGCAGCATGAGTCGTCGCCCGCGCCGCTGCGTTTGCTGATTGAAGGCGCGGTGAACGAGGCGGGCCAGTTGCTGGTCCGTGTGCTCAAACGCCGTGGCCCGCCTCTGGCCGCGCCGGTGCTGCTCGATACCCGGCCGGCCCGGCTGGCGGAGCTGCTGGCCGCCAGCCGCGAAAGAGCGCGGCGCCAGCGGGAAGAAGCCGGCGTTCCGGCGCTCATGCTGCTGCCTTCGCTGGTGTCGCCTCCTGTCACTTCACCTCAGGGCCCCATCCATGCGCTGCTGGATCGCATTGCATATCTCGACCACCACTGAGCCGGGCCCAGCCGCCCGCCAGGTGCTGGACGCCGCTGCGGTGCAACGGGCGGTGGCCAGCATGGCACTGGGCTTTACGCCGCGTGTGGCGCTGGTGGACGAGGCCGTGCTGATGGACGTGACGGGCAGCCTGCGCCTCTTTGGCGGCTTGGCGCGGCTGATGCAGCTGCTGGAGCAGCGTTTGGCTGTTTTTTTTGAAGAAAACGGGTTGCAGGCTCAGGTAAAACGGGCGCAAGGCGCGACGTCCTTGATAGCGCTTGGCCGTTTGCGGCTGCAAGATGGACAGACTCAGACTCAGACTGATATCGTCGTGAAAAAGCGCGTGGCCGACCTGCCCATGCACACCCTGACGGCTGCCCGCCCGCATCTGGGCGTGCTGGAGCGCATTGGCTGCCGCAACTGGGACGACCTGCTGCGCCTGCCGCGTGACGGCGTGGCCCGGCGCTTTGGCGCGGAGTTGCTGGAGGCGCTGGACCGCGCCCGCGGCAGCACGCCCGACAACTACGAGTGGCAGGTGCTGCCCGAGCACTTTGAGGAAAAACTGGAACTCAACGCACTGGTCACCCACGCCCCCGCGTTGATGGCGGGCGTGGAGCGGCTGCTGGTCCATCTGCACGCCTGGCTGCTCGGGCGCCAGAGCGGGCTGTGCGCCCTGAAAATCATCTGGCACCTGGACAAGCGCCGCGACGTGGCGCCGACCGGCGAACTGGAGATCCGCACGGCCCAGCCCGCACAAGACCTTCGCCATGTGGCGCGGCTGGTGGCCGAGCACCTGGCCCAGCAAAAGCTGCCGGCGCCGGTGCACAGCCTGACCTTGCAGTCACTGGCCACCGAGTTGCTGGCCGACTCGGCCGCCGCCACCGGTAGCCTGCTGATGGAGGTGCGCCAACAGGGTGACAGCGTGGTGGAGCTGGTCGAGCGGCTGAGCGCCCGCCTGGGCGATGCGCAGGTGCAGGCCTGGCAGCCTTGCGCGGACCATCGGCCGGAGCTGATGCAACGCTGGGTTCATGCCAGGGGGGCGATTCAATCGATCGCTGCGCATAAAAATCCTGTCCGGGCTGGAGGTTTGAAACGTTCAAGAGATGCTTCAAAAACCTCCTGTCCGGAGATCAAGACCGAAGCTTTGTACCCGACCTGGTTGCTGCCCGAGCCGCTCAAGCTGGCCACTGTCGGCAACAGCCCGGTCTATCAGGGCAAGCTGCACCGCCTGACGGGGCCGCAGCGGCTGGAGGCCGCCGAATGGCTGCTGGCCGACAGCAACACCGCCCGCGGCGCCGGGCTGTGTGAAAAGCCGTGGGCGCTTCGCGACTACTTCATTTACCGCAGCCAGCAGGGCGCCTTGCTCTGGATTTACAGCGAGAGGCTGGGCGCCACACCCGAGGCCGCGCGGCAGCGCGCCTGGTACCTGCACGGTTTTTTTGCCTGAGGGGAACGCATGTCCGCCTACGTGCTGCCCGATTACGCCGAACTGCATGCGTTGAGCAATTTCAGCTTCCAGCGCGGCGCCTCGCATGCTCAGGAGCTGGCCGAGCGGGCTTTCAAGCTGGGTTACAAGGCGCTGGCCATCACTGACGAATGCTCGGTGGCCGGTGTGGTGAGGGCGCATGAAGTGACCCGGGAGCTCGGTCTGCAGTTGCTGCCGGGGGCCGAGTTCCTGGTGCAGGACGGCCATGCGTTCAGGCTGGTGGTGCTGCCCCACAACGCCGCGGGCTGGGGCAACCTGTGCGAGTTCATCACCGAGGCGCGCCGCGCCGGTGACGAGGTGGAAAAAGGCAGCTATCGCGTTGCCATGGGTAAGACGGATTTTTCCCGGCTGGCCGATTGCGAAGTCCTGCTGTCGCCCTTGCCCGACGCCATCGATGTGCAAGCGCTGGGCGCGCACGCTGCCTGGGCCAAAGGACTGTTTGGCCCGAATGCCTGGCTGGCCGTCGAACTGCTGCAGGGCCTGGACGACGCGCTGCGCCTGCAGCAGCTGCAGGAGGTTGCAGAGCACACTGGCATACGTCTGGTGGCGGCCGGCAACGTGCTGATGCACAAGCGCTCGCGCAAGCCGCTGCACGACGTGATGACGGCCATCAAGCTGGGCAGGCCGGTGCATGAATGTGGCTTTGCGCTGCAGGCCAATGCCGAGGCGCACCTGCGCCCGCGCATGCGGCTGGCCGGCATTTACCCGGCCGCGCTGCTGCGTGCCACGCTGGAGGTGGCGGCGCGCTGCAGCTTCAATCTCGACGAGATCCGCAACCTCTACCGCTACCCCCGGGAAGACATGGTGCCGCCTGCCGAAACGCCCGCACGCTGGCTCAGGCGGCTGACCTGGCAGGGGGCCCACACACGCTATCCGCGCGGTATTCCCCGGAAAATCGGGGCGCAGCTTGCGTTTGAACTGGCGCTGATCGAAGAGCTTGAATACGAGATGTTCTTCATCACCGTGCATGACATCGTGCGCTTTGCGAATGAGCAGAAAATCCTGTGCCAGGGGCGCGGCTCGGCGGCCAATTCGGCGGTCTGCTACTGCCTGGGCGTCACGGCCGTCAACCCGGTTGAAAGCAATCTGCTGTTTGAGCGCTTCATCAGCCGCGAACGCAGCGAACCGCCTGACATCGATGTGGACTTTGAGCACGAGCGGCGCGAAGAGGTCATCCAGTACATCTATAAAAAGTACGGGCATGACCGCGCCGCCATTGCCGCCACCGTCATCCGCTATCGGCCGCGCAGCGCGATTCGCGATGTGGGAAAGGCGCTGGCGATGGCGCCCGAGTTGATCGACCAGTTCGCCAAAGAGCATTTCTGGTTTGACGGCAGCGAGGTGCTGGAAGAAAAAATCAGGCAAGCCGGCCTGGCGGGCCAGGCGGGGCCGGTGTTGCAGTGGCTTGATTTGTCGGCGCAGCTGATTGGTTTTCCGCGCCACCTCAGCCAGCACGTCGGTGGTTTTGTGCTGACGCAGGGCAAGCTCACGCGGCTGGTGCCGGTGCAGCCTGCCTCGATGGAAGACCGCCGCATCATCCAGTGGGACAAGGACGACCTGGAGGCGATGGGTTTGCTCAAGGTCGATGTGCTGGCGCTGGGCATGCTGTCGGCCATCAGACGTTGCCTGGGCCTGGTCAATGAAACCCGGCAATGCGATGACCAGATGCACACCCTCCCGCTGGAAGACCCGCAAACTTACGACATGATCTGCGAGGCCGACACGGTGGGCGTGTTCCAGATCGAAAGCCGCGCGCAGATGTCCATGCTGCCGCGCCTGCAGCCGCGCAATTACTACGACCTGGTGGTGGAGGTCGCCATCGTCCGGCCGGGGCCTATCCAGGGCGGCATGGTGCACCCTTATCTGAAGAATCGCGAAATCCTCCGGACGGGCGGCGAGATCAAGCCTGAATACCCGGCGCTCAACCCGGCCCTGGAACGCACGCTGGGCATCCCGATCTTCCAGGAGCAGGTGATGCAGATCGCCATGATCGCCGCCGACTTTACGCCCGGTGAGGCCGACGACCTGCGCCGCTCCATGGCGGCCTGGAAACGCAAGGGCGGGGTGGACCGCTTTCATGGCCGCCTGGTCAATGCCATGGTCAACAACGGCTACAGCGCCGAATTTTCAGAGCGCATCTTCAGCCAGATCCTGGGCTTCGGCGACTACGGCTTTCCCGAAAGCCACGCCGCCAGTTTTGCCAAGCTGGTCTACGTGAGCTGCTGGCTCAAGTGCCACGAACCGGCCTGCTTTCTGGCGGCCATGGTCAATTCGCAGCCCATGGGCTTTTATTCGCCCTCGCAACTGGTGCAGGACGCCATCCGGCACGGCGTGGAGGTGCGCGCCGTGGACGTGATGTACAGCGACTGGGACTGCACGCTGGAGCCGGCGGCTGCGCAACCTGTCATGCCCCGCCATCCCGGCATCCATGCAGGGCAGCCAGCGGTGCGGCTGGGCCTGCGCCTGGTGTCCGGCCTGCGCGAAGACGCTGCCATTCGTCTGGTGGAGGCGCGAGCGCAGGCGGCTTTCAGCTCGACGGAAGACCTGGTGTCGCGCGCCCGACTCAATACGCTGGAAATCAACGCGCTGGCCGCCGCCGATGCCTTGCTGCCCCTGTCCGGCCACCGGCGCCAGCAGGTGTGGGACGCCTCGGCCATCAAGCCGGCGCCGGGCTTGCTCAAGTCCGTGCCCACGCATGAAACACCGCTGGCGCTGCCCGATACGCCCGAAGGCGAGAACATCCTGTTCGACTACAAAGCCACGGGCCTCACGCTGCGGCGCCACCCGGTCGCGCTGCTGCGGGAACGGCTGGCGCGCAAGGGCCTGCTGACCGCCAGCGAGCTCAATGCCTTGCCCGACGGCGAAGAGGTGGCCGGCTGCGGCATCGTCACCGTGCGCCAGCAGCCGCAAACGGCCAATGGCACCATCTTCGTCACGCTGGAAGACGAAACCGGCCCGGTCAACGTGATCGTGTGGAAATCATTGCGGGAGGCGCAACGCGCCGAGGTACTGCATGCCCGCCTGCTGGCGGTGTATGGGGTGTGGCAGCGCAGTGAAGAAAGCGGCACCGCCAAAGGCTATGGCGCAGTGCGCAACCTGGTGGCGCACCGGCTGGAAGACCTCACGCCGCTGCTGGGGCGGCTGGGCACCTCCAGCCGGGACTTTCATTGAGCCGTCCGGCGTCCGGCCCCCCGCCAAGAACCAGGCGTTTACTGCCTTCGCGCTTCGTCGATCTCGACCGTGCCCTGGTGCACGGCGTGCTCCAGCAGCTTGCTGTAGTTGTCCAGTTTTTTATACAGCAGACGGACTTCCAGCATGTTGTGGATGCGCGTTTTGACTTCAACCAGGTCAAAGGGCTTGCTGATGAAGTCCTTGGCACCGGCTTCCAGGGCGCGCAGCTTGTGGCCCGGCTCCGCGGTCAGGACGATGACAGGCAGGTAGTCGTCGCTGGTGTTTTTCTTGAGCTCCTGCATCACCTGAAAGCCGTCCATGCCGGGCATTTTCAGGTCCAACAGGATCAGGTCATAGCGGTGTTCCGCGTGCAGACCGGCCACCTCCAGCGGGTCCATGGTGGAGCGGACGCGGGTGTAGCCGGTGTTGCCCAGAAACTGCTCCAGCAGCTGCACATTGGCGGCCTGGTCGTCCACCACCAGGATGCTGGCGTTCAGGATGTCGAATTCGGTGTTCATGCGGTTTTCTCCGGTACGGGAGGGCGTCGGGACTTTGTTTTGGAAAACTTCAGCGCCAGGTCCAGGGTGTCCATGAATTCATTGATCCGGATGGGTTTGGTGAGGTAGCGGAAGAAGCCGGCCTCCATGCCTTTTTCAATGTCGCGGGGTATGGCGTTGGCACTCAGCGCCACCACCGGAATATGCGCCGTCAAGGGGTCCGCGCACAGAATCTGCACCGCCTTGATGCCGCTGATGCCCGGCAGGTTGATGTCCATCAGGATGATGTCGGGCTGCGAGGCCTTGGCCATCGCGATGCCGCTGATGCCATCCCGGGCCGATAGCAGCCGTATGTCGGAGCGGCGCGCGATGAGGTCTTCCACCAGCATCAGGTTGGCCGGGTTGTCTTCCACATACAGCAGGGTGTGGGCGCGGGGATCCGTCGGCACCTGGCTTTGCAGGGCCGGCGCCAGGCTGGCCAGCTCCGGGTGAAGCTCACGTTCCTCGGTGAGGTCCATTTCGATCCAGAACACGCTGCCTTGGCCGACAATGCTCTCCACGCCGATGACGCCGCCCATCAGCTCGATCAGCCGCTTGGTCATCACGAGGCCAATGCCGGTACCTTGTTCGGTATTGGCCTCCTGGCCCAGGCGGTTGAAGGGCTGGAAGAGCTGGGCGATTTTGGCCGGGTTCAGGCCTTCGCCGGTGTCTTCCACGCAGATGCGTATGCGTTGGGGCGAAACGTTCACGCATTTGAGCGCCACCGTTCCGCCGCTGGTGTTGTACTTGATCGCGTTGGACAGTAAATTGATCAGCACCTGCTTGAGCCGTGTGCGGTCGGCGCTGACGAAGCAGGGCAGGGAAAATTGCGGAAAAGCCACGCGGATGCCGCGCTTGGCGGCCTGCGATTCGACCAGGGTTTCACATTCGAGCATGACTTCCGCCAGCGACACCGGCTCCAGCGACAGCGACAGCCTGCCGGACTCGATCAGCGCCAGGTCCAGAATTTCGTTGATCAGTTCCAGCAGGTACCAGCCGGCCTGGAGGATCTGGTCCACGCTGCGCTTTTGCGACGGCGTCGGCTGCGGCGTGCCGGACTCGATCAGCTGCGCAAAGCCGAGGATGGCGCTGAGCGGCGTGCGCAGCTCATGGCTCATGCTGGACAGAAAATCCGATTTGGCGAGGTTGGCCTTCTCGGCCACCGCCATCGCTTCTTTCAAGGCCACTTCGACCTGCTTGCGCACCGAGTTGTCGGTGCCGATCAGCAGGTAGCCGATGATGGTGCCGAAATCGTCACGCAGGGCGGTGATCGACACAATGGCCGGAAAGCGGCTGCCGTCCTTGCAGATGTAGGTCAGCTCGTAAATGTCCTCAATGCCGCGCGAGGCCTTGAAGGCCAGCGCCTCGAAGCCCGGCGTGATGGTGGTGGCGAGCTCCACGCTCAGCGCCTGCGCCCGCGCCATCACTTCCTGCGGGTCGTGGATGTCGCTGGGGTTGATCTTGTTGACGACTTCGGCCGCCATATAGCCCAGCATGCGCTCGGCACCGACGTTGAAGAGCTGGATGATGCCTTTCTCGTCGGTCGCGATGATGGAGAAATTTTCGCTGGTCAGGATGGCGGTCTGCAGCGCGCCGGTCTTGAGCAGGGCTTCCTGGCGCTTGACCTCTATGCCGTCGGCTTTGGCAATGGCGTCAAGAACGCTCAGATTTGAAATGGGTGACATGGGCCATGTTTCTGTAAAAGTAACGACGATCCTGCGAAGTGCCGACTGTGGGCGGCGCTTCCAGGATCCTGGCCGGGGAGGGTGAGAAGTCTTTCAAGGACTCCGGAAGTTTTACAGATGCGCTGTGAAAAGTCCGTGCGCCAGCGCACATACCAAGCCCCGAAGATACCACGGGCGAACGAAATGAGGCCCACACCCCGATTCTCGACAATCCGGGGCAGATGAAGGAACTGATACCTGGTTGATCCCTGGCGAACGCCGGGATTAGACGCCGGCATTAGATGCCGGAGGGGAAGGTTTCGGGCGCCTCACCGGTGTTCCAGACCGGGCCTTTGTCCAGGGGCTCCAGCGCACCGGTCTCGTCCAGGTGGATCACCGCATCAAACTGGCTGGCCAGGTGGGTGTGAAAGTAGTGGCTGTGGCGTTCCGTTTCCGGCCGGTAGATCACGCCGATGGCCCGCTGCAGCCGCAGCGGCGCCAGCAGGGGGCGCAGAGCCGCGTTGTCACGCAGCGCCAGCATGAAGCGGGCCGAGCCCGTCTGGTGAAACATGTCCTCCCAGCTGCCGGGCAGACCCGGACGCACCCGCTTGCGGTGTGCGGCTTCACCCCAATCCGATGCGGCCGTGACCCAGCCATGATGGGTGCTGAAGCCCACCAGTACGGCGTCGCCCGCGTAGCGGTCGCGCATGAGTTGACCCACATTCCATTCGCCCCGCTCGCCCTTCTGGGTGGCCGAGGCATCACCCAAGTGAGAGTTGTGCGCCCACACCGCGATACGCGGCGGCGGGCCATTGGCGCTCAGGTGGCGGTCCAGCGCCTGGAGGGTCTCCACCATGTGGCTGTCGCGCAGATTCCACGAGGAGACACGCCCATGAAACATGGTGCGGTAGTACTCTTCGGCGTTGTGCACCAGGCGTGCGTTCTGCTGGGCGTGGAAAGCCTCGTCCCACTCCAGGCCGTTAACCGGCGAAAACTCACTGGCGCGGCGGTTCATGTCGCGCAGCTGCTGCACCGCCTCGTCCTCGCAGCTCGCTCCCAGGCCAAAGGCGGCGGCGTAGCCGTAGGCCTGGCTGTCTTCCGCCGCGTGGTCGAAGCAGGCATAGCGGTAGCGGGCGCGGCGCGCGGCTTGCGGATCGGTTCTGTCAAGATAGGCGAGTACTGCCTGGATGGAGCTGAACAGGCTGTAGAGGTCCAGCCCGTAAAAGCCGGCCTGCTGTCTGGGGTCTCGTCCGCTGTTGTGATCGCGCAGCCATTCGACGAAATCGACCACCACCGTGTTGCGCCACATCCAGGCTGGAAACCGCTGGAAGCCCGACAGCGCGGCAACCGCGTCCGTATCGTCCGACACGCCGCGCACATAGCAGTTAACACGCAAGGCGTCGGGCCAGTCGCCTTCGATGACCACGGCGTTAAATCCTTTCTCGGTGATCAAGCGTTTGGTGATTTCGGCCCGTTCGCGGTAAAACTCCTGCGTGCCGTGAGAGGCCTCGCCGAGGAGCGCGAAGCGGGCCTGCCCGATCAGCTGCATCAAGGGGTCATGGGCGCGGTCATGGTCTGCCAGCGGCAGAAGGTGCCCGCGCAGCCCTTCGAGCACCGCAGTGTCGCTGAGGCCGTGCCGGGTCTGGTGCTGGTTCATGGCAGATCCCCTGGCTTCTGGTGCTGCGGGCTGGCAGCTCAATCAATGGCTGGAATACGAGCTGACGATCGGGTTGCCCGTACGTTGTTCCCGTCGGGCCACTTTCAGCAGCAGACTGACTTGTTCGTCAGTGGCCTGGGGGAATGCCTCGTAGTGCAGCCCGACTGCACGAAACGGCTCGGGTTGGGCCGGGCAGATCACCTCGTCGGCGTGTCTGCGCAGCATGGCGCAGGTGTCGCGCGCGCCCACGGGCACGGCCACCACCACCCGCAGGGGATGCCGTTGCCGAATGGCCTGCACCGCTGCCTGCATGCTCATGCCCGTGGCCAGGCCGTCATCCACCACAATGACCGTGCGGCCCTCCAGCGGCAGGGCTGGCTGTTGCTGGCGGTAGAGCTGCTCGCGCCGCACCAGTTCGGCCTGTTCACGTTCGAGGGTTTCGGTAATCTCGTCCGGCCTGATCTGCATGCCGGACAGGGAACTCAGCACCTGTACGCCACCGCTGGCAATGGCGCCCATGGCGTATTCCTCCTGGCCGGGATAGCCAAGCTTGCGCACGACAAGGATGTCCAGCGGCGCGTGCAGTTTGTGGGCCACCTCGTAGCCTACGGCAACGCCGCCACGCGGCAGGGCCACGACGACGAGGCCGTCGCGCCCACGGTAATGCGCCAGTTTGCCGGCCAGCACCCGGCCCGCATGCCGCCGGTCACGATAAGGCAGGTGTACGTCTGCCGTGCCATGCGCCAGGGCCCGGCCCAGGTGAAGGCTGAACCAGGAAGTAGCCAGTTCTGCGACTTCCTCCAGGGCTCCGGCTTCTTCAAACAGATGGGTGGCGTCGGGCACGATGACGAGGTTTTTCTCGCCTTGCAGGTAGGGGTAGGCCGACTGGTTGAGTTCAATCACCTGGGGGTCGGCCCCGCCGACGATCATCAGCGTAGGCGCCCTGACGGCCGCCAATGCCGCCGGCCCGGCCAGATCGGGGCGTCCGCCGCGGGAAACGACGGCCGCAACACGGTCTCCCAGCCGGGCAGCCGCAATGAGTGCGGCCGCGCTGCCCGTACTGGCGCCGAAGTAGCCAATGGCGGCGTGTTGTAGCTCGGGCTGGGTGGTGGCCCAAAGGGTCGCGTCCTGCATCCGCCGGGTCAGCAAGGGAATGTTGAAGCGGTGATGGCGCGTCTGCACCTCTTCCTGCTCCTCCTGCGCCGTCAGCAGGTCAAACAGCAGGGTGGCAATGCCCGCGTCCTGCAGGTGCCGGGCCACCTGCCGGTTGCGTGCACTGTGGCGTCCGCTGCCGCTGCCGTGGGCGAACAGCACGAGGCCTTCGAAGCCGGACGGCAGTGCCAGATCACCGTAGAGCCAGGTGTTCTCCCCTACGGGAATGCGGACTTCCCGAACGACAACGCGGCTGTCACGGTCAGGCATTTTGTTTACCTCGTGAAAATCAGTTCCAACCTCAAATTCTTTTTCGATTGCGACCATTAGTCGCGACAAGGAATGCTGTATTTAATGTAGGACAAGCTGCGTTACTTGCGGGCGCGAAACGGCGCGCACTGTGCGGCGGCATTTGTGTTGGATCAACGGTGGCGTGAAAAATTCCAAAAAAAGCCTGGCAACCCAGGCACCACCGTCGAAATCAGGGGGCCATGCCGCAGCCTGATGGCTTGAAGATACGTTCCTTCGAGGCGGGATATTTGGCCAGCATGTCCGCCGGACGCCGCGGCCGCACGGCAAACTCGCCACCGCAGTTCGGGCAAACCCCCTTGAGCCGGGTGCTGACGCAATCGGCGCAAAACGTGCATTCAAACGTGCAGATGCGTGCTTCGGTGGAGTCGGCAGGCAGATCCTTGTTGCAGCATTCGCAGTTGGGACGGAGTTGAAGCATGGTGTTTCCCCGGTTTGATGGTTAGGTATCTGGCAATCGCCGGCCCGCATCGCCGCATCGGCTCCTTGCGTCATCCCCGCCGCAAAGTCATGACCGCACTCAGGCCAGCTTTTTCACCAGCACCTGGCTTTTCCGGTCCCAGTTGTACTTGCGTTTGCGCGCTTCGGGTAGCCAGTCCGGGTCGACCTGCACAAAGCCGCGTTTGATGAACCAGTGCATGGTGCGGGTGGTCAGCACAAAAATGCTTTGCAGGCCGGCGGCGCGGGCACGCTGCTCGATGCGTTTGAGGATTTTTTCGCCGTCACCCTGACCCTGGCTTTGCGGTGACACCGTCAGGGCGGCCATCTCGGCGGTTTTGGCTTCGGGGTAGGGGTAAAGCGCGGCGCAGGCAAAGATCACGCCGTCGTGTTCGATGATGGTGTACAGGTCGGCATCACGCTCGATTTCCGTTCGGCCGCGCTTGACCAGGGTACCGTCCTTTTCAAACGGCTCGATCAGCTGCAGGATGCCGCCCACGTCGTCGGCGGTGGCTTCGCGCAGGGACTCCAGCTTTTCATCGACCACCATGGTGCCTATGCCGTCGTGCACATAAATTTCGAGCAGCAAGGAGCCGTCCACGGCAAAGGGCAGGATGTGGCTGCGCTCTACGCCCGCCTTGCAGGCCTTGACGCAATGCTGCAGGTAAAACGCCGTGTCGGTCGGGCGTTCGCCGTTGGGCAGGGTGGCCAGCAGCTTTTCGGCCGCGGCCAGGGGCAACTCGGTGTCTATCGGGTTGTCCTCGCTTTCAGGCTGGTCGTGGTGGATGCGGATGCCGGGGATTTCGGTCAGGAAAATCAGTTTGTCGGCCTGCATGGCAGCGGCTACCGAGGTGGCGACTTCTTCCATGGTCAGGTTGAAGGCTTCCCCCGTCGGGGAGAAGCCGAACGGCGACAGCAGCACCATGGCCCCGAAATCCAGCGTGCGGGAGATGCCCGCCACATCCACCTTGCGCACCATGCCGGAATGTTTGAAATCCACCCCGTCCAGGATGCCCACCGGGCGCGCGGTGAGGAAGTTGCCCGAAATCACACGCACGGTGGAGCCCGCCATGGGCGTGTTGGGCAGGCCCTGGCTGAAGGCGGCCTCGATTTCATAGCGCAACTGGCCGGCGGCTTCCTGGGCGCAGTCCAGCGCCACTTCGTCGGTAATGCGCATGCCGTGGGAATACCTGGCTGCGTGCCCTTTGGCCCTGAGCTGTTCGTTAACCTGGGGGCGAAAGCCGTGCACCAGCACGATCTTGACGCCCATGCTCTGGATCAGGGCCAGGTCCTGCGCGATGTGCGGCAGCTTGCCGGCGGCAATCGCCTCGCCCGCAATGCCCACGACAAAGGTCTTGCCGCGGTGTGTGTGGATGTAGGGCGCCACCGAGCGGAACCAGGGGACAAAGGTGAAATTGAAAACGGTGGACATGGCGCGCTTTCGGGGTCAGGAGAAAATTGGGCAAAAGCAAATCGGGCAAAATACAGGCAGGCAAGAAGCGTGACTCGTCACCACCCTGGCGCTCTCTGGCGCTGTTTGCCCGCCAAAACGAAAAAGTGCAATGAGTGTAAGGGAGGTAGCCGGGGAGCCAAGGCGGGTCGGGATAATCCCGTCTACCTGCAAGCTTTCTTTCAGGTATCGTTCACGTTCATGGAACAATTCGCCATCGGGTTTTGGGGCTGCTATTTCGGGGCGACAGGTTTGATGCTGGCCGGCTCGGTCTTTGCCTTCATCCGTTCCCTGCGACGCATCTCGTTCAATGCCGCGCTCGCGGCCATCGCGTCGGCCCTGTTTGTGGTGGCCTTTCTGGGCGGGCTTCCGATGGAGAGCGCCGACTCCCTGGCCCGGCTTCTTGCGCATGTTGCCAGCGTGGTGTCTGCGCTGCTGGCCTATCTGCTGTTTTCCTTCCTGGGTATCCTGCGGCAGCCCGAGGCTCGGTGGTACACCATCAAGGCTTTGCTTTTACTGGCGGTCGCGGTCATCGTGATCGGCTGGCTGCTGCCACCCCAACAGGCGCTGGCCTTGAGCCTCGCCATGGCTTACCTGCTCGGGGTGACCGCGTTGGTCCTCAGCATCCGCAGCGCGCTGCGCGGCGACCGGCTCGCATGGGTGGCGGTATCGGGAGTCTCCTTCATGCTGGTGGCCATTGCCGGGCTGGGCTGGATTGCGCTGTATCGCGCCCATGCGCCCTGGCAGGTCCATGCCGTGAGCGCTCTGGCCGGGACCGCTTACCTGGCCACCATGGCGTCGGTGCTGTGGATGCGTTATTCCTACCTCATCGAACTCAACCAGGTGATGGCGCATGGCCCCAGCTATGACCCGGTCACCCGCATGCGCTCGCACAGCGAGACGGGAAACATGGTGGGCGCGGCCTTCAAGCTCTACCGCGACGAGCCCGTGCCGCTGGGCGTGATTGTGGTGTCCATCGCTAACCTGTATGTGCTGGAAAAGCTCTACGGACTGGCGGCGATGAACCACGCGCTGTTTGTATGCGCCGGCCGCCTGCGGCGCACCGTGCCGGCCCATGTCGAGATGGGCAGGCTGGGCAGGGACGGTTTCCTGCTCCTGGTGCGCAATTGCACGGACAGCGGCCGGCTGATTCACCTGGCGCATACGGTTCAGGCGCGTTTGTCCCGGTCAGTGGTGCTCAATACCAGTCCGGACGCCGGGCTGCCTGGCCAGCAGCAAACGGTGTGGGCGGCGGAGATCGGGTTGGGGGTGCAGCGGGTGTCCAAGACCGATGCGCGTGCAGCTACCGCGGTGGCCATGGGCCGGGGCATGTCGCGCACGGCCTGGAGCTACCCGAGCCGGATCGCCTGGTATGACGAGAAAAGCGGAGAAATTGTCGACATGCCCGTTCTCGCGGCCTGACAGCGCGCGTCGCCGGCCTGCTGCCCACCGCCACGGCGCCTGACGCACCGAAAAGCGCTTGCACGCCTGCGCTGGCAAGAACACCGATTTGAAGAACACCGATAATTGGCAGCTTTGATTGCTGGTTCTTTCTTGTCGCTTTCCTCGCCTCCTTCCCTGCCGCCCCTGGCCATCACCTTTCCCGAGTCGCTGCCCGTCTCCGGCAAGCGCGACGACATCACCGCTGCGCTTCAGGCGCACCAGGTCATCATCGTCTGCGGCGAAACCGGTTCAGGGAAAACCACCCAGCTACCCAAAATTGCGCTGGCCATGGGACGTGGCAAGCTCAACTACCCGGCGGGCCAGGGCAAGCTGATCGGCCACACCCAGCCGCGCCGCATCGCTGCCTCCAGCGTGGCCAAGCGGATTGCCGAAGAGCTGAAAACGCCGCTGGGCGAGGTGGTGGGCTACAAGGTGCGCTTTCAGGACCGGCTGAGCCGGGATGCCTCCGTCAAGCTCATGACCGACGGCATCCTGCTGGCCGAGACGCAGACCGACCCGCTGCTTCGGGCCTACGACACCCTCATCATTGACGAGGCGCACGAGCGCAGCCTGAACATCGACTTTTTGCTCGGTTACCTGCGCCAGCTGCTGCCGCGCCGGCCCGACCTCAAAGTCGTCATCACCTCGGCCACCATTGATGCGCAGCGTTTTGCTGACTACTTTGCGTCAAGCGCGCCGGCGCCGGGCCGCCCCAAGCCGGGCGCAGCCTCCTCGGGGGGCAGCGACGACGCGCAGCGCGGAGCGTGGGGGCCAAAGATTCCAGCACCGGTCATCATGGTGTCAGGGCGCATGTTTCCGGTTGAGCAGCGCTACCGGCCGTTTGAAGAGTCGCGCGACTACGACCTGAACGACGCGATCGCCGACGGCGTTGATGAACTCTGGCAAAACCCGCACAGTGCGGGCGACATCCTGGTGTTTCTGCCCGGTGAGCGCGAGATCCGCGAAGCCGCTGACCATTTGCGCAAGCACCTGGCCCACCAGCCGCTGACTCGCAACGCCGAAGTGCTGCCGCTGTTTGCACGCTTGAGCCAGGCCGAGCAGGACCGGATTTTTGACGGGCACACCGGCCGGCGCATCGTGCTGGCCACCAACGTGGCCGAAACTTCGCTCACGGTGCCGGGCATCCGCTATGTCATTGACGCCGGTACGGCGCGCGTCAAGCGCTACAGTTTCAGGAGCAAGGTGGAGCAGCTCATGGTGGAGCCGGTGTCGCAGGCGGCGGCTAACCAGCGCGCCGGGCGATGCGGACGCGTGGCCGACGGCATTTGCATACGCCTCTATGACGAGCAGGACTTCCTGGGCCGGTCCCGCTTTACCGACCCTGAAATCCTGCGCAGCTCACTGGCGGCGGTGATTTTGCGCATGAAGGCCCTGCACCTGGGCGCAGTGGAAGACTTTGCCTTCATCGAGCCGCCGCAGCGCCGCGCGATAGCCGACGGCTACCAGCTGCTTGCCGAGCTGGGCGCCGTGGACGATGACAACGAACTGACCCCGGTGGGCCGTACGCTGACCAAACTGCCGCTGGATCCGCGCGTGGGCCGAATGATCCTCGAGGCGAAGGACCGGCAGGCGATGGACGAGGTGCTGGTGATCGCCAGCGCCCTGAGCGTGCAGGATGTGCGCGACCGGCCCATGGACAGGCAGGCGCAGGCGGACCAGGCGCATGCCAAGTTTGACGACGAGAAAAGCGAATTCAGCGGTTATTTGAAGCTGTGGAAATGGCTGGGTGACTCACGCGGCGGGAAGCCCCTACCCCTACCTCTACCCTCCCTCAGAGGGGGAGGGAGCCATTCACCATCTTTACTCCCTCTTCCCTTGGGAGAGGGCAGGGGTGAGGGCTCCCCGGCCCACAAAATTTCCAACCGCCAGTACGAAAGCCTGCTGCGCGAGAACTTCATCAACATCCGCCGCGTGCGCGAGTGGCGCGACATTCATTCGCAACTGCACAGCGTGGTGGGCGAGCAGGGCTGGCACCTGAACGACCGGCCCGCCAGCTACGAGCAGCTGCATTTGTCCATGCTCTGCGGCCTGCTGGGCAACATTGGGTGCAAGAGCGACGAGGACGACTGGTACCTGGGCGCACGCGGCATCCGGTTTTACCGGCACCCGGGCGCCAAACTCAGTAAAAAACCGGGGCGCTGGATCGTGGCTGCCGAATTGGTGGAAACGACCCGGTTGTTTGGCCGCGGCATCGCCAACATCGAGCCGCAGTGGATAGAGCAGGTGGCCGGCCATCTCCTGAAGAAGCAGTTGCTGGACCCGCACTGGGAGAAGAAGGCCGCGCAGGTCACGGCGCTGGAGCGCGCCACGCTTTACGGGCTGGTGGTTTACAACGGCAGGCGCGTCAACTTTGGCCGGGTTGACCCGGTGTCGGCGCGTGAGATTTTCATTCGCGAAGCGCTGGTAGCCGGCAACTGGGACACGAAATTGCCGTTCCTGGCGGCCAACCTCAAGCTGATCCAGCAAGTGCAGGACCTCGAGCACAAGGCGCGCCGGCAGGACGTGCTGGTGGACGAAGAGCTGATTTACGCCTTTTACGACCAGCAGCTGCCTGCCGACGTGTGCAGCGGGGCCAGTTGTGAGAGCTGGTACCGGGACGAGGTCAAAAAGCAGCCGAAATTGCTGCTGCTCACGCGGGAAGAGTTGATGCGCCACGAGGCGGCGGGCATCACCACCCAGGCCTTCCCCAAGACCTTGCGCCTGGGCGGCGTGGACTGCACGACGACCTATCTGCACGAGCCGGGCGACGCCAAAGACGGCGTGACGGTGGATGTGCCGCTGTTTGCGCTCAACCAGGTCAATGAAGAGCGCTGCGAGTGGCTGGTGCCCGGCATGCTCAAGGACAAGGTGCAGGCGCTCATCAAGACCCTGCACCAGCGCCCGCGCTCACGCCTGGTGCCGCTGCCCGAAACTGCGGCGCGCATGGCCGAGCAGCTGCTGCAGCCCCCGGTGTTTGGCAGTGGCTCGCTAACCGATGCCGTACTCAAGCTGGTGCGCGATGCGACCTCGCTCGATGTCAAACGCGCAGACATGAAGCTGGACATGCTGCCCGCCCACCTGTTCATGAATTTCCGTGTGGTTGACGAACATGGCCGGCAGCTGGGCACAGGGCGCAACCTGGGTGCGCTCAAAGGCGAGCTGGGCTCCCAGGCGCGTGGTGCGTTTCAGGCGCTGGCAGGGCTGAAAAACCTGGCGGTGCTGGTTGAGCCGAACCCCGCTAGAAATACCGATTTCACCCCGAATTCAGTATCAAACAGGCCTCAAACCAAAGCAGGACAGGCGCAAGCAGTTCTTGAAGAGACAGCACCTAAAGCGCCTGATCGCTACACCAGCTGGAGTTTTGGCGAGCTGCCGGAACTCATGGAAATCCGCAAGGGAAGCCAGACATTGATCGGTTTTCCGGCCCTCATCGACCTTGGGGATGCCGTGACCATCGAGGTGTTTGACGAACCCGACCTGGCTGCGGTCAAACACCGTGCCGGCTTGCGGCGCCTGTTCTCGCTGCAGATCAAGGACGCGCTCAAGTACCTCGAAAAAAATCTGCCTGATTTGCAGAAAATGGCCACGGCCTACATGCTGGTCGGGCGTGCCGCCGACAATTCCGGCGGCGGGACGCTGGAGGAGCTGCGTGCGCAAATCATCGAGGTGGCGCTGGACCGGGCGTTTCTGCTCGATCCCTTGCCGACGGGCGAGGCTGATTTCAAGCGACGGGTGGACGACGGGCGAGGGCGCCTGACCTTGATCGCCAGCGAAGTGGCACGGCTGGCCGCCGGCATTCTGGCCGAATACGCGGTGGCCCAGCGCAAGATCAAGGACACCAAAAATGCGGCGGACGCTGTGGCCGATGCCAGCCAGCAGCTGCAGCGCCTGGTGCCCAAACGCTTTTTGACCACCACACCCTACCCGCAGCTGCAGCACTTTGTTCGCTACCTGAAGGCGATCACGCTGCGCCTGGAGAAATGGCGAGCCGACCCGGCCCGTGACGCAGCGCGGCTGGCAGAGTTGCGCCCGCAGGAGCAGCGCTACTGGCGCCTGGTGGCCGAACGCAAAGGCGCGACCGATGCACGCATGCAGGAGTTTCGCTGGCTGCTGGAGGAGTTGCGCGTGAGCTTCTTCGCACAGGAGCTGCGAACGCCACAGCCGGTGAGCCTGAAACGGCTGGAAAAAGCCTGGCAGCAACTGAATAGTTGATGTCAGCCTTTCAGTAAAGGCTAGCAACTGCTGAAGGGTGTGATGCCGTCACCACAAGGCCTGGGCGCAGATCAACAGTTAAAGCCAGGGCTTCGCAGCGCGAACCAACAGTGAACCGGGCGTTCACCGGGTGCTTGCCACGTGCTTGCCATGCTGTCGCTCAACGGATTGGCGTGGACCATACGTCGATTCGATTGCTCAAAAAAAAGACCTTGCAATGGCAAGGCCCTTTTGTTGCGCGAGAAACACAATCTGGATGCTAGATGCGTCCCATCAGCAGCAGTATGACCAGGATGAGCACCACGAGGCCCAAGCCACCGCTGGGGCCGTAACCCCAGTTTCTACTGTGACCCCAGGTTGGGAGGGCGCCGATCAGGATCAGGATCAGGATGATGAGCAGTATGAGGGAGATGGACATGGAAGGGCTCCTTGTTGTATGCCTTGATTCTTGCCCGGGGCAGAGCAAAATCAAGCAGGAAGGAGGCCCGTTCGACCGTCAGGAGGCGCCTACAGTTTTGCCAGGCGGTCCCGCGCAGCGTGCAACGTCTCGTCTTTTTTCACAAGGCAGAAGCGCACCACGCGCAGGTCAAAGCCGTTGCCGTAAAAGGCCGACAAGGGAGTCGCTGCCGTGGCAGTGATCTCCAGGCTCGCGTAGTCAGGGGTGGTCAGAGCAACATGGGTTGAAGTCACGATTCGAAAAAGTGCTTGACCCGAAATTCAACCCAGACGCGCAAGCGAGCCGTTTCAATGAATAATCGTCACTGCTGACGGCATCACTGCCTTCAAGCCATCAAGGTAAATGTAATTAAGATAATTCGGCATTTCAGTCTTGCTTGTCAGCTTGTTCCTGATTGCCCACCGTGCCTCGTCCTCCAGGGCCAGTATCAAGCCCTGGTCCAGGGCCATGTTGAACCGGTACGACGGCCACGACGCTTTCAACTTCGTCGCATCCAGCATACCCGCAGCAATCAGTTCGCGTGCCGCATCGGGCGCGTCGCTGCAAAATCGCGCACCCTTGACCAACGCGCGCAGGACTTTTTTGATGGTTTCCGGGTGGCTGACGACATAGGCCCGCATTCCGGCAACGTTGTATAGGCTTTCGTAGATGCCCTGAGCGTAGTGAATCACGCCGTTGCCACCGAGCGCTGTCAACGACGTGTCCAGAAATGGTTCCCACGTCGCAATGGCGTCAACATCGCCTTGCGCGAGCGCTGTGGGAAGATCCTCCGGTTTATAGTTGCGCACCGTCACTCCATCTGACGACAACCTGTGCCGGCTGAGGAAAGCATGGAGTGTGAAGTGCCCTGAAGTGCTCAGCGTAACGCCTATGCGTTTTCCCTTGAGGTTCCCGGGCGTCACGACATCCCTGTCCCTTCGCCCGACAATCCCATGATCCCTCTCCGCCTTGAATATTGTGGCGATGACAGATACAGGTTGATCGCTCATGCCAGCAAACATGATGGGAATGTCGGCAACGGTCGCCAAATTGGCCTGTCCCTGCAAGACCGCTTCCATGGCAGCCTTGCCGCTGGAGTGAGGTTGAACAACGGCAAGTATTCCCTCGCTCGCGAAATAACCTTTTTCTCGAGCCACGGTGACCGGACAGCTTCCAACATAGGCGGTATTTGTCGCGATGGTTACCTGTTCCGGCGGTTCTGCCTGAGATGCTGGCGACGTGCGGGTAAGCCATCCATAGCCTCCGGCCAGTAACGCTACCGCAATGAGCAAGCCCGCGATCGCGCCAGCTTTGCCGCCGAATCGCCTTTCCGATTTTCTTGTCATCATGAATCTCCTTCAAGTCGTCAGAGTGCTCGCTGTCGTGAACAGAGGTACCGCGGCAAGCGCTACAGGAAGACAAAGTTGCCGAAACTCAAGGAACTGGCCGTCGATGCAGCAGGGTTTTCAATAGAACGGAAAATAAAGGCAAACTGAAGCCTCAATACGTGCGAGCAAGTTTCCAGGTCAAGAAAGGCTTGCGCCCGACTCTAACTCTTTCAATAAGCCTGGACAAGCAATTGCAGTTTTGTTGTGATTTTTTCCCTCACGCCACGCCGCGTCAAAGCCGAAACAGCGGCAATGTTTGTTCCAGAAGAGCTCTGGACGGTGAAGAAATTTTCGAATATGCCGGCTCCTCTTTCGCATGGTATTTGAGGGCGGGCATCTCCGTTCAGGCCGGCCCTTTGTTTACAGCTTCGCCAGCCGCTCCAGCGCCGAGTGCAGCGTTTCATCTTTCTTGGCAAAGCAAAAGCGCACCACGCGCTGGTCAAAGCCGTCGCCATAAAACGCCGACAGCGGAATCGCTGCCACACCGATCTCGGTGGTGAGCCATTGGCAAAAGTCAGCTTCATTCAGGTCGCTAACCTCTGAAATGTCCACGCACTGGAAGTAGGTGCCCTCGCTGGGCAGCAGCTTGAAGCGGGTTTTGGCCAGCCCGGCGCGAAAGAGGTCGCGCTTGCGCTCGTAGAACGCGGGCAGGTCCAGGTAGGGCTTGGGGTCGGCCATGTAAGCGGCCAGGCCGTATTGCACCGGCGTGTTGACGGTGAAAACATTGAACTGGTGCACTTTGCGGAATTCGGTGGTCAGTGCTGCCGGCGCTGCGACATACCCCACCTTCCAGCCGGTCACATGGTAGGTCTTGCCGAAGCTGCTGACGATGAAGGCACGGGCCGCCAGGCCGGGGAAGCGGGCGGCACTCTGGTGCATCTGCCCCTTGGCCGCGTCAAACACCATGTGCTCATATACCTCGTCGCTGATCAGCAGCACATCGGTGGGTGCAAGGATCTCCTGCAGCTTGAGCATGTCGGCTTCGGTCCAGACCGTGGCACTGGGGTTGTGCGGCGAGTTGACCACGATGGCGCGGGTTTTTGACGTGATGGCGCCCGAAATCTTGTCGAAGTCGGGACGGAACGTGCCAGGCGTCAAGGGGACGCGTACCACCGTGCCGCCGGCGAGTTCGATATTGGGCACGTAGCTGTCGTAGCAGGGCTCCAGCACGATCACTTCGTCGCCGGGGTGCACCACGGCCAGGATGGCCGTGAGGATGGCTTGTGTGGCGCCCGCAGTGACGGTGATCTCGGTGTGGGGGTTGTAGCTTCGGTCGTGCAGTCGGGCCAGCTTTGCGGCAATGGCTTCGCGCAGCACGGGAACGCCTGTCATGGGTGGGTACTGGTTCAGCCCCTTGAGCATGGCATCGGTCACCGCATTGACCAGCCGGGGATCGCATTCAAAGTCCGGAAATCCCTGGCCCAGATTGACCGCCTGCTTTTCGGCAGCCAGCGCGGACATCACGGTGAAGATGGTGGTGCCAACGGCCGGCAGCTTGCTGGTGAGCTGGGGAGTACGGGCGGCGTTTGCGCTGGTGGGGGTTGAGAGGTTGGCCGAAAGGGGGGCAGTCATCTGCGTGTTCATGCTTCGTAGTCGTTGATGCGGCCAGCCATGGCCTTGGTGATAAGGGCGCGGTCCAGCTTGTCGCTGAGCAGCTCGGCAAATTTATAGACGAAATTGCGCAGGTAGGCGCTGCGCTTGAAAGCCACGCGGGCCACGTTCACGCCAAACAGCGGACCGGCCGGTTTGGCCACCAGGTCTGCGTTGGTGCCGTCGTCCTTGAGCGCCATCTCGGCCACAATCCCGACACCCAGCCCGAGGCGCACATAGGTCTTGATCACATCGGAGTCGATGGCTTCAAGGGCAATGCGGGGCTGCAGGCGCCTGGCCGCAAAAGCCTGGTCGACCTTGGTGCGCCCGGTGAAGGAGGGGTGGTAGGTGATCAGCGGTTCCTGGGCCAGATCCTCCAGCGTGATGTCGTCCTTTTTGGCCAGGGGATGGTCGATCGGCATCACGAGCATATGCTGCCATTCGTAGCAGGGCAGGGTCACCAGTTCTTCGTAGTGGGTCAGTGATTCCGTGGCGATGCCGATTTCAGCGACTTCGTCGATGACCATGCGGGCCACCTGATCGGGTGAGCCCTGATGCAGGCTGACGTTGACCTTGGGGAAGGCTTCGCGCAGCCTGGCCACCGGTTGCGGCAGCACGTAGCGGGCCTGGGTGTGCGTGGTGGCGATCGACAGCGTTCCACTGTCCTGCGCCGAAAACTGCTCCCCGATACGCCGCAAGTTTCCGACCTCGCGCATGATGAGTTCTATGCTTTTGAGTACATGCTCGCCGGGTTCGGTCACACGTTTGAGACGCTTGCCATGGCGCGCAAAAATCTCCACGCCGAGTTCTTCTTCGAGTTCGATGATGGCCTTGGACACCCCGGGCTGCGACGTGTGCAGGGCGCGAGCGGTTTCGGTGAGGTTCAGGTTGCGCCGTATGGCCTCTTGAACGAAACGGAATTGGTGAAGGTTCATATCAAATTCAGGCTAATTATTGACTTTATTATGCCTGCTTGTGCTAATGAATTGATGGTTGCGCGCGCTGATTTTTCGTCGCCTGAAGAAGGTCAGGACAGGGCGATGTCGGCCATCAGGGTGGTGAGCTGCTGGTATTCGCCGGCAGTCGGCAGAAGTTCAACCGTCACGCCGGGATGCGCGGCCCTTATTTGCTCGACAAGCAAGGGAAAATCCTCGCGTGCATGTTTGCCAACGCCAAGAAAAAGTGGAAATACCCTTATTCTTTGAACGCCTTCAGCTATCAAATTAGTAGCGGCTTCGGGCAGTGACGGTGCACTCAGCTCGAGGTAGGCACAGCGTACGGGTGTGCCGGGCTGGCGCGAGCGGATCTCCGTGGCGACGGCCTCAATGGGGGCCCGCCAGTGGGGGTCACGCGAGCCATGCGCAAACAGGACAATGCCTGTGCCTGCCGGCGTGGGGTTGGAAGGAGTCATGTTTGTCTTGCGGTGAGTGTGCGCCGGCCCGTCAGCGCCGCAGGACCAGCCAGCCAAATGCCCCCAGTGAAACGGCCATGTACATCAGCCCGGGTGTTGCAGCGGCCAGCCAGGGCTGCCAGTTGCGCAGGTTGCCGATGTAGCCGAACACGTTGTTAAGCAAAAAGAAGCTGATGCCAATCATAACGCCCGCAAAAACATAGCTGGCGATACCGCCGGAACGGAAATGCAGGTAGGCAAAAGGCAGTGCCAGCATCACCATCACCAGGCAGCTGAGTGGATAAAACACTTTTTTCCAGAATTCAATTTCATAGCGCTGGGCCGTCTGGCCGTTGGCGTTGAGGTGGCGGACGTAGTTGAAGAGGTCCAGGGTGCTCATGCGCTCGGGCTTGAGCAGCGCCACCGACACCATCTCCGCGCTGATCTCGGTGGGCCAGCGAAAGGTCTGAAGGGTCGTCCGGCTGACCCTCGCGCCGTTCTGCGGTTTGCTGATATCGGCAGGGCTGGCGGGAACGTCAAATTCTGCGCGGCTAGCCTGCTTGAGCATCCAGGCGTCGCCTCCGGTGAACACGGCCACGGGGGCCTGGGTGGTCGAGACAATCAGGCCTTTGTTGTCGAATTCGAAAATCTGCACGCCCTTCATTTCGTTGTTGGGCGTCAGCTCTTTGACGTTGACGACATAGTTGTTGTAGGGCTGTTTCTCCTTGAGCCAGGCGCCGGTCTGGCCGACGGTAATTTTGCTTTGATAGCGGGCTTTGAGCAATTGCGCCGCCCGCTCGCTGGCGGGGGCCACGTAGTCGCCCACGGCAAAGCTGAGGGTCACAAAAACGGCACCCAGGACCAGAAGCAGCCGCAGTGCCCGCCACGGCCCCAGTCCGCTGGTGCGCAGAATCGTGTACTCCGAGCTCTGGGCCAGCCGCGCCATGACAAAAATGGTGCCGATCAAAACGGAAATCGGCAGGAGCTCGTAGAGGTGATTGGGAATCAGCAGGGCCACATACAGCAGCGCATGGCGAATTTGGTAAATGTCGGTTGCGGCGCTCAGGCCATTGTTTTTGCCGAGGTATTGCAGCTCGTCGACAAGGTCAAAAAAGAAGAACAGGGCCAGAAAACCCAGCGCCACCAACGCAATGGCGGTTAGTACTTCCCCGTAAATCAGCCGGCGTATGGTCTTCATGCGCTGCTTCCAAAGTCGGTGTCGCGCACGCCCAGGGGGGCATGCACAACGCGCCGGGCGGGCCGAAGCACCCAGTTGAAATGCCGTTTGGCCAGCCACAGCAGCCCCAGCAACAGCACACCGCCATGCAGCACCACCAGGAAGTTGGTGAAACTGATCAGGCCCACAAAAATCCAGCTTTGCCCCAGATTCACCAGGTTGTTGTAGACGACAAACGTCAGCAGCACAAAAATCATGTTCCCGCTGCGCCCGCCGCGCGGGTTCACGCTTGCCAGTGCGACCGCCAGAATGACGAAATTGACTGCGGCCATGGCCAGACCCAATCGCCATGCCAGCTCACCCAGGTTGCTGCGCGTAGGCTCCTTGATCAGCGAGCGTGTGGACAGGAGCTTGGCTTCGGGTGTGCGTTCGCCAAGGTAGGCGGAGTCGCCCGTCCGGGTGCCGTACTCTTCAAAATCGCTGATCTTCAGGGCCGACTGCCCCACCACGTTTTCAAGCCGCTGGCCTTTTTCGAGCATCAGGAACTGGGCGTCGCCCCGGGTCTCAATACGGCCTGAACGTGCCGTGGTGACGGAGCTTTTTCCTTTTTCGGTCGCAGCAATAAAAACGTTGCTGCTGCTTTGCTCGCTTGCCAAATCCCGATCAATGAAAAATACCCGGTTGCCGCTGGATGATTCCTGGAACTGGCCCGGGGCGACCCGGCTCAAGTCGCCGCGCTGTGCGTAGCGGTTTTGCATGTCCTTGGTCTGCTGGTTGGCCCATGGCCAGACAAAAAGCGCCATCAGCGCAATGACCAGCAGAACTGGCCAGGCGAAGCGAAAGAGCGGCTTCAGGAAGCCCCCCAATCCCTGTCCGCTGGTGAACCAGACCACCATTTCACTGTCGCGGTACATGCGTGACAAGGTACTGACCATGGCAATGAAGAGCGACAGCGTCAGGATAGTTGGCAGGCGCCCCAGGGCCGAGTAAGCCATGAAGAGCATCACGTCCTGGGGACTGATGGAGCCGCGCGAGGCTTGGCCCAAGGTGCGGATCAGCACAATGGTCATCACGATGGTGACCAGCACCACCAGTGTTGCGCCGAAACTGCGCGCCAGCTCTTTGCGAATCGAAGATTGGAATAACATGACTGACTATTGCCGTTGCTCTGCTTTATTGTTGTTTTATTTGCTCAACCCTGAATTATGGACTTTGAACTCAAACTGCTTCCCCGTGCCCGTCTTTGCAGCGAAAAATGCGATGCACTGGTGGTGCTCATACCCCAGGACCTGAGCGCTGGCGATGACCCCCTGTCGACGCTCGCCGCACTTGCCCTCAAGGCGGGGGACCTGGAAGCCAAGCCGGGCAAGCTGCTGAGCGCTTACCGTACGCCGGGCATCGCGGCAACGCGGGTATTGCTGGTGGGGGCCGGTGACGGGAGTCCCCGAAATGTCCGTACTGCCGTGAATGCCGCGTTGGGAACCCTCAAAAACGGCAATACGCAACGGGTCGTGCTCGGTCTCGGTGCCCTGAACAACCCGCAGCCGGATGCCGTGCGGGCCGCAGTGGTGGCCTGCAGCGACGCTGCTTACGTGTACAGCACCACCAAATCCAAGCCAAGCCCGGTAAAACTGCACCGCATAGTGGTCGGTGTGAACGATCTTTCGGCTGCCAGGCCGGGGTTTGACAAGGGTATCGCGTTGGTCAAAGGTATTGACTTTGCAAAGGAGTGGGCCAATCGGCCCGCCAACCATGCCACGCCGACCCTGTTGGCTGGCGCGGCCCGGGAACTGGCCCGATTGCGCAACATCAAGGTGGAGGTTCTGGGCCCCAAGGAAGTCGCCAAACTCGGCATGGGCTCGTTCATGGCGGTGGCCCAAGGCACGTCAGAGCCCCTGCGCTTCATCGTGCTGCGGTATGACGGCGCGGCCAAGTCGGTGGCGCCCGTGGTGCTGATCGGCAAAGGCATCACTTTCGATACGGGTGGCATTTCGATCAAGCCGGCCGCCGAGATGGACGAGATGAAGTTCGACATGTGCGGCGCAGCCAGCGTGCTGGGCACGTTCCGGGCACTCGCCGAATTGCAGCCCTCGCTGAATGTCGTGGGGCTGATTCCGGCTTCCGAGAACATGCCCGGTGGACGGGCCCTCAAGCCGGGCGATGTAGTCACCAGCATGAGCGGGCAAACGATTGAAATTCTGAACACCGATGCGGAAGGACGCCTGGTGCTGTGCGACGCCTTGACCTACGCGGAACGCTTCAAGCCGAGGGCTGTGATCGATATCGCCACGCTGACCGGCGCCTGCGTGGTGGCTTTGGGTGGTGTTCGCAGCGGGCTCTTTTCAAGCAACGACGAGCTGGCCGGGTCGCTGGCTGCGGCGGGGGAGTCGTCTCTCGACCTGTGCTGGAGGATGCCGCTGGACGATGATTACGCGGAAGGGCTGAAAACGAATTTTGCCGACGTGGCAAATGTCGCTGGACGGGCGGGTGGCGCCGTGACGGCGGCGAAGTTCCTGCAGCGTTTTGCCGCCAGTTTCCCGTGGGCGCACCTGGACATCGCCGGAACGGCCTGGAAAGGCGGAGCGGCCAAAGGCGCGACCGGCCGGCCGGTGCCCTTGCTGCTGGACTATCTGCTGGACCATGTCACCGAGGCCGTCCCGCGTAAGGTCGAACCCAAGGCCAGGGCGGCAAAAAGAAGCAAACCTGCATCCAGAACCCGGGCATGACCGAGATCGCCTTTCATTTCAACGTACCCGACAAGCTGGCCTACAGCTGTCGCCTGCTGCGCAAGGCCTATCTCAGCGGCGCCCGCGTGGTGGTAACGGCCGAATCAGAGGTCCTGGCGCAGCTTGATCAATGGTTGTGGAATTTTTCCCCCACGGAGTTTGTGCCGCATTGCCGGACCGATGCCGGAGAAGACAGCGTGGCGGTCACGCCTGTGCTGCTTGCCGAGTCGCTGCAGGACTGTGCTCATCATGGCGTGCTGGTCAACCTGGGGCGGGGTATCCCCGTTGAATTTGAGCGCTTTGAGCGTTTTATCGAGGTGGTTGCACGGGACGACGGCGACCGCCTGGCAGCGCGCAGCCGCTGGAAACATTACACCGACAGGGGGTACGCCATGAAGCGGCACGACCTTGCAACGGCCGGAGAGGGTGCATGAAGAGTTCGTCCGTTCCGCCCCGTTTTGTGCCGACGCTGACCGAGGTGGTCCGGCCTACGGCACCGCCAGCAACTGCCCCGGGCAAGGCAGCAGCAAAGGCAGCGCCTTCGACCGATGCTTCCGGGCTCGAAGACCAGATGGTGCAACGCGTCATGCAACGGGTCGACCTGATTCTGGAACGGCGTTTGCGTGAAGTGGTCGGGCAACTGATCCTGGAGCATACCCAGACGCTTGCCCCCCGCCTTCGCGAAGAAATCGAAATGGTCGTACGCGAATCGGTGAAGCAGGCCTTTGAACAGGAAGCGCCCAAATAGCGGCTCGGCCCTGGTCCGGATGCCGGCCGACGCACCCTGTTTTCGCGCCCGCGTCGCAGCGCGGGACGGGTGGTGAAACCCACATTCACATAAGACGATCTACTCCTCGGGTAAACCCCCTCATCCAAATGAACCTAGGGCCGTTGCTATGGTGCGGGCCCGAAAATTGCGTTATGTTCGGCCCCGTTGAGTTATAAAAATTGTTCTCAACCTTTAACGGTAATTTCCTAATCGGAGTGTTTTTATGCAAATGAAATTAAAACTCACAGTAGTGGCTGCTCTCGCTGTTGTGGCGGGTTTTGCTTCTGCACAAGATGTAGTGGTCAAAATCGGTCACGTCGCGCCGCTGTCGGGCTCACAGGCCCATTACGGCAAAGACAATGAAAACGGCGTGCGTATGGCCATTGAGGACCTGAACGCGCAGAACGTTGTCATCGGCGGCAAGAAGGTCAAGTTTGAAATCGTTGCGGAAGACGACGCCGCCGATCCAAAACAGGGCACCGCTGCTGCACAGAAACTGTGCGACTCCAAAGTAGCCGGTGTAGTGGGGCACCTCAATTCAGGCACTACGATTCCTGCTTCCAAGGTTTACAACGATTGCGGTATTCCTCACATTACGGGCGCCGCGACTAACCCGGACCTGACCAAGCCTGGCTACAAAACCACCTACCGTATTCTCGCCAACGACAACGCGCTCGGCGCCGGCTTGGCTTTCTACGCGGCTGACGCACTCAAACTGAAAAAAGTCGCCATCATTGATGACCGCTCAGCTTACGGCCAGGGCGTTGCTGGAGTCTTCAAAAAGACGGCTATGGCAAAAGGCATGACCGTGGTTGACGAGCAGTTCACCACCGACAAAGCCACCGACTTCATGGCCATCCTAACGGCTGTCAAATCGAAAAATCCCGATGCAATTTTCTTCGGCGGCATGGACCCGCAAGGCGGCCCGATGCTGCGCCAGATGGAGCAACTCGGCATGGCCAACGTGAAGTACTTTGGTGGTGATGGCATCTGCACGGCTGAACTGGCCAAACTCGCCGCTGGCGCCAAGACCCTCAACAATGTGGTCTGCGCTGAAGGCGGTGCATCGCTCGCCAAGATGCCTGGCGGGGAAGCCTGGAAAAAGCGTTACGACGCCAAGTACCCCAACCAGTTCCAGGTTTACAGCCCTTATACCTACGACGCGACCTTCATTTTGGTTGACGCCATGAAGCGCGCCAACTCGACCGATCCAAAGGTCTACACCCCCGAGTTGATTAAAACCAACTTCAAGGGCGTAACCACCACGATCGCTTTCGAGCCCAATGGCGAATTGAAAAACCCCGCCATCACCTTGTACGTCTACAAGGACGGCAAGAAATCTGCCCTGAACTGATAGGTTCACGCGCATCAAAAAGCCACCGCAAGGTGGCTTTTCTTATGCTCTGCCGTCAGCTATCTTTGGAGGATGGCGTTTCTGGAAACCGATAGATTCCACACGCGCAGATTGCTTTCCCCGTTTGAATAGATGTTAATCAAAACAATCAAACGTCTAAAACCATTCAGGCACCGAGACCGGCATGGATAGGGGCTTTTCGGGGTTTTGTCCGCCCTGCAGGGCGGTTAAAGCATTGCTGATTTTGTTAATGTTGTACAGCGTTTTCGGTGTTAGATTCAGGCATGTGCCGTCGCGACTCTAGCGCGGTCAAAACGGCCTTGTTTCAGTCATACTTTAGCTATGCAATCGAGCACCGACACTCATCATGGCCAGACGCCGGAAATCATCTGGGCCGAGATTTTCGGAAGCATGTACCTTTCGCTCTCAAAGGGCGAGGGTGACCTCCATAGCCTGATTGACAGGGGCCACGAACTTTGGCCGACGCATGGTGCACGGGATGCCGTTGAGGTCGCGAAGGAAGAGTTTGCCAAGGACAATCCGTGATTGTGGGGCCCGCCGTCGATGTGACGAAGGGTTTTGTAAGTGTTTTTTCAGGTCAGCTAGCCCGCCGCATGCGGGTTTTCTTTTGGCTGAGATTGGGGAAAAGCTGGCCGTGGCTGTCTTGCAGGACGCGCGTCATGGGCAGAGGGTTTTGTAACGAAGCCCTGGGGCAGGCCGTGCAATACTGTCCACATCGCAATTGAAAAGAGGCTTGCTATGGTCGGACTTACTGAGAAATTGACTACTTACGAAGCTCTGTTCAAGATCCATCAAGATCAAGTCGACAAGTTCTTCAAGATGGCAGAGCATCCCTTCAACGAGGAATCTTTTCCTTCAATTCGGGTTACGCGCAGAGAGCCTGGCGAAGGCGTACTGGTAGCGCTAGGCACAAAGTACGAACTTAGCTTTCGATTCGTAGTCCTGGCGCATCCTACGAGTATCCTGGAAGTGTCTCTTCCGGCGACAACACACACTGACAAACAGCGGCTAGCACTATGGTACGTCGATGACTTGGGAAATGTGCGGGCTATGGTAGACAGTTCTTCCAGCTTGGCGAACATCAACGATAAGTCCTTCCTTGTCGCTCTCGTGGACAGGGCCCAAACAGCTTACTTTGCACTCGTCAAGAAAACGCTGTCGACCACACAATAGCTAGCGGGTCACCCAAAACAGACGGTTGATCGAGTGACATTGCCCAGATAGTAGGCATTTTGTGGGAACAGAAAGCAAAAACGGGGCGCGAGGCCCCGTGTTTACTTTATCTCTGGCGGAAAGGGCGGGATTCGAACCCGCGGTGGGTATAACCCCACGCACGCTTTCCAGGCGTGTGACTTAAACCGCTCATCCACCTTTCCGCGAAGCCTTTGATTGTAGCAGTGCCAGAACACTTGTCAGAATGTGCCGGCTCTTAGAACCTGTTTACGATTTAAACGAGGCCGCGTTGGGGTGCAATCGGGATGAGTGGGCCGCCCGGGACCGCCGCATGGGCTAATGCCCATACAAGGGCCTGTGGGGGGCTCAATCGCCCGATTTCACCCCAACCCGGAGGGCAAGCGCCTTCTCGGGCGGTCTGCGGCGTTGCGGCGCTTGCCCATAGCCCAAGCTATGGGCGGCGCACCG